>NZ_JBIAIE010000006.1:0-396301 GCF_042871185.1 Streptomyces sp. NPDC006012
GGGAGACTCGCACGCCGGGTTCGGCGAGCGGCATGGAGAAACGGACCGGTGGTAACACCAGCACCGCGCTCCGTGCCGACTCAACAGACGGGCACCCGTGCCCGCACAGCGCGTTGAAGCAGGAAGCCCCCGGAAGGGTCCAACGACCCAGGCCGGAATCCCTGGACTTCAGGCCAGGGAGCACGTCAACGCTTAGCATCACGGCGCACGCTCGGTGACCGGTTGTTCCAAGGGGGTTCGTGGTCGTGATCAGGCATGCGGTGCGCCTCGGCTGCGCCGTCGCGGTGTGCGGTCTGACGGTTGTCGGCTGTACATCCGAAAGCGGCGATCAGACGGGGGCGTCGCCCACGAAGAAGAGGGGTGCCGCAACGACACCCGGCCCGTCCAGGACGGCCGTCGTGGACCCTGTCCGGGTGCCGACGACGAAGGCCCAGGCCGTCGCGCTGATCGGGGACGTCATCCCGGCCCCCGACGCCTTCGGCAGCGGCGCCGTCCGCCGCACCCCGTACGAGAGCGACCCCCGGCGCTGGGCGGTCCTCGGGGAGGACTGCGTCTGGCAGCAGCGGGCGCTCCCGAAGGGCGTCCTCGCCACCTCAACCCGCTCCTACGCGATACCGGCGAGCGGCACGAGGGGGCGGCTCCTGCTGAGCGCCGTCGTCACGGTGCACCGCACCCCCGAGCAGGCCGACTGGGAGAACTCCGAAGTCCTTGAGGAGATGATGCGCTGCCCCTCGCAGAAACCGCGCTCCGACGAGATACTCACCTCCCTGACGGACGTCCCCGACGCCTACGGCGACTTCGGCAACGAATACGCCGACGACGTCCTCACCGAGACGGGCGAGTACACGAACGCCGAGTCCGGCGGCCCCTTCCCGTATCTCTGGGAGCAGACCCGCATCGGACAGGTCACCCTCGCCGTCTCCGCCAAGGGCGCCAAGGGCTGGTCCAAGGCCGATCTGTTCGACCGGCTGCGGGATCCGCACTCCTGGATGCGCACCAAGCTCAAGGCCGCGCTCGAAGGCGACACGGCACGGCCCCGCGCCGGTGCGAAGGACGGCAGCCGATGACCGAGAAGCTCACTCCCGCCGACCCGGCCCGCATCGGCGGGCACCGGCTGCTCGCCCGGCTCGGCGCGGGCGGCATGGGCGTCGTCTATCTCGGCCGGGCCGAATCGGGGGAACTGGCCGCCGTCAAGGTGATCCTGCCCGAGTACGCCGACCAGTCCGAGTTCCGGGCGCGTTTCCGCCGCGAGGTCGCCGCCGCCCGGCGCGTGGACAGCCCCTGGGCCGTACCGGTCACCGGCGCCGATCCGGACGCGCCCGCGCCGTGGCTCGCCACCGCCTTCGTACCCGGCCCCTCGCTCGCCGAGGCCGTCGCCGCCTGCGGCCCGCTGCCCCCGCGCGGGGTGCGCGTCCTCGGGCGGATGCTGGCCCGCGCCCTGACCGCCGTGCACGCCGCGGGGCTCGTCCACCGCGACGTCAAGCCCGGCAACGTCCTGCTCGCCGTCGACGGCCCCCGCCTCATCGACTTCGGCATCGCCCGGGCCACCGAGGAGACGGCGCTCACCTCTGCCGACATGGTCGTCGGCACGCCGGGCTTCCTCGCTCCGGAGCAGGCCCAGACGCAGCCCGCCTCGCCCGCCAGCGACGTCTTCGCCCTGGGCTGTCTCCTGTCCTACGCCGCCACCGGCCGGCCGCCCTTCGGCACCGGTGCCGTGGACGCCCTTCTGTACCGCACCGTGCACGACGAGCCCGACCTCGACGGTGTTCCCGACGACACCCGCGCACTCCTGCAGCGCTGCCTTGCCAAGGACCCGGCCGCCCGGCCCACCGCCCGTGCGGTGGACGAGACGCTCGCCGAGGAGACACCCAAGGACACCGCCGACTGGCTGCCCGACGCCGTCGTACGCCTGATCGCGGACCGCTGTGCCGCGCTGCTCGCCCTGCCGGACATCGAGGCGACCACCCTCGACACGGGGGACGGGCAGCCGACGGAGGTTCCCGGCGGCACGCCCACGCCGCCGTCTCCCGCCGGCCGCCGCCGATTCCTCCTGCTCGGCGGCGCGGCCCTGCTGGCGGCCGCCGGGGGCGGCGGTGCCCTCTGGGCCGCCCGGCGCGACGACGGCACCGCGTCCGGGGGCTCGACCGGCGCCCGCCGCTGGATCCTCGGCGTGCAGGCCGACCTGACCGGCCCGCAGAGGACCGTCGGACAGGCTCAGGAACGTGCGGTACGGCTGGCCGTCGAGCAGTTCAACGCCCGGCAGGACAAAGCCTTCACGCTCACCCTGAAGACCGCCGACGACCGGGGCGACGCGGCCCGCGCCGTCCAGGTGGCCCGCGCTCTCGCCGCCGACCGCGACCTGCTCGCCGTCATCGGCTCGACCGGCGACGAGACCACCGGCGCGAGCCTCGGCAGCTATGACGCCCAGCTCGTCCCCCAGCTCACCGCCTCCTCCGCGCAGAGCGGGTACGGCACCGCGCAGCCCCGGCACTTCCTCCAGGCCGTCCCCAGCTACGAGTCCCTGCCTGGCTCGGCCGTCTACTCCCTGCACGCCCAGGGCGCCCGGCGCGTCAGCGTGCTGGTCGACCGCGACGGCGGTGTCCCCGCCTTCCAACTCGGCCACACGATGTTCCAGAACCTCGGCGTCTTCAAGATCGCCGGCCGGCCGCGCGTCGTGCCGAGGCTGGCCGAGGAACTCGCCCCGGTGGTCACCGAGATGGTCGCGCAGGGTCCGGACGCCCTCGTCTACACCGGCACCCCCGACCGCGCCGCGGCCGTCGCACGCGCCCTCGTACAGACCGGTTTCAAGGGCCTGCGGGTGCTCGGCTACCCGGCCGCCGGCCCGCGGTTCCTTGCCGGCGCGGGCCCCGCCGCCGACGGCTGGCAGACCTTCGCCCCGTACATCGCCCCGTCGGCGGCGCCCGTCCGCGGCTTCGCCACCGCATATCGCAGGCGCTACGGCTCCGCGCCCCCGTACTGGGCGGCCGAGGCGTACGACGTAGCCCGCATGGTCATCACCCGGCTCACCGAGGCGGGCGGCCGTCCCTCCCGGAACACGCTCTACGACCTGCTGGTGAAGCGCACCTACCAGGGACTCGTCCGGACGTACGCGTTCGACGGGACATACCGGTGGCTCAAGGGGTACGCCAGCTTCCGCTACGAGGTGAAGGGCGGCCGGTACTCCTACCTGGGCAAGGTCGACTTCTGATGCGGCCGCTGACGGCCGACGACCCCGAGGACATCGGCGGGCACCGGCTGCTGGCCCGGCTCGGCTCGGGCGGCATGGGAGTCGTCCACCTCGCCCGTACGCCGGGCGGTGCGCTCGTCGCGATCAAGTCGATCCGCGCCGAGTACGCCGCGGACCCGGCCTTCCGTGCCCGCTTCCGGCGCGAGGTGACGGCGGTCCGCGGTCTGGCCGGACCCTGGCTGGTGCCGGTCGTGGCCGCCGACACCCAGGCCCGGGAGCCGTGGCTGGCCACCGAGTTCGTGCCCGGACCGTCGCTGGTCGAGGCGGTCGACGGGCACGGGGCGCTGCCCGTCGCCGCCGTGCGGATCCTGGGCTCCCGGCTGGCCGACGCGCTCACCGCCGTCCACGCGGCGGGAGTCGTGCACCGCGACGTGAAGCCGGCCAACGTCCTGCTCGCCCTCGACGGACCCCGCCTCATCGACTTCGGCATCGCGCAGGCCGGGGGTGCCACCGCGCTCACCGCGCCCGACGCCGTCGTCGGCACGCCCGGCTTCCTCGCTCCGGAGCAGGCCCAGGCCCGCGCCGACGAGGTCGGCCCGCCCAGCGACGTCTTCTCGCTGGGCTGCGTCCTCGCGTACACCGCCTCGGGCCGCCGCCCGTTCGGCACGGGCAACCCGGCGGGTGTCCTCTTCCGCACCGTGCACGAGGAACCCGACCTGGCGGACGTCCCCGGTGAGCTGCGGCCGCTGATCGGGTCGTGCCTGGCCAAGGACCCGGCCGGGCGGCCGACGGCCGCGCAGGTCGGCGCTGCGCTGCGCGATCCGCGGATCCCGCTCGCGCGGGCGATGCCCGAGGAACGGACGGAGCACTGGCTGCCGCCCGCGCTCCTGCGGGTGGTTGCCGAACGCTCCGCGCGAGCGCTGGACGTGCCCACCCCCGAGCGCCCCGCGCGGCAGCCGGCGGACGACGGGCCGGCCGCCGATCCGACGCCGGCCGGCCCACCGGACGTCCGCCTGCCGAACCGCCGGCGGTTCCTGCTGATCGGCGGCGCGGCGGCCTCCGCGGTCGCCGTCGGCGGCGGGATCACGGCCTATGTGGCGCCCTGGCGAGGGCGGCCGGGCGGCGCGCTTCCCGTGCACACCCTCGGCTTCCAGGCCGACCTCAGCGGCCCGGCCGGCCGGGCGCAGGAGCGCGGCGCGCGGCTCGCCGTCGAGGAACACAACAAGCGCGCGGGCATCACCTTCGAACTCGCCCTCGACAGCGTCGACGACCGGGGCCAGGCGGCCCCCGCCGTGCGGGCGGCCCGGCGGTTCGTCGAGAAGAAGGCGAGTGCGGTCCTCGGTCCCGGCACGCCCGCCGCGGCGCTCGCCGCGGGCCCGCTCTACCAGCAGTCCCGTACGGCCATGGTGCTGATCTCCGTCGACGACGACCGGCTGTCGGCGACGAAGCTGCCGACGCTGCGGGTCACCCGGGGGCCCGAGCACTTTCTGGCGCTGCCGCTGGCCGCGTATCTGACCGGCGTGCGTCCGGTCGACCGCACCGCCGTCATCGACGACCGGGCCGCGGGCGAAGCCGGGCAGCCGCTCACCGACCTGCTGGTACAGGCCCCGCCGAACGGCGGCACGACCGAGGTCCACTCCGTGGCGGCCGGCCGCGACGACTTCGCTCCCGCCGTCCGCGCAGCGCTCGCGGCCAAGGCGCAGGCCGTCGTCTTCAGCGGTACCTCGCCGGAACGCGCCGCACGCTGCGCCCGCGCACTGGCGGCGGCGGGCTTCACCGGACCGCGCCTGGGCACCTGGCACATCATGACCCCGGACTTCCTTGAGCAGGCCGCAACCGCCGGCCGTGACTGGGTGTTCGCCACCCCCTTCACCGATCCCGCCCGGGTGTCCGGCACTTTCAGGACCGCCTACCGCGACACGTACGGCACGGCCCCGGGGCGCTGGTCCCCGGAGGCGTACGACGCGGTGGGACTCATCGCCCGCGCGCTGGAGAAGCTGGGCGCGGCGGGCGCCGTCGAACCGGGCGCCGTGACCGAGCGCCTCTTCGACGGCGCCTACCAGGGCGTCGCGAAACCGCTCAGGTTCACCACCGGCACCTCTCTGGAGCCGACCGCCTCGCTGTACTTCTTGTTCCAGGCGGACGGGAACGGCACTTTCCGCTTCCGCGGGCGTTCCGACCAGGTCACGTGAGGTCACCTGGCACACCGGGCCCCGGGGGTGCCTCCCGGGTGCGGAACGCCTCCGCGTCCCAGGTGCCGCCCAGGCGCGGGGCCAGCCAGGTCGGCGCCGCCAAGCGGAACCCGGCCGGCGGCAGCGCGCCGGCTCCCGCGGGCAGGGCGCCGAGCAGCGGCGTGTCGGCGACCTCCGGCAGGTCGGCGAGGTTGCACCGCGAGGCGAGATCGGCGGCCCGGGGCCAGCTGCCGATCACCACACCCAGCAACTCGACCCCGCGGCGGCGCAGCTCACGTGCCGTCAGCTCGGTGCTGTTGAGGGTGCCGAGACCGGCCGGGGCGATTACCAGCACCGGCGCGTCCAGCAGCTCGGCCGCGTCCGCCAGGGTGCCGCCCGCCGGGTCGAATCGCACGAGCAGTCCGCCCGCCCCCTCGACCAGCACCAGATCGTGCCCGGTGGCCAGCTTGGCGGCGGCCTCGGCGACCTCGTGCGGATGCACGGGGGGCAGCTGCGCCCGCCGGGCCGCCGTGCCCGGCGCCAACGGCTCCGGATAGCGGGCCAGTTCGGCGGTGGTCACCGCACCCGCGAGCCGGGCCACCTCGTCCGCGTCGCCGCGCTCGCCCGGACCCACCCCCGTCTGCGCGGCCTTGAGAACGGCCACCGAACGGCCGGCCGCGACCGCGGCGGCGGCCACCGCCGCGGTCGTGACCGTCTTGCCGACCTCGGTGCCCGTGCCCGTGATCACCAGTATCTGCATGTCATCCTTCCCGCGCCGCCGCGCACACCGCGCGTCCGATCCGGGCCACGTCCGCGTCACCGGTGACGTACGGCGGCATCGTGTAGACCAGGTCACGGAACGGCCGCAGCCACACACCCGCGCGCACGGCCGCGTCGGTCGCCGCGGCCAAGTCCACCTCGTGGTCCAGCTGGACCACCCCGATGGCGCCCAGGACCCGTACGTCACGTACCCCGGGCAGCCCCGCGGCCGGCGCGAGTCCGGCCCGCAGGCCCGTCTCGATCCGCTGCACCTCCGCGCGCCAGTCCTGTCCGAGCAGCAGCTCGATCGACGCACAGGCCACGGCCGCGGCCAGCGGATTGCCCATGAACGTGGGCCCGTGGGCGAGCACCGGGACCTCACCGCGGGAGATCCCGTCGGCCACCCGGGAGGTGCACAGCGTTGCCGACATCGTCAGATACCCGCCGGTCAGCGCCTTGCCCACGCACATGACATCCGGTGTCACCGCGGCGTGCTCCGCGGCGAACAGCGCGCCCGTCCGGCCGAATCCGGTCGCGATCTCGTCGAACACCAGCAGCACGTCGTGCGCGTCGCACGCCTCGCGCAGCACCCGCAGGTACCGGGGGGAGTGGAACCGCATCCCGCCCGCGCCCTGCACGACCGGTTCCACGATCACGGCGGCCAGCTCGTCCGCGTGCCGCCCGATCAGCTCACGCAACTGCTCGGCGTACGCCTCCTCGTACTCGGCCGGCGGCGGGTCCGCGAAGACCTGGATGGGCAGCACCCCGCTCCACAGTCCGTGCATCCCGCCCTCGGGGTCGCACACGGACATCGGCTGCCAGGTGTCGCCGTGGTAGCCGCCCCGCCAGGTCAGCAGCCGCTGCTTGCGCGGACGGCCGGTCGAGCGCCAGTACTGCAGGCACATCTTGACCGCGACCTCGACGGACACCGAGCCGGAGTCGGCGAGGAAGACATGCTCCAGAGAGTCAGGGGACATGTCGACAAGGAGCTTTGCGAGCCGGACGGCCGGCTCGTGGGTGAGCCCGCCGAACATCACGTGGCTCATCCGGTCCAGCTGGCTCCGCGCGGCCTCGTTGAGCACCGGGTGGTTGTAGCCGTGGATCGCCGACCACCAGGACGACATGCCGTCGACCAACTCGCCCGAGCCGTCGGCCAGACGCAGTCGCACCCCGCTCGCCGACTCCACGACGAGCGGCCGGCCACGCCCGGGCATCGGGCCGTACGGATGCCAGACGTGCCGCCGGTCCAGCTCCAGCAGTTCCGGGAGGCCGAGGTCAGGCATTGGGTGCCAGGTCCGTTCCGGCGCCCCGGCGGCGGACCGCCACCAGGTCGGTACGGGGTTCGTGCCCCCGTGGCGCGGGCGCGGCGGCGGAACCGCAGACTCCGCCGTCCTCGTGCGTCCCGCAGGCTGCACCGCCCTCGTGCGTCCCGCACGCTCCACGGTCGTCATGTGCCCCGCAGGTTCCGTCGTCCTGCGTCCCGCAGCCGCCACCGCCCCCCTCGGCACCGCGGCCCGCTTCCGCGCGCGCCGCCCGGTGCTCGGGCAGCGTCACCTCCCCGGCGCTCTCCACCACGAACCCGGCGTCCGCGATCATCTCCAGATCGGCCTTGCCCGCCTGGCCCTCACTGGTGAGGTAGTCGCCCAGGAAGAGGGAGTTGGCCAGATGCAGCGCGAGCGGCTGAAGGGTGCGCAGGTGCACCTCGCGTCCGCCCGAGACCCGGACCTCGACGTCCGGGCAGACGAACCGGACCATCGCGAGGACGCGCAGACAGTGCTGCGGTGTCAGGTTCCACTCCTTGGCGAGCGGGGTGCCCTCGAACGGGATCAGGAAGTTCACCGGCACCGAGTCCGGGTCCAGCGCGCGCAGCGCGAACACCACGTCGACCAGGTCCGCGTCGCTCTCGCCCATGCCCGCGATCAGACCGGAGCACGGGGACAGTCCCGCGGCGTGTGCCCTGCGCACCGTGTCCACCCGATCGGCGTACGTGTGCGTCGTCGTGATGTCCGCGTACGTTTCCTCGGAGGTGTTGAGGTTGTGGTTGTAGGCGTCGGCGCCGGCCGCGCGCAGCCGCTCGGCCTGGCCGTCGGAGAGCAGGCCCAGGCAGGCGCAGACCTCGACGCCCTCGTTCCGTTCCTTGATCGTCCTGATCGTCTCGGAGACCCGGTCCACGTCCCGGTCCGTGGGGCCCCGGCCGCTGGCCACCAGGCAGACCCGTTTGGCGCCGCCGGCCAGACCCGCGGCGGCGGCCTCGGACGCCTCGTCGGCCCCCAGCCAGGTGTACTTCAGGATGCCGGCCGTCGAGCCCAGCCGCTGCGAGCAGTACGAGCAGTCCTCGGGACACAGCCCCGACTTGAGGTTGACCAGGTAGTTGAGTTTGACGCGCCGGCCGAACCAGTGCCGGCGCACCTTGCCGGCCGCGGCCACCACGTCGAGCAGGTCGTCGTCGGTGGTGGCGAGCACGGCGAGCGCCTCTTCGCGGGTCGGCGGCTCGCGCCGCAGGCCCTTGTCCACCAGCGTGTTCAGGAGGTCCATGAGACCCGATCCTGCCCTGTGGCGGCACCCCGGGCCAAGGAGGGTTCATACAACGGAGGCCATTCGATGTATGGGTATTGCCACACACTGGGTGACTGATCGTCCGGCTAGTGTCTGTCCACTGCCTACAAAATCACCGGAGGAGCCATGACGTTCGGCTGGATCGACGAGCAGGCGGAACTGCGCCGCCGTGCCGGACTGGTCCGCACCCTGCGGCCCCGCCCCGCCGACTCGTCTCTCCTCGACCTCGCGGGCAACGACTACCTGGGCCTTGCCCGCCACCCGGAGGTCGTCGCGGGCGCCGCCGCCGCGGCGCAGGCCTGGGGCGGCGGCGCCACCGGCTCCCGGCTGGTCACCGGCACCACGGAGCTGCATACCGAACTGGAGCGTGAGCTGGCCGCCTTCTGCGGTTTCGAGGCGGCCCTGGTCTTCTCCTCCGGATACGCCGCCAACCTCGCCGCGGTCACCGCGCTGGCGCCGCACGGCTCCCTGATCGTCTCCGACGCGGGCAACCACGCCTCCCTCATCGACGGCTGCCGGCTGGCGCGCGGTGTCACCCAGGTCGTCGCACACGCCGACCCGGACGGGGTGCGCAAGGCGCTGGACACGCACACGGGGCCCGCGCTCGTCGTCTCCGACACGGTCTTCTCGGTCGACGGGGACGCCGCGCCGCTCGCCGACCTCGCCGAGGTGTGCCGGGAGGGCGGCGCGGGGCTGCTCATGGACGACGCCCACGGCTTCGGCGTGCTGGGGGAGGGCGGCCGGGGAGCCCCGGACGCTGCCGGTCTCTCAGGCGCCGACGACGTCGTCGCCACGATCACGCTGTCCAAGTCACTGGGCAGCCAGGGCGGCGCCGTGCTCGGTCCCGCGCGGGTGATCGACCATCTGGTCAACGCGGCCCGTACGTTCATCTTCGACACGGGCCTCGCGCCCGCGGCGGCGGGCGCGGCACTCGCGGCCCTGCGCCTGCTGCGGCGCGAACCCGCACGGGCCGCACGCGCGCGTGCGGTCGCCGCCGAGCTGTACGCACGGCTGACCGCGACGGGTCTTGCGGCAGTACGCCCGGACGCCGCGGTCGTCTCCGTGCGTGCGCCGTCCCCGGAGGGCGCCGTCCGCTGGGCGGCGGACTGCCGTGCGGCGGGCCTGGCCGTGGGCTGTTTCCGTCCTCCTTCCGTGCCCGACGGCGTTTCACGGCTCAGGCTGACCGCTCGTGCGGACCTCTCCGGGGCGGAGATCGCATGCGCTGTCCGGGTGATCGGCGAGGCGCGACCATGAGTCGGCGTGACACGGCCGTGCTCCGCCAGGGCGGAAACGATCGGAAGCGGTCAGGAACTGATCGGACAGTGGGGTGCGGGGATCAACGCAGCGCGGCGACGAAACCAGCCCAGCTCCCGGGGGAGAAGAGCAGCGCGGGTCCGGTCGGGTCCTTGGAGTCGCGCACGGCGAGCAGCCCGGTCCAGGGACCGGAGCACGGCCGGGCCGTCTCCACGCAGTTGTTGGCTCCCGTGCTGTAGCTGCTGCGCAGCCAGTGCACAGCGGAGAGTTCGGAAGCGGAAGGTACGTTCCGAGGCAGTGCGGTCATGGTGCCTCCTTACGCGCCGTCACCTATCCCGGCGATGTAATCCAACGAGTCCTCGGGTGAAAGAGCGTGGAACTGAAGGGTGTTGAAGGCCTCTGTGTATGCCTGGAGGTCTTCTTTCCGTTCGAGGTAGAGGCTACTCGTCAAATGGTCGAGAACAACAACATCCAGATCAGATGTGTTCGGAAATGAGAAGATAACGAAAGGGCCGGTGATGCCGATGTGTGCTCCGGCGGCGAGCGGCAGCACCTGAAGCCTGACCTGGGGCAGGCGTGCCGCCTCCATGAGCCGTTCCAACTGCCGGGCCATGACGTCCGGACCGCCGACCTCGCGGCGCAGCACTGCCTCGTCCAGGACGGCGCTCAGCTCCAGTGGCGGCTGCGAGCGCAGCACGTCCTGCCGGGCGAGCCGCACCTCCACCAGCGTGTCCAGCCGGTCCTCGGCGAGGCCCTCCACCGCGGCCCGGGTCACCGCACGGGCGTACTCGGGCGTCTGCAGCAACCCCGGGACCACCGCCGTCTCCAGCGTGCGCATCCGGCTGGCCTGCGACTCCAGGCTGATGAAGTCCCGGTAGGTGGGCGGCAGTACCCCGCGGTAGGCATGCCACCAGTGGTGCCGGCCGCCGGCGTCCTCGGATCCCGCCAGAATCAGGAGCAACTCGCGCAACTGGATGTCCGTCACGCCGTAGGCATCGAGCAATAAGCGCACGTCGGTCGGCTTCACGCCGCTGGCGCCCGTCTCGACGCGACTCACCTTCGACTGGTGCCAGCCCACCAGTCGGGCCGCCTCACCGCTCGTGAGACCCGTGCCGGTGCGCAGGGCGCGCAGTTCGGCGCCCAGTTTCCTGCGGCGCACCGCGGGACCGTTCTGCATGGGCTACTCCTTACTCCTTCCGAGCCGCCCAAATACGGTCTGCCGTCGCAGAGTTCACCGCTTCGAGCGACAGATATATGCATATCTTGGTGGATCGCCCCTCGTGACCGGCGCAATAATGGCAGTCTGGCGACGAAGCACCAGTCCGGGACCGTACTCGAACCATCCGCTCCATGTCGGACTGCGGTCCCGTGGGAAAGGGGCGAGATCGCCATGGCAGACCATCTGGAAGCATCCGTCACTCTGCCGAGCGACCCCGCCTCGGTCTCCGCCGCCCGCTCCCATGTGATGGGCACCCTCGCGGAGTGGGGCATGGCGCCGGACACGGACATCGGCGACACGGTCCGGCTCATCGTCTCCGAACTCGCCACCAACGCCGTACAGCACACTTTCGGCCAGTCGCCCACCTTCACGGTGGACCTGGTGTTCGACCGGGACCGACGCCTGCGCATCGGTGTCACCGACAGCCATCCGCGTTTCCCGAAGAGACTTCCCGCGGCCGTTCAGCAGGACAACGGCCGCGGCATGGTCATCATCCGCTGGCTCACCGCCGAATGCGGCGGCAAGCTGCACGTCCGCCCCACCCGCGAGGGCGGCAAGACCATCTCCGTCGAGTTGCCCTGTACCGTGCCGGCCCAGCCGGTGACGGCGGTGGGGCAGCAGGAACCGTAGCGTTCACGCCTGTGGCGGGCAGGGGCTTCACGCCAAGACGGAGCCGGCGGAACGCGGCGAGCACCGGGGCGGCAGACGTTTTCGGCCGCCGGGAGCGTGCCGAGCCACCGCGGCGCGAACCCCGGGTCGCGCGGGCCCGCGCCGTGGGCGCAGGGCCGGCCCTGACGACTCTCGGCGCGGCCCTGCCCTCGGAGCGCCTGCTGCCGTGATGCCCGGTCAGACGTAAGCGGGCGCCGCAGAGATGACGGCACATCAGGGCCCGGCATCCCCTCCGGCCGGTCAGTTCACCCGTCCATACCAGACCCTCCTGGTCCAGATCTTCTCCAGCCGGACCACGTCCCCGGTCTTCGGAGCGTGCCAGATCTTCCCTTTGCCGGCGTAGATGCCGACGTGGTAGACGCCGAAACCCGAATGGAAGAACACGAGGTCTCCGGCCTTGCGGTTCTTGACCGAGATGTGGCGCGTCTTGTTGTACTGCTGGGCCGCCGTACGCGGCAGGGCCTTGCCCGCCTTCTTGAACGAGTACAGCGTGAGCCCGGAGCAGTCGAACCTGCGCGGGCCGGTGGCTCCCCACTTGTACGGGGCACCCTTCTTGGATGCCGCGACCTTGAGGGCTCTGGCTCCCATGGCGGCGGCCTCTGCCTCGGGTGCCAGGCCAGGGGCCACGATCGAGCCGCCCACGGCGGCGAGGGTGAGCGCCGAGGCCGTACCGGCCCGCGCCATCAGCGATGGGACACGATTGAGCGCAGTCATGCGCAACCCTTCGTCAGCCGCCTGTGAAGGATGACCTGTCGGATTCGGGCTGGCGAAGTTGCCCGGCCGTGTCGCCACGGCTTCACCCCAAGGGCTGCTCGGAACGGACCCGCGTCCGCTCCGGCGACCCGTCTTGCCTGGGTCCTCCACTCCTGCCGATCCACTCCTGTCGACCGGGCATCCGGGCGGCGGCAGGACTCGGCGTCCGCCCGGACCGCCCCGCCGCGGTGGCGGGGGCTTGTCGTCAGACAGGGATCTTCACTCACAACTGTCGGAAAATCCCAATGGAATCGGCGACGTGTGTCTTTGCTCATCACTCACCCGTTTGGGCGGACGGTGGTCCATTTCGTCCGTGGCCGAAACGCCGACGAGCCCTCGGACCAGCACGGGAGCGCTTCGGCGGCGCTGTCTGCCTCGCGCCCCGTGCAACCGTCCCGGTCCCGAAAAGAGGCACCCCTCTACACCGAACAGGGGTAAGCCGGTTGGGCCGTTTCATCCGGGCCCCAGGCGTTTCGCCGGCTCGGCTGACCACGGGGGCCCGGGGAGCCCCGGATCACCTCCTGTCGTCCGGCGGCAGGACCACCCGGGCGCTGCGGCGCTCGCCGTCCAGCACCCGCAGCGCCCGCGCCAGCGTGGCCGCGTGCAGCTCGGTCTCGCCCCGCCGGTGCATCAGGGCCAGCGCGTCCCGCAGTTCGACCGCCGTGCGCGCCAGCGCCTGGGCGGCCCGCAGCGCGGGGTAGGTGTCCGCGCCGTGCGCCGGGTTGATCCGGCCCAGCAGGTCGACCGCTCGGAGGTAACGGTCGATCAGTTCGCCCTCGGCGCGGGTCAGGGAGGGCAGCGGCGGCAGCTCCGGCGGCAGCACCCGCGGCTCACCCGGCGTCCGGCGTGCGCGCGGCCCCGCGGCTGTGGACGATGCGGTCCACCAGTCCGTACTGCACCGCGCCTCGGGCGTCCAGGACCAGATCCCGTTCCAGGTCCGCGTGGACCTGCTCCGGGGTGCGTCCGGTGTGGCGGGTCAGCAGCTGCTCCTGGAGGGCGCGGACGCGGGTCAGTTCCCCGGCCTCGATGAGGAGGTCGCTGGGCTGCCCGTGCGCCGGCTGGGGCAGCGACGGCTGCTGGAGCAGCAGCCGCGCGCCCGGCAGGGCGAGCCGCTTGCCGGGTGCGCCGGCCGCGAGCAGCACGGCCGCCGAGGCGCCGGCCTGCCCCAGGCAGACGGTCTCCACGTCGCAGGTGAGGTACTGCATGGTGTCGTAGATCGCCGTCATCGCGCTGAACGAGCCGCCGGGGGAATTGACGTACAGCGAGATGTCCCGGTCCGGCGCGTCGTGTTCGAGGTGCATGAGCTGCGCCGTCACGTCGTTCGCCGCGGCGTCGTCGATCGGCGTGCCCAGCAGGACGATCCGTTCCTGGAGGAGTTTCGAGTACGGATCGAGCGTGCGCAGGCCGTTTCCGGTGCGCTCGGTGAACTCGGGCAGGACGTGGCGGGCGGACGGTCGGATCATGACGTACCCCTCCTCGCGGCGTGGCCGCTTCCGGCGAAGACTCTCTGTAAAAAATGTACAGGACGTACGGAGTGGGCGGGTGGGAACGCCGCGCACGCAGGCGTGCGCGGCCCAGGAAGATGCCCGGGGGAGCCCCGTAAACTGGGGGCATGGCCTACGAGATTCCGGTGACGCAAGCCAGGGCTGAACTCGCCGACCTGATCAACCGGGTCGTCTACGGCGGTGAACGCGTCGTCGTCACGCGCCACGGCAAGCCCCTCGTCGCCCTCGTCTCCGCCGCCGACCTGGAGCGGCTCGAAGAACTCCCCGAGCCCGCCGACGAGCAGGTGGTCAGCTCCGTCTCCAGCGTCCGCGAAGCCGAAGGTGCACCCCGTGAACGGCGGCGCTTCGGCATCGCGGCCGAGCACCGCGGGTCCCACGACTCATGATCCGCATGCGGGTCGGCGGCGCGCACACCACGGCCGTCCGGCGACGCGCGCAATGCGGCCGTCCGGTGACGCCGGCACCGCCGTCGACGGACGGCGTCCGCATCCGGGCCGGGCGGTGACCGTGTTCGGCCGCGGCGCCGTACTCCGCCGGCGGTGAGCGGCGAAGGGTGGCCCAGGGGCTCCGGCGGCCCGGTGGGCGCGCTCACGGTATGGCGGAGCCCAGGAAACGGTCATGAAGTGATCAAGGTCTGGCCAACGCCGCTGAAACTCCGGCGAACTGACCCTGCAGATCCACGCCACCACAGGTTTCCGTGCGCTGATTGAGCGAGATCTCCCCATTTGATCATGTGTTACATCTGTCCCTGCCGTGGCGGCTGCGGCACTCGGACCCCGCACGGTCCGGAGCGAGGACTGTGAGGTGGGACATGCAACTGACCCCGCACGAGCAAGAGCGGCTGCTGATCCATGTGGCGGCCGACGTCGCCGAGAAGCGGCGGGCCCGGGGTTTGAAGCTCAATCACCCCGAGGCGGTCGCGATCATCACGTCGCACATCCTCGAAGGCGCGCGGGACGGACGTACCGTCGCCGAACTCATGGCCTCCGGCCGCACGCTCCTCACCAGGGACGACGTCATGACGGGCGTCCCCGAGATGATCCACGACGTCCAGGTCGAGGCCACCTTCCCGGACGGCACCAAGCTCGTCACCGTCCACGAGCCGATCGTCTGACGGGGGCGGCTGTGATTCCCGGAGAGATCCTGTTCGCCGAGGACCCTGTCGTCTGCAACGAGGGCCGCGAGGTCACCCGGCTCACCGTGCTCAACGCCGCCGACCGGCCCGTCCAGGTCGGCTCCCACTACCACTTCGCCGAGGCCAACCCCGGCCTGGAGTTCGACCGCGCCGCCGCACACGGCAGGCGGCTGAACGTCGCCGCCGGCACCGCTGTGCGCTTCGAACCCGGCCTCCCCGTCGAGGTCGAACTCGTCCCGATCGCCGGCGCCCGCATCGTGCCGGGTCTGCGCGGGGAGACAGGAGGCGCCCTCGATGCCTGAGATCTCCCGCGCCGCCTACGCCGACCTGTTCGGCCCGACCACCGGCGACCGGATCCGGCTCGCCGACACCGACCTGCTGATCGAGATCGAGGAGGACCGCTCGGGCGGCCCCGGCCGCGCCGGCGACGAGGCGGTCTTCGGCGGCGGCAAGGTCATCCGCGAATCCATGGGCCAGTCGCGGGCCACGCGCGCGGACGGCACCCCCGACACTGTGATCACCGGTGCGGTCGTCGTCGACCACTGGGGGATCGTCAAGGCCGACATCGGTATCAGGGACGGCCGGATCACCGGGATCGGCAAGGCCGGCAACCCCGACACGATGGACGGGGTGCACCCCGAACTGGTCATCGGCCCGGAGACCGAGGTGATCGCGGGCAACGGGCGGATCCTGACCGCCGGCGCGATCGACGCGCACGTGCACTTCATCAGTCCGCAGCAGGCGGACGAGGCACTGGCCGCCGGCATCACCACGCTGGTCGGCGGCGGCACCGGACCGGCCGAGGGCTCCAAGGCGACCACGGTGACGCCGGGCCCCTGGCACCTCGCCCGGATGTTCGAGGCGATGGAGCACTACCCGGTCAACGTGGGTTTCCTCGGCAAGGGCAACACCGTCTCGCACGAGGCGATGCTCTCGCAGATCCGCGGCGGTGCGCTGGGCCTGAAGCTGCACGAGGACTGGGGAGCCACCCCGGCCGTCATCGACGCCTCGCTGACCGTCGCCGACCTGACCGGCATCCAGGTCGCCATCCACACGGACACCCTCAATGAGGCCGGCTTCGTCGGCGACACGCTCGCCGCGATCGGCGGGCGCGGCATCCACGCGTACCACACCGAGGGGGCCGGCGGCGGGCACGCGCCGGACATCATGACCGTGGTGTCCGAGCCGCACGTGCTGCCCAGCTCGACCAATCCGACCCGGCCGTTCACCGTCAACACCGCCGAGGAACACCTCGACATGCTGATGGTGTGCCACCACCTCAACCCCGCGGTCCCTGAGGACCTGGCGTTCGCCGAGTCCCGGATCAGGCCGTCGACGATCGGTGCCGAGGACATCCTGCACGACCTGGGCGCCATCTCGATCATCTCCTCGGACTCCCAGGCAATGGGCCGGATCGGGGAGGTCGTCCTGCGGACCTGGCAGACGGCCCACGTGATGAAGCGGCGCCGGGGCGCGCTGCCCGGCGACGGCCGCGCCGACAACCGGCGGGTACGGCGCTATGTCGCCAAGTACACGATCAACCCGGCACTCGCGCAGGGCCTCGCCCGGGACGTGGGATCCGTGGCCGGCGGCAAGCTCGCCGACCTGGTGCTCTGGGAGCCCGCGTTCTTCGGCGTGAAACCGCTGCTGGTCATCAAGGGCGGCCAGATCGCGTACGCACAGATGGGCGATTCAAACGCCTCCATCCCCACCCCGCAGCCGATCCTCCCGCGCCCCATGTACGGGGCGATCGGCCGGGCGCCCGCCGCGAACTCGGTCAACTTCGTCGCCCCGGCGGCCGTCGAGGACGGGCTGCCCGAACGGCTGCGGCTGGGCAAGCGCTTCGTCGCCATCGAGTCGACGCGCGGCGTGACCAAGGCGGACATGGCGGAGAACGACGCGCGCCCCGAGGTCCGGATCGACCCCGACAGCTTCACCGTGCACATCGACGGTGAACTGGTCGAGGCCACCCCGGCCGCCGAACTGCCCATGGCCCAGCGCTACTTCCTGTTCTGATGTCCCGGGCAGCACTCCTCGTCCTGGCCGACGGCCGCTTTCCCGCCGGAGGCCATGCGCACTCCGGCGGGGCGGAGGCCGCCGTCACGGCCGGGCGGATCACCGGTGCCGCGGACCTGGCGGACTTCTGCCGGGGGCGGCTGCACACGGCAGGTCTGGTGTCGGCCTCGCTCGCCGCGGCGGCCGTGCTCGGCATCGGCCCCGCCGTGCTGGACGAGGCGGCGGACGCCCGCACCCCCTCGCCCGCGCTGCGCGACGCCGCGCGCAGACTCGGCCGGCAGTTGCTGCGGGCCGGCCGGGCGACCTGGCCGTGTCCCGAACTGGATGCCCTCGGGCGGGAGTTCCCGAAAGGTGCGCATCAGCCCGTGGTGCTGGGCCTGGTGGCGCGGGCGGCCGGTCTGGAGGCCGCGGACGCGGCACACTGCGCGGCGTACGAGAGCGTGAGCGGGCCGGCGACGGCCACCGTACGGCTGCTGAGTCTGGATCCGTTCGACGCGACCGGGGTGCTGGCCCGGCTGGCGCCGGAGCTGGACGGCGTCGTGGGACGTGCGGTGGCGGCGGCAGGGCGTGCCCTCGACGAGGGGGTGGACGCGCTGCCCGCGGCCTCGGCGCCGCTGCTGGAGATCGGCGCCCAGGCGCACGCCGCCCGGGCCGTCCGGCTGTTCGCTTCCTGACCGACCCGCGGCACCCCCTCGAACGACCCGGACGAACCGAATGAAAAGAACTCGCCAGAAGAACCGGCCAAGTAAACAGAACCGCCGAAACCGCCCTCGTGAAGAGTGCCTTGAAGGAGAGCCGCCATGCATCTCGACCACGCTCACCACGGCCCCGCGGCCGTCAGCGCCGACGCCCGGCGCGCGGACGGATCGCGGCGGGCGCTGCGGATCGGGCTCGGCGGTCCCGTCGGGTCGGGCAAGACCGCCACGGTCGCCGCCCTGTGCCGGACGCTGCGGGAGGAACTGTCGCTCGCCGTCGTCACCAACGACATCTACACGCGGGAGGACGCCGAGTTCCTGCTGCGCGAGGCCGTGCTGCCGCCCGAGCGGATCACGGCCGTGGAGACGGGGGCCTGTCCGCACACCGCGATCAGGGACGACATCTCCGCCAACCTCGAAGCGGTCGAGGACCTGGAGGAGAAAGTCGGGCCGCTGGACCTGGTCCTCGTCGAGTCGGGCGGGGACAACCTCACCGCGACCTTCTCCAAGGGCCTCGTCGACGCGCAGGTCTTCGTCATCGACGTGGCCGGCGGGGACGACATCCCGCGCAAGGGCGGCCCCGGCGTCACCACCGCCGACCTGCTCGTGGTCAACAAGACCGACCTCGCGCCGTACGTCGGCTCCGACCTCGCGCGGATGGCCGCCGACGCGAAGGCGCAGCGGGCCGGGCTGCCCGTCGTCTTCCAGTCGCTGCGTGGTGGGACGGGCGTGTCGGAGGTGGCCGCCTGGGTGCGCGAACGGCTCGCCGCGTGGACGGCGTGACCGCGACCGGGGTGCGGGCGGTCGCGCGGATCGTCGCGCGGCCGGACGGCCGGGGCGGTACGGCGCTGCCCGTGCTGTCGGGCGAGGGCCCCTTGGCGCCGCGGCGCACCCGGGCGAGCGGCGCTCAGGCCCGGGTCGTGCTCGTCGGAGCGATGGGCGGGCCGCTCGGCGGCGACCGCTTCGCCGTCGAGGCGCGGGTGGCGGCCGGGGCCCGGCTGCACGTCGGGTCGGCCGCAGCGACCATCGCGCTGCCCGGCCAGGCGAAGGGCGAGGCACGCTACGACGTACGGCTCACCGTCGCCGCCGGGGGCGAACTGTGCTGGCTGCCGGAGCCGTTGATCTCCGCCGCCGGCAGCGAGCTGTCGGTCACCACCCGGGTCGACCTCGACGCCGGAGCCCGGCTCGTGCTGCGCGAGGAGCAGGTGCTCGGCCGGGCGGGCGAGGAACCCGGCCGGCTCGGCAGCCGGCTGACGGTGCGGATCGCCGGGCGCCCCGTGCTCGACCAGGAGCTGGCCTGCGGGCCCGGCGCGGCGGGCGGCTGGGACGGTCCCGCCGTGCTCGCCGGCCACCGGGCCGTGGGTCAACTCGTCCTGGTACGACCCGAGTTCACAGGCCAAAGGCCGGCCGCCCGGATGCTGGGGGAGTGCGCGGCCATCACTCCGCTCGCCGGGCCCGCCGTCCTGGTGAGCGCCGTGGCCGCCGACGGACTGCGGCTGCGGCGGACGCTGGACGAGGCGCTGGCGCTGCTCGACCGGGATCCGCCTACCGGGACATGATCATCCGGTTATCGGATTGGCAAAGAAGGTCAACCACCCCTGTTCTCAGCCTCGGCACAGGCACGAGGATCCCCCTGACGTTCACAACTATGCAGGGGGAGGGCCCACTTGAGGGACAACAGACGGAAGAACCGGGTACTCGCACTCGGTTCGGCCACCGCACTCGTCACCGCGACCCTGATAGCCGGCGCCGTCTCGGCGCCCGCCGCCAGCGCCACTTCCGGGCATGGCCAGAGCCGCGAGGCCCAGGGCGCCGCGACAGCCGCCGAACGGGCGGCGAGGGCCGGCGTCGACTGGCAGGACTGCCCGGCCGACTGGGGGCTCGCCAAGCCCATCCAGTGCGGCTGGGTCACCGTGCCGCTCGACTACGCGAAGCCCGACGGCAAGCAGATCAAGCTCGCCGTCGACCGCATCGGCAACACGGGCACCGCACAGGAGCGCCAGGGCGCGCTCGTCTACAACCCCGGCGGTCCCGGCGGCTCCGGGCTGCGCTTCCCGACCCGGGTCACCAACAAGAACCCCGTGTGGGCGAACACGGCCAAGGCGTACGACTTCGTGGGCTTCGACCCGCGCGGTGTCGGCCACTCCACGCCCATCTCCTGCATCGACCCGCAGGAGTTCGTCAAGGCGCCCAAGGCCGACCCGGTGCCGGACTCCGAGGCCGACAAGTTCGCCCAGCGCAAGCTGGCCCGCGAGTACGCGGACGGCTGCCACGAACGCAGCGGCACCATGCTGTCGCACATGACCACGCCGAACACCGCCCGCGACCTGGACGTCATCCGGGCCGCGCTCGGCGAGAAGAAGATCAACTACCTCGGTGTCTCCTACGGCACCTACCTGGGCGCCGTCTACGGCACGCTGTTCCCCGGGCACGTCCGGCGCATGGTCGTCGACAGCGTGGTCGACCCGGACCGGGACAACATCTGGTACGAGGCCAACCTCAACCAGGACGTCGCCTTCGAGGGCCGCTGGAAGGACTGGCAGGACTGGGTCGCCGCGAACGACGCCGCCTTCCACCTCGGCACCACCCGCGACGCCGTCCAGGCCAAGTGGCTCAGCCTGCGCGCCACCGCCAAGGAACACCCCATCGGCGGGGTCGTCGGCCCGGCCGAACTGATCTCCTTCTTCCAGAGCGCCCCGTACTACGACTCCTCGTGGGTGCCGGTCGCCACGGTGTTCAGCAAGTACGTCGCAGGCGACACCCAGGCGCTGGTGGACGCGGCCGCCCCGGACCTGTCCGACACCGCCGGGAACATCGCCTCGGAGAACGGCAACGCGGTCTACACGGCCGTCGAGTGCACCGACGCGAAGTGGCCCACCAGCTGGCGGCGGTGGGACCGGGACAACACCCGGCTGCACCAGGACTACCCGTTCCTGACCTGGTCCAACGCCTGGATGAACCTGCCCTGCGCCACCTGGCCGGCCAAGCAGCGGACCCCCGTCGACGTGCGGACCGGCAGGGGCCTGCCCCCGGTGCTCATCGTGCAGTCCACCCGGGACGCCGCCACCCCCTACGCGGGCGCCGTCGAACTGCACAAGCGGTTCAGGGGCTCCCGCCTGATCACCGAGCGGGACGCCGGTTCGCACGGCGTGACCGGGCTGGTCAACCCGTGCATCAACAGCCGGGTCGACAGCTACCTGCTCACCGGCGAGCTGGACGATGCGGACGTGACCTGCGCCCCGCACGCCACGCCGAAGCCGTAACGGCGTACGGAACGAAGTGAGGGGCGGCCGGGAGACGTCCTCCCGGCCGCCCTTGCCGCGCCGCTCGCGCAGCCAGGCCTTTTCGGCCGCGTAGTCGAACGGGTCGGGCTGCGCGCGCGAGCACCGGGGCGCCTTCGGCTCCGTCGCCCCGATCACCACAGCACGTCCCATGGGGCGACGCCACGGGCCCGTCCCCGCCGGACACCGCCCGTTCCACCGTCGGCGGAGCCCGGCACGGGCCGGCTCCGGAACGCCCGCGTCAGCTCAGCGGCGCCCGCGGGAACCTCCGCTCCTTCACCCCCTGCGCCGCCGCCTCCTCCGCCTTGACGGCGGCGGCGTACCGGTCGACGTACTCCTGCTCGGACAGCGTCAGGATCGCGTACATGATCTCGTCGGTGACGGCGCGCAGGACGGTCTTCTCGTCCTCCAGGCCGGCGTACCGGGAGAAGTCGAGGGGCTTGCCGAAGCGGATGACGACGGGATGGACGTTCGGGATGACCTTGCCCGGCGGCTGGGCCTCGAAGGTGCCGATCATCGCGCACGGGACGACCGGGACGCCCGCCTTCAGCGCCATCACGGCGACACCGACCTTGCCCTTGTACAGGCGGCCGTCGTGCGAGCGGGTGCCCTCCGGATAGATGCCGAGCAGTTCGCCCTTGCCCAGCACGCCGAGGCCCTCGCGGATCGCCGCCTGACCGGCGTCCTTGCCGGAGCGGTCGACCGGGATCTGACCGGCGTTGCGGAAGAAGAACGCGGTCAGCCGGCCCTTGATGCCGGGACCGGTGAAGTACTCCGCCTTGGCGAGGAAGGTGATGCGCCGCTTGAGGATCGCGGGCATCAGGAAGTGGTCGGAGAAGGAGAGGTGATTGCCCGCGACGATGGCGGCCCCGGACGCCGGCACATGCTCCAGCCCTTCCGTGCGGGGCCGGAAGACCAGCCTGAGCAGCGGCCCCAGCAGCACGTACTTGAGCAGGTAGTAGAACACGGCTTGCCCCTTAACTTTGCCAGGTCCGCTTCAAGAGCGAGCCTTTCCCAGGTCGACGGCACGGTCAAGGAAATCGGCGCGTGTGGACCCCGGGTCGGGCCGGTGGACGCTGCTCCGCGTGCCGAGCGGGACACGGAAGGACACGGAAGGACACGGAAGGACACGGAAGGACACGGAAGGACGCGGAGGGACGCGGAGGGACACGGCCGGAAGGCGTACCGCCGGTGGTCCGTGACCGCGCAGCCCCTACGATGGACCCGATGACCCGAACCGACCGGCACCCGTCCCCGCCTCCACGGCGGTGGCGGGCGTTGCTCGTGCTCGGGCTGCTGGCCGGGCTGTTCGGCATGCACGCGCTGGGGCCCGGCGGTGCCATGGGCGGCCCGGAGCACGGCTCCGTCCCGCACCGGACGGCGGTGGTCGCCGTCGGCCCCGACTGCCCCGGCGAGGGGCACTGCGGCGGACAGCACGTGCAGCACGCCGACCCGACCTGCGCCTCCGGCGCCGTGAGCTGGGGGCCGGTTCTGCCCGGGCTCGTCGCGCGACCGGTGGCCGCCGCCGTGCGCGCCGACCGGCCCGGCTCGTGCCCGGCCACGGCGCCCGACGGCGCCCGCGCCCCACCGTCCCTGGCGGAACTCCAACTCCTGCGGATCTAGAGGCCGCGACCACCGCACCCGGACCCTTCCGGCCGCGCGGTGTTCAGCATGCCCATGGCCATCACGGATCATTTCGTACAGCAGGAGTTCACGCATGACCATCCGCAGCACCACGACCAGGCCCGGTACCTCCGAGCCGGCCACGACCGTCCGCACCGCCACCGGGTCCCGCGGGGCCGTCCGTACCCCGGTGCGGCGTGCCGCCCTCGTCCTGGCCACGGCCGGCGCCGCGCTCGTCCTCGCCGCCTGCGGCAGCAGCGACGGCGACGGCGGCAGCGGCCACGCGGGGCACGGCGGCACACCGTCGTCCACGAGCGCGGCCGACACCGCCGGCACCCACAACGCCCAGGACGTCGCTTTCGCGCAGGGCATGATCCCGCACCACCAGCAGGCCGTCGAGATGGCCCGGCTCGCCGCCGGCCGTGCCGCCTCGGCGCAGGTCAAGGACCTCGCCACCCGCATCGAGAAGGCACAGGGCCCGGAGATCACCACGATGACCGGCTGGCTCAGGACCTGGGGTGAGGACGTGCCCATGGCGGGCATGGACCACGGGGACTCGGGCATGAGCGGGAACCCGGGCATGACCGGGATGATGGACGACAAGGACATGACCGCGCTGGAGAAGGCCACCGGGAAGGACTTCGACACGAAGTTCCTGACCATGATGGTCGAACACCACAGGGGCGCCGTCGAAATGGCCACGACCGAGCAGGACAAGGGCGCCTACGGTCCGGCCAAGAGCCTGGCCGGTTCCGTCGTGAGCGCCCAGAACGCCGAGATCGGGGAGATGCGGAAGCTGCTCGGCCAGAGCTGACCGCAGGCCGCCCCCTCCCGGCCGGATGCCGCCGGGAGGGGGCGGACGCGCCTCAGACCAGTACCCTCTCCACCGCCGCCAGCGCGGAGCGCAGTTCCTCCGCGGTGATCGTCAGCGGGGGCGCCAGCCGGATCGTGGACCCGTGGGTGTCCTTGACCAGGACCCCTTCCCGCAGCAGCCGCTCGCCGATATCACGGCCGGTGCCGATGGCTGGGTCGATGTCCACGCCCGCCCACAGCCCGCGCGCACGGAAACCGACCACGCCCCGGCCGACCAGGGCGGTCAGCCCGTCCCGCAGGACCACGCCCAGCTCCGTCGCCCGGCGCTGGAACTCGCCCGTCTCCAGCAGCCCGACCACCGCCGTGCCGACCGCCGCCGCCAGCGGATTCCCGCCGAACGTGGAACCGTGCTCGCCCGGCCGCAGCACACCCAGCACGGCACGCCGGGCCACCACCGCGGAGACCGGCACGATGCCGCCGCCCAGCGCCTTGCCGAGGAGGACCACGTCGGGCTCGACGGACTCGTGCTCGACGGCGAGGGTACGGCCGGTGCGGCCCAGGCCCGACTGGATCTCGTCCGCGATGAAGAGGCAGCCCGCACGCCGGGTCAGCGCACGCACCCCGGCGAGATAGCCGTCGTCCGGGACGACGACCCCGGCCTCCCCCTGGATCGGCTCGATCAGCACCGCCGCCGTCGTCTCGTCGATCGCCGCCTCCAGCGCCGCGAGATCGTTGTACGGGACGATCCGGAAGCCGGGGGTGAAGGGGCCGAAGCCGGCCCGCGCCGACTCGTCCGTGGAGAAGCCGACGATCGTGGTGGTCCGGCCGTGGAAGTTCTCCGCCGCGACCACGATCGTGGCCCGGTCGGCAGGTACGCCCTTGACCTCGTACGCCCATTTCCGCGCGACCTTGATGGCGCTCTCCACCGCTTCGGCGCCGGTGTTCATCGGCAGCACCATGTCGAGCCCGGTCAACCGGGCCAGCCGCTCGGCGAATTCGGCGAGCAGGTCGTGGTGGAAGGCGCGCGAGGTGAGGGTCAGCCGGTCCAGCTGGCGGTGCGCGGTCTCGATCAGCTCGGGATGGCGGTGGCCGAAGTTGAGGGCCGAGTAGCCGGCCAGCATGTCGAGATACCGGCGGCCCTCGACGTCCTCCACCCAGGTGCCCTCGGCACGGGCGACGACCACGGGCAGCGGATGGTAGTTGTGCGCGAGGACCGGCTCCTCCGCCCGGATCAGGTCGGCGGAGGTACGCGTACGTGCGGGTGCGGTCATGAGCGGATCTCCTGGGTGCAGCACTTGATGCCGCCGCCGGCCTTGTGGAACTCCGACAGGTCGACGGGGACGGGGACATAGCCGCGGTCGGCGAGGCGCGCGGCGAGGGCCTCGGCCCGCGGCGCGATGAAGACGTGGCGCCCGTCGGAGACGGAGTTCAGGCCGAAGGCCATCGCGTCCTCGCGGGTGGCGAGCACCGCGTCCGGGTACAGCCGCGCGAGCACCTCGCGGCTGCCGGGGGAGAACGCCTCCGGAAAGTAGGCGATGGTGTGGTCGTCCAGGACGAACAGCGCCGTGTCCAGGTGGTACAGGTACGGGTCCACCAGCGTCAGGCTGATCACCGGCACGCCGAAGAACTCCTGCGCCTCCTGGTGCGCGTCACGGGTCGTGCGGAAGCCGGTGCCGGCGAGCACGTGGGAGCCGGCCGGGACCAGGTCGCCCTCGCCCTCGCACACCGACCGCGGGTGGTGCACGTCGTGGCCCGCCGTCTTGAACCACAGGTCGTAGTGGGTCGACTCGGGACGGCGCTGCGGGGCGAGGAAGAGGGAACCGAAGACCCGTCCGCCGACGACGACCGCGGCGTTCGCGGCGAACACCATGTCGGGCAGACCGGGGACGGGGGCCACGGTCTCGACCGTGTGCCCGTGGGCGAGATAGGCGCTGATCAACGACTGCCACTGCTCCCGGGCCAGGTCGACGTCGACCCGGGTGTCGGGATGCATCCAGGGGTTGATCGCGTACTGCACGGCGAAGTGTCTGGGTTCACAGACGAGGAAGCGCCGGGGGCGCGGCACACGGCTGTCGGGCACAGAGGTGTTCCTCCGCTTTCCTGCGGTGTCGACTGACGGTGGCACCAAGGTAGGAAGTGACGGAGATGGTGGACAAGAAACGAGAGCTGCGCGTGTGCGCAGGAATGGTGCGTTATGGGCGGCCACAACGCAGCAGTGCTGCGTGTGTCGAGGTTTACTCCGGTGCTGCCTGCGTCGCGGCGGCCTCCGGACTTTCCGGCAGCAGATGGGACAGCACCATCACACTGATCGTCTTCCGGATGAACGGCTCCACCCGGATCCGCTCCAGCACCTCCTCGAAGTGCCCGACGTCCCGCGCCCGCACGTGCAGCAACGCGTCCGCGCCGCCCGTCACCGTCATCGCGGCCGTGATCTCCGGATGGTCGCGCACCACCTCGGCCAGCCGCCGCGGCGGGGCGGCACCCTCGCAGTACACCTCGACGTACGCCTCCGTGCGCCAGCCCAGCGCCGACGGCTTCACCGTGGCCGTGAACCCGGTGATCACGTCCGTCTCACGCAGCCGGTCCACGCGCCGCTTGACCGCGGTGGCCGACAGTCCGACCGCCGAGCCGATCTCGGCGAAGCTGCTCCTGGCGTTCGCCATGAGCGCGGTGACGATCTTCCGGTCGAGTTCGTCGAACGGAGCGGTCCTGCTGTTCATGTCGGCACTGTATCCAGCGGGAACGTCCACGCCCGGGACATGTCCACCCGTTCGGATTCCACCTACACTCCACGTTCATGCTGCGAGCCCTCGCCGTCGACGACGAACGCCCCTCGCTGGAGGAACTCCTCTACCTGCTGCAGGCCGATCCGCGCATCGGCAGCGTCGAGGGCGCTGGAGACGCCACCGGGGCACTGCGCCGCATCACCCGCGCACTGGAATCGGGCCCGGAGGGACCCGACGCCGTCGACGTCGTCTTCCTCGACATCCAGATGCCCGGCCTCGACGGCCTGGAGACGGCCCGGCTGCTGACCGGGTTCGCGCATCCGCCGCTGGTCGTGTTCGTCACCGCGCACGAGGACTTCGCGGTGCGCGCCTTCGACCTCAAGGCCGTCGACTACGTACTCAAACCGGTCCGCAAGGAACGGCTGGCGGAGGCCGTGCGCCGGGTCGCGGAACTGCGCGGCAGCGCCGCCGCCCCCCGGATCCCGGTGCACGAACCCGACCCGGACCACATGCCCGTCGAACGCGGCGGCGTGACCCGGTTCGTCGCCGTCGACGACATCACCCACGTCGAGGCCCAGGGGGACTACGCCCGGCTGCACACCGACCGCGGCAGCCACCTCGTCCGCATCCCGCTGTCCACCCTGGAGGACCGCTGGCGCTCCCGCGGCTTCGTCCGCATCCACCGCCGCCACCTCGTCGCGCTGCGCCACATCGGCGAACTCCGACTGGGCGCGGGCACCGTGAGCGTCCTGATCGGCGACGAGGAACTCCAGGTCAGCCGGCGCCACACGCGCGAGTTGCGGGATCTGCTGATGCGCCGGACCACCGGATAGGGAAGGCCACCATGGAACCCGCCGAGCGACGCGTCGTCGTCACCGGACCGCCCCGCCGCACCCGGCGGACCTCCGGTCACCACCGGCCGCGCACCGAGATCGACGAGCAGACCACCCTGGGCCACACCTACGTGCGCACGCTGATGCGCACCCAACTGCGCGCCGCCCTCGCCGTGTTCGCCGTCCTCGTGCTGCTGGTCGGCCCGCTGCCCCTGGTTTTCGCGGCGGCCCCGCAGACCCGGCGCCTCGAATGGCTGGTGCTCGGCTTCGGCCTGTACGCTCCGTTCGTCCTGCTCGCCCGCTGGTACGTGCGCCGCGCCGAGCGCAACGAGCGCGACCTGGTGCGTCTGGTCGAGGACCGCTGAGACGAGGATCGCAAGGCCGCCGTGAACTCCAGCTACGCCGTCGCCGCCGTCGCCCTCGTCGTCGTGGCCACCGTCCTGGTCGGCGCCTTCGGCCTGCGCGTCTCGCGCACCACCTCCGACTTCTACGTCGCCTCGCGCACCGTCGGACCGCACCTCAACGCCGCCGCCATCAGCGGCGAATACCTGTCCGCCGCCTCCTTCCTCGGCATCGCGGGCCTGGTCCTGCTGCAGGGCCCGGACATGCTCTGGTACCCGGTGGGCTACACGGCGGGCTATCTGGTGCTGCTCCTGTTCGTCGCCGCCCCGCTGCGCCGTTCCGGCGCCTACACCCTGCCCGACTTCGCCGAGGCCCGGCTCGCCTCGCACGCCGTACGCCGGCTGGCCGGGGCCTTCGTCGTCGGGGTCGGCTGGCTGTATCTGCTGCCGCAGTTGCAGGGCGCCGGGCTCACTCTGACGGTGCTCACCGGTGCGCCCGAACCGCTCGGCGGGATCATCGTGGCGGTGGTCGTGGTGGCGACGGTCGCGACGGGCGGCATGCGCAGCGTCACCTTCGTCCAGGCGTTCCAGTACTGGCTGAAACTCACCGCCCTTTTCGTCCCCGCCCTGTTCCTGGTCCTCGCCTGGCAGGGCGACGGAGCCCCCCGGCACGCCTTCGACGAACCGGCCACCTTCCGCGAGCAGCGTTCCGTGCGCGTCCAGGACACCGTCGACCTGCGGCTCGACACACCGCTGACGGTCACCGTGACCGGCACGGTCGACGGCCGCCGGCTCGACGGCGCGCGGACCGGCCTGCCGGCCGGCACCCACCGCCTCGAACAGGGCACCCGGCTGGACTTCGGGCCCGGCGACGCGGTGCCGGTCGCCGTCCGGGGCGCGGGCGACGGCATGTCCGCCTCGCTCGCCACGGGCCGCGAGGACCGTCCGCTGTACGCCACGTACGGGCTCATCCTCGCCACCTTCCTCGGCACCATGGGCCTGCCGCACGTCGTCGTCCGCTTCTACACCAGCCCGCACGGCATCGCCGCCCGCCGCACCACCGTCGCCGTCCTCGCCCTGATCGGCGTCTTCTACCTGCTGCCACCCGTGTACGGCGCACTGGGCCGGCTGTACGCCCCGGAACTCAGCATCACCGGTGACGCCGACGCCGCCGTCCTGCTGCTGCCGGGCCGGATGATCGGCGGGCCGGGCGGCGACCTGTTCGGCGCGCTGGTGGCCGGCGGGGCCTTCGCCGCGTTCCTGTCCACCACCTCGGGGCTGACCATGGCCGTGGCGGGCGTGCTGACCCAGGACGTGCTGCCGTCCCGCGGGGTACGGCACTTCAGGCTCGGCACGGTGCTCGCCATGGCGGTGCCGCTGGCGGCGAGCGCACTGGTGGGCGGGCTGCCGGTGGCCGATGCGGTGGGGCTGGCCTTCGCGGTCTCGGCCTCGTCCTTCTGCCCGCTGCTCGTCCTCGGCATCTGGTGGCGGCGGCTGACCCCGCCGGGGGCCGCCGCGGGCATGCTGGCGGGCGGCGGCTGCGCGTTCGCCGCGGTGGCCGTGACCATGGCGGGCCTGCCCGGCACCGGCACCGTGCACGCCCTGCTCACCTGGCCGGCACTGTGGTCGGTACCGCTCGGCTTCCTCACCATGGTGCTGGTGTCCCTGGCCACCGCGGCCCGGGTGCCGCCCGGTACGCCGGCCGTCCTGGCGAGGTTCCACCTGCCGGAGGAACTGGGCGCTCCGCTGGAGGGGCCGTGAGGTGCCGCCGGACGTCCCCGGGTGCCTGCCCTCGCCCGTACCGGGAGGACCCGCATGCGACGGCAGCGCCGTCTTCCGTGCCCCGTGCGGGTGCCGCCCCGCCAGGCCGGCGGCGCACGGCCGTCACCTCGCCGCGCCCGGGGGTGCGGCGATGACCGGTTTCCTGGCGGGCCTGTGCGTCGCCGTCCTGCCGCTGCTCGCGGCCGGTTTCTGGCTGGGGCGGCGCACCGCACGGCCGGACCGGCAGGGCGGACTCGGCACCCCGGTCGAGCACGCCACCTTCCAGACCCTGCACACCGCGTCGCTCGCGGCGCCCCCGCTGCGCGCCGGCCTCACGGAGGAGACCGCGCGCAAGTCGGCCCGCAGGCTGCGCACCCTGCTCGGCACCGACGCCCTGTGCCTGACCGACCCGCAGCAGGTCCTGGTCTGGGACGGCGTGGGCGGCCACCATCGCGGGGAGATCATGGAACGGCTGGCCGGACCGCTGGAGACCGGACGCGGCGAGGCGTTCCGGCTGTCCTGCGAGAGCCCCGACTGCCCGGTCCGCTGGGCCGTGGTGACCCCGCTCACCGTCGACGACCGGGTGCACGGCGCGCTGGTCGCCTGCGCCCCGCGGGAGTCGGCCGTGCTGGTCAGGGCCGCGGGCGAGGTGGCCCGCTGGGTCAGCGTCCAACTGGAGCTGGCCGACCTCGACCGGTCCCGCACCCGGCTCATCGAGGCCGAGATCAAGGTCCTGCGCGCCCAGATCTCCCCGCACTTCATCTTCAACTCGCTGGCGGTGATCGCCTCGTTCGTGCGCACCGACCCCGAGCGGGCCCGGGAACTGCTGCTGGAGTTCGCCGACTTCACCCGGTACTCGTTCCGCAGGCACGGCGACTTCACCACCCTCGCCGACGAACTGCACGCGATCGACCAGTACCTGGCGCTGGTCCGGGCCCGGTTCGGCGACCGGCTCTCGGTCACCCTGCAGATCGCGCCCGAGGTGCTGCCGGTCGCCCTGCCGTTCCTGTGCCTGCAGCCCCTGGTCGAGAACGCCGTCAAACACGGTCTTGAGGGCAAGGCGGACGCCTGCCACATCCAGATCACCGCCCAGGACGCGGGCGCCGAGGCGCTGGTCGTCATCGAGGACGACGGCGTGGGCATGGACCCCCGCGAACTGCACCGGATCCTCGCCGGCGAGATCGGACCCTCCGGCGGCATCGGGCTGTCCAACGTCGACGACAGGCTCCGCCAGGTCTACGGCGACGACCACGGCCTCGTCATGGAGACCGCGGTCGGGGCCGGCATGAAGATCACGGCCAGGGTGCCGAAGTACTGGCCGGGGGTGCACTCGGCGGCCCGGCCCGCCACCGGGGTGTGAACCCGCCACCCGGCCCGGAAGGGGGCGGCCGGCTCGCCCGGACACCCGGGTGGCCGGCCGCTCAGCCGCTCAGCCGCTCTGAGTGACGATCATCGCCAGGGTGAGCAGACCCAGGACGACCCAGCCGAACCACAGCCATCCGTTGCTGCCGAGCACCACCGAGTAGGCCGTCACCACGACGAGTCCGCCGATGGTGAGCACCCCCATCGTCTTCGTGGAACCGTGCCTGGAAACGGGCATCGTGACACCCTCCTCATGGTCCGTTCCCTCCATGGTGCCCCGTTCGGCACCGGAACGAATCCGTCCGTCCGGGACCGGCCGGAAGCGGACCACGACGGCTCCGCGGCCTCAGCTCTTGCGTGCGTGCAGAGAGGCCAGGTAGGCGTTGTACGCCGCCAGCTCCTTGTCACCGTCCCGGTCGGCGGCCCGGTCCGTGCGCCGTGCCTGCCGCTGCTCGGACCCGTACCACTGGAACAGCAGGGCGACCAGTACCAGCACCGACGGGATCTCGCTGAATGCCCAGGCGATGCCGCCCGCGGCGGTCTGGTCGGAGAGCGCGTCGATCCCGAGCGAGGCGGGCGGATGGCTGAAGGTGCCGATCATCGGCGAGGACGCCATCATCAGCGCGATGCCGAAGAACGCGTGGAAGGGCATCCCCGCGAACAGTTCCAGCATCCGCATCAGGTACCCGGGCCGGTGCGGGCCGGGGTCGACGCCGATGATGGGCCAGAAGAACACCACGCCCACCGCGAGGAAGTGCACCATCATCACGGTGTGCCCGGTCTTCGACCCCATCAGGAAGTCGAACAGCGGGGTGAAGTACAGCCCGTACAGGCTCGCGATGAACAGCGGGATGGTGAACGCGGGGTGCGTGATGATCCGCATGTAGCGGCTGTGCAGCAGAGCCAGCAGCAGTTCGCGCGGACCCTTGTGGCCGCGGCGTGCGACCGGCAGCGCGCGCAGCGCCAGGGTGACCGGCGCTCCCAGCAGGATGAGGATCGGCGACAGCATGCTGATCACCATGTGCTGCACCATGTGCACGCTGAACATGACCATGCCGTAGTCGTTCAGCCTGGTGCACATCATCAGCGCGATGGTCAGCACACCGACGACGAACGAGAGGGCCCGCCCCACCGGCCAGGCGTCACCGCGCCGCCGCAGCCGCACCACCCCCCAGGCATAGAGGGCCACTCCCAGCAGGCAGGCGACGAGGAAGAACGGGTCGGTGGACCACTGGAGTCCCCGCCCCAGCGTGAACGGCGGCAGATCCATCGTCATGCCGTGCCCGCTGTGCTCCATCCGCCGGCTCCTGATTCGTGGGGGTTGTGCCTGTCTGTCCGCACACAGACTAGAGCGGCCCCCGACGGCCCCTGAGACCGGGGGGCAGGGCCACGTGCTCCCCGGGGAACACACAGAACTGTGAGACGGGCCACACCGCACCCGAACCCGCACTCGCACCCGAACCCGGCCATGGACGACACCCCAGGGCGCGTTCCGTCAGGAGACTCCCGCCAGGGAACACTCGCGAGGAAACGCCCGTCAGGGAACACCTGCCTGGGATCTCCTGTCAGGGAACTCTCGTCAGAGAACGCACTCCGCTTCCTCGTACCGCTCCACGGGCACCGTCTTCAGCGTCTCCACGGCCTCCGCCAGCGGCACGGTCAGGATGTCGGTGCCGCGCAGCGCCGTCATCACCCCGAACTCCCCGCGGTGCACGGCCTCCACCGCGTGCCACCCGAACCGCGTCGCCAGCACCCGGTCGTACGCCGTGGGCGTCCCGCCCCGCTGCACATGCCCGAGGATGACCGGACGGGCCTCCTTGCCGAGCCGCTGCTCCAGTTCGATGGAGAGTTGCCGGGCGATCCCGGCGAACCGCTCATGACCGTAGACGTCCGTGCCGCCCTCGTCGAAGTCCATGGTGCCCGCCCTGGGCTTGGCGCCCTCCGCGGCGACCACGATCGCGAACCGCTTGCCCGCCGCGAAGCGTTCGCCGACCCGCCGGGCCAACTCGTCGATGTCGAAGGGGCGTTCCGGTACGACGATGGCGTGGGCGCCGGCCGCCATGCCGGAGTGCAGCGCGATCCAGCCGGTGTGCCGGCCCATGACCTCGACGACGAGGACGCGCTGATGGGACTCGGCGGTGGTCTTGAGCCGGTCGAGGGCGTCGGTCGCGACGCCCACGGCCGTGTCGAAGCCGAAGGTGACGTCCGTGACGGCGATGTCGTTGTCGATGGTCTTCGGTACGCCCACGATGGGCAGGCCGTTGTCGGAGAGCAGCCGGGCCGCCTTCAGCGTGCCCTCGCCGCCGATCGGGATGATCGCGTCGAGGCCGAGTTCGGTGACGTGGCCGCGGGCCAGCTCCACGCCGTCCCGCAGGTGGGAGGGCTGTACCCGGGAGGAGCCGAGAATGGTGCCGCCGCGGGCCAGGATGCCGCCGACGGCGTCGAGATCGAGCTTGAGGTAGTCGCACTCCAGGAGGCCCTTCCAGCCGTCCCGGAAACCGATGACCTCGTCGCCGTGGTCGACGACCGCACGGTGCACGACGGACCGGATGACGGCATTCAGGCCGGGGCAGTCGCCGCCGGACGTGAGGACACCAATGCGCATAGCCCGGATTACCTTCTTGATGTGGGCCTGGGGCCGGACCGCGTTGTCCGGCTCGATCCTGGGCGTGTGTCGAAACGCGCCCTGCCTCACCCTACCGGCGGGAGGGGGTCGTCCCGAAGCGTCCGTCCGCCTGCTGGACGTGCCCGCACATGTGAGCGGGGCTGCCGTCAAGAGGGCTTTTGGAAAACCTCGGCGGAGCCGCGGGACGGGTTCGGAGCGGGTTCGGAACGGGTCCGCAACGGGTCGGTCAGGTGCGGAAAACCGGAGGGCACGGCTCACTGGTGCGCCAGGCGGCCCCGGATGTCGTCGAAATGCCGGTGCATCGCCGTCTCCGCGGCCGTCGAGTCGGCCGCGCGCACGGCCGTGAGGATCCGGCCGTGCATCCGGGCCAGTTCCTCGCCGTCCGCGGCCGCGCCGATACTCTGCGCGCGCACCCGGTGGAAGGCGGACCAGAACGCGTCGAGGAGCTCGCTGAGCAGCACGTTGTCGAGCGAGCGGTAAAGGGTGCGGTGGAACGCGCGGTCGGTTTCGGCGGCTATCGCACCCGACTCCCGGACCTCGGTGTGCATACGGTCGACCAGTTCGTCCAGCGTGCGCAGGTCCTCGTCGGGCAGCCGGCCCGCGACCTGGTGCATGAGGCCCACCTCCAGGGCCTCGCGCAGTTGCAGCAGTTCGAGCAGGCTGTCCGTGCCGAGGCTGTGCCGGACCACGGTGCGGAAGGCCAGGGCCTCGATCAGCGGGTCGAGCGACATCGCCCCGACATAGGTGCCGTAGCCGCGCCGGATCTCGACGATGTGCACGGCCTGGAGCGACTTGAGCGCCTCTCGCAGGGAGTTCCTGCTCACACCGAAGACCTTCATCAGCTCGGTCTCGGTGGGCAGCGGATCCCCGGGGCGCAGCCCGCGTTCCACGATCAGTTCCTTGATCCGGTCCGCTGCGTCGGAGGCGACCGATCGCATCGTCTGTCCTTTCTCGACCCTTGACTTTCGGATTTCACCGTGGCTGACTTTCGTCTGTCGCAGGACATCCTACGTCCAACGTCCTACCTCCTGCCATGGAGGTGGGCGCGCCCGGCCGGCCCGCAGTCCCGTGACCGGCGACAGCACGACCTGGAGCACGAGCATGCCATTCCCCACCCCCCTGCGCGGCGTCGTCCCGCCCGTCATCACACCTCTCACCCCGGAAGGAGAGGTGGACGTCCCCTCACTGCGCCGGCTCACCGAGCATCTGGTCGCAGCAGGGGTGCACGGCCTGTTCGTCCTCGGATCGAGCGGTGAGGCCGCCTACCTCACGGACGCCCAGCGCCGGACGGTGGTGGAGACGGCCGTGGACACCACGGCCGGCCGGGTGCCGGTACTGGCCGGAATCATCGACACCACCACGCCCCGGGTCCTCGACCGGGCCGCTGACGCCGCCAAGGCGGGCGCCGACGTCCTCGTGGCCACCGCGCCGTTCTACACCCGCACGCATCCCGCCGAGATCGCCGACCACTTCCGGCGGATCCGCACCGGTGCCGACCTGCCGCTGTTCGCGTACGACATCCCGGTCGCCGTGCACACCAAGCTGCCCCGCACCGTCGTCCTCGACCTGGCCGCCGACGGCACGCTGGCCGGGCTGAAGGACTCCAGCGGCGACGAGGGCTCACTGCGCCGCCTGCTGGTCCGACTACGGGCCCGGACTGCCGATTTCAGCGTTCTGACCGGCTCCGAACTCACCGTCGACGGCGCACTGCTGATGGGCGTCGACGGAGTCGTTCCCGGACTCGGCAACGTCGACGTGGAAGGTTACGTACGCCTCTACGCGGCCGCGCGGGCCGGGGACTGGGCCGCCGCCCGGGCCGAACAGGACCGGCTGGCCGCGCTGTTCGACCTCACCGACGTGGGCGACCCGGCCGAGATGGGCGGCAGCTCCTCCGCGCTCGGCGGCTTCAAGGCCGCGGCCCGGCTGCGCGGCCTCATCGACTGTGCGGCCACCGTCGCGCCGCAGATTCCGCTCGGCGCCGAAGCGGTGGCCCGCGTCCGCGCCCACCTCGTCACGGCCGGACTGCTGTAGCCCCGCCGCGGTCCGCCCGTCCCCCCACCCAGCCTGACGCGCATCTCCTCCACCCGCATTGGATCCGTCATGTCATCCGTACAGTCCGCCCCGACGCCCCTGCCCTGGTACCGGGAACTCGACCGGGAGAAGTGGAAGTCCTTCTTCGCCGCCTGGATCGGCTACGCCCTGGACGGCTTCGACTTCGTACTGATCACCCTCGTACTGACCGAGATCGCCGACGAGTTCGGCCTGTCGACCGTCGAGTCCGCGAGCCTGGTCTCGGGCGCCTTCATCACGCGGTGGCTCGGCGGAGCCGTGCTCGGCGCGTTCGGCGACCGCTTCGGCCGCAGGTCCGCGATGATCGTCAGCATCCTGCTGTACTCGGTCGGCACCCTCGCCTGCGGCTTCGCCTGGGGCTACACGAGTCTGTTCACCGCCCGTCTGCTGGTCGGCATGGGCATGGCGGGCGAGTACAGCGCCAGCGCCACCTACGTCCTGGAGAGCTGGCCGGCGCGGCTGCGCAATCGCGCCTCGGGGTTCCTGATCTCCGGCTTCTCGCTGGGCGGTGTCGCCGCGGCCGAGGTGTACGCGCGCGTGGTGCCGGCGTACGGCTGGCGCTGGCTGTTCTACATCGGGCTGCTGCCCGTGGTCGTCGCGCTGTGGGTGCGCCGCGCGCTGCCGGAGGCCGGTGACTGGGAGAAGCGGGTGGGGTCGGCCGGCGCGGCGCCGAACCCCTTCCGGCCGCTGTTCGCGGACCGGCGCAGGGCCTGGGCCAACTCCGTCCTGGTGGTCCTCGCCACGGGATCGCTGTTCGCGGTGTTCACGCCGGTCGGCGCGGGCGCCGTGCCCGTCCTGTCCGTCCTGGCCGCGGCCTGTCTGATCGCCTTCGCCGTCCAGCTCGGCGGCCGCAAGCGCTGGCTCCTGTTCGTCGCGCTGTGCGTGACCGTGTTCTGCGCGTTCCTGTACAGCTGGCCGGTGCAGGCCCTGCTGCCCACCTACCTCAAGACCGAGCTGGGCTACACCCCGGCGCAGGTCAGCGACGCGCTCTACTGGGCCGGGTTCGGCACCATGGCGGGCTGCATCATCGCCGGCTTCCTCGGTGACCGGTTCGGCACCCGCAAGGCGTACAGCTTCACCCTGCTGGTCGGGATCGCCTTCGTCTTCCCGGTCTTCGCGGTCCGCGGCAGCCTCGTCGGCCTCGGGGTGCTCCTCTTCTTCATGCTCGCCTGCATGCAGGGGATCTCCGGCCTGCTGCCCAAGTTCATCGCGGGACACTTCCCGACCGAGACCCGAGCGGCGTCCCTTGGCTTCACCTACAACGTGGGGGCGCTGGGCGGTGCCGTGGCACCCGTGCTCGGTGCCCGGCTGGCCTTGAACATGTCCCTGGGACAGTCACTTGCCGTGCTCACCTTCGCGCTGACCCTCGTGGTGATCCTGCTGATCGGCTTCAACGTCCCGAGCCGCCTCAACCGCCTCATCGACCCGACACCCGTACCCGACTACCTCACCACGGAGGCCGCAGAGGACACCCACGCCTCGACACCGCCCCGGACGGAACAGTCGGACAGCATCCCCCGCAAGTAGGAATCCCACCACCCTCCGTGATGCCGCCATCCATCGCGGGTCGGCGATCCTGCCGACCCGCGACGGCGTGCTGGACGGACGTCGGCCCGATGCTCCACTGCTGGAACTCGGACCGGATCGCCCGAGGACCCGAGGGCACCTGCACCTGCTACGACTTCTGGGCCCTCGCCCCGCGCCACGTGATCCCGAACAAACCAGCAGGATCACCACCGGACGCAAACCGCCTTTGAGGGGCGCGGGGAACTGCGCGACCAGCCACAACGCACCCGCAGTTGCCCCCTGCCCTCGTGATGCCACCTTCTTTTGCAGCAACCGCTGAGCGCAAACCCCCTTTGAGGGGCGCGGGGAACTGCGCGACCAGCCACAACGCACCCGCAGCCGCCTATCCCCGTAGCCCCCGGCTCAACCGCCACCCCCCCATTACGCCCCCGGCACATCCGCCAAACCCAGCGGAGCGCCCCGGCGGAGCGCTACGAAGGTTGTTGCGCAGCGCTGATCCGCTCGTCGCGCAGCGCCTCGTACCACCGGTCGTCGACCGGCGGCAGCGCGTTCACGTCCAGCGCCAGCTTCAGCAGCAGATCCGCGATCAGCGGGTTGCGGGCGAGGACGGGCCCGTGCATGTACGTACCGAAGACGGTGTCGTTGTACGCGCCCTCCGTGCCGTCCCCGGTGCCGTTGCCGCGGCCCAGCCGGACCTGGGCGAGGGGGCGGGCCGCGGGGCCGAGGTGGGTGACGCCCTGGTGGTTCTCGAAGCCGGTCAGCGGCGGCAGTCCCAGACGCGGGTCGATGTCCCCGAGGACATCACCGACGCACCGCTCGCCCTCGCCGCGCACCGAGACCACGTCGAGCAGCCCGAGGCCGGGCTCGCGCTGGCCGAGGTCGTTGATGAACTCGTGGCCGAGGATCTGGTAGCCCGCGCACACCGAGAAGACGATCGCGCCGTTCTCCACCGCCTTGTGCAGGCCCCCGTCACGGCGCAGTCGCTCCGCCGCGAGCCGCTGCGGCCGGTCCTCGCCGCCGCCGATCAGGTAGATGTCGCCGGAGGTCGGGATCGGCTGGTCGCTGCGCACGTCGAGCCGGGCCACATCGAGGCGGCGCTGCCGGGCCCGCCGCTCCACGACGAGCGCGTTGCCCTGGTCGCCGTAGGTGCTCAGCAGGTCCGGGTAGATCCACACCAGACGCAGGCTGTTGTCGCTCATGAAGTGATCGTCCTTCGTGTCAGGTGTGCCGTCAGTTCCCGACCCGGCGGCGCAGGTCCTGGAACGCGGTGTAGTTCGCGATGACCTCGATACGGCCCGGCGGTGCCTGCTGGACGGCCTGGTCGACGTTCTCGCAGACCTGGAACTGCTGGCCCGCCACCTCCAGACGCACCGCGAGGTCGAGTTTCCGGTCGCCGATGACGAAGATCGGGTGGCCGGTCAGACGCGTGTAGTCGACGTCCCAGAGCCAGGAGGTGTCGGTGCCGTCGGCGCCGCGCGCGTTCACGGAGAGGATCACCGGGGTGGGCGGCGGGTCGATCAGGGAGAAGGTCTCCAGCCAGCCCGCCGGGTTCTTCGCCAGCAGCAGACGCAGGTCGCGTTCGAGGAACTGGACCACGTCGTAGCGTCCGGCCACCGCCTGCACCTGGTACATGCGCTCCAGGGCGACCTGCGGCGGCACGCCGAAGACCGCGGCGACGGCCGCGGAGCTGGCGGCGTTGGCCTTGTTGGCGCGGCCCGGCAGCTGGAGGTGGATCGGCCAGGCCGAGCCGTGCGGGTCGAGGACATGGTCGCCGTGCAGCGTCCAGCTCGGCGCCGGACGGCGGAATCCGCACTGGCCGCAGTACCAGTCGTCGCCGGGGCGCTGCATCACGCCACCGCAGGACGGGCAGGACCAGGCGTCGTCCTTCCACATCTGGCCGGCCGCGACCCAGATCACATTGGGCGAGGAGGAAGCGGCCCACACCACCAGCGGGTCGTCGCAGTTGGCGACGACGACGGCCTTGGCGCCGGACAGGCCCTCGCGCCAGTTCTCGGCGAGCATGCGGGTCTCGGCGGCGCGGTCGAGCTGGTCGCGGGAGAGGTTGAGCAGCGCGATGCACCTGGGGTCGGTGTCCCGGGCCACGCCCGCCAGGTACTTCTCGTCGACCTCGATCACGCCGAAGCGCGCGTCCGAACGGCCCGCGAGGGCCGACGTGATGCCGGCCGGCATGTTGGCGCCGAGCGCGTTGGAGACGACCGGGCCCGCGGCGCGCAGCGCTTCGGCGATGAGCCGGGTGGTGGTGGTTTTGCCGTTGGTGGCGGACACCAGGATGACGTCCAGGTTCTGGGCGAGCCGGGCGAGGAGGTCGGGGTCGAGTTTCAGCGCGACCCGGCCACCGATCACCGATCCGCTGCCGCGCCCGGCGGCGCGCGACGCCGCAGCGACCGCCTTGCCCGCGGTCACGGCCAGCTTGGCCCGCGGCGTGAGCGGGTCCGAGTTGCCTGCCATCAGTTCTCGATCCTCCTTGCGTACGCGCCGTGCTTGAGCCGTCCGGCAACGTGGTGGACGTCAGCCTATCGAGATCCGTTCGCACACCCGAATCCCGGCCCACGCCTGCGCGGCGGGGTGTGGGCCCAGGGAACCGTACCCTTGCGGCCATGCGAAACGGTTCCATTCGGGGTGCCCGCGGCCGGGTCCGCCCTCTCACTCTGCACGGCGCCCCGGCGTTGCACACCCCCTGCGCTGAGGTGACCGACTTCGGCGCCGGACTGGCGGAACTGGTGGAGGACCTGTTCGCCACGATGTACGCGGCAGAGGGAGTGGGGCTGACCGCGAACCAGGTCGGCGCGCCGCTCAGCGTGTTCGTCTACGACTGTCCTGACGACGAGGACGTACGCCACCTGGGACATGTGGTCAACCCGCGGCTGGTGGAGTCGGGCGGTGTGGTGGTGCGGGGTCCGGAGGGCTGTCTGTCGCTGCCGGGCCTGGAGGCGGCGACCGAGCGGTACGACCACGCGGTCGTCGAGGGCTTCTCGCTGACCGGTGAGCCGGTGACCGTGCACGGCACCGGATTCTTCGCCCGGTGTTTGCAGCACGAGTGGGACCACGTGGCGGGCAAGGTCTACGCGGACCGGGTCAAGGGCTGGCGTCGCACGCGTCTGCTCCGGCAGATGAACCGGGCCCCCTGGCATCGGTGAGCCGAACGTGGTGGCGCCGGTGTGCCGAGGCCCACGGCGCCGGTACGGCGGCCCGCCGCAGGGGCGGGCGTCCGGAGTCCGGAGACCGTTCACCAGGGACGCCCCTCGTACGGAGGTCAGAACCCCGGACCGCCCGCCCGGTCCCCGGCGCCGGCCAGCCGGCCCCACAGCAGATCGGCGAGACTCTTCACCAGTTCCGCACGGGAACAGGGCCGCTCGCCGAGCCACCAGTCGCCTGCCGCGTGCATCATGCCGACGATTCCGTGGCCCCACACCCGGGCCAGCTGCTGGCTGCTCGGGCCCAGGTCCAGCCGCTCCTCGATGACCTGGGCCAGTTCCTCGCCCATCCGCCGCAGCAGGGGAGCGCTGTGCTTGCCGACGTCGAAGCCCGCATCGCTCTGGGAACCCTCCGCCGGATGCATGAGGAAGCGGTACACCTGAGGGCGGGCCTCGATCGCGGCGAGATAGGTGTCCAGGGTGGCCTCGACCCGCCGGCGCCGCTCCGCCGGGGCGTCCAGCGCGGCCCGCAGCGAATCGAGGAGTGCATCCGTGTGCCGCTTGGCCAGGGCCGCGTAGAGGCCGCCCTTGTCGCCGAAGTGCCGGTACAGGATCGGCTTGGTGATGCCCGCCTCCGCGGCGATGGCGTTCATCGATGCCTGCGGCCCGTCACGCAGCACCACCCGGTCCGCGGCCTCCAGCAGCTCGCGCCGTCGGCGGTCGGCGGACCGCTGCTGCTCGGTCCGCTGTGTGGTGTCCATGTGATCTCCCCACCCGTGGTGTTCCGGTGACGCCTGCGCAAACTAACACTGTCGGTGCCCCTGACATCGAACGGGAGGGCGACGGGGCATCGGGAGTTGACTTCTCCTACCGGTCGGTAACACACTCGGGTTACCGCAAGTAACACGCACGTGCCGCAGCTGGAGGGGACATGGCCGAGTTCACCATGGAGCTCAACGACGAACAGAAGGAGGTCAAGGAGTGGCTGCACGGCTTCGCCGCCGATGTGATCCGTCCCGCGGCCGCCGAATGGGACGAGCGTGAGGAGACTCCCTGGCCGGTCATCCAGGAGGCCGCCAAGGTCGGCATCTACTCCCTCGACTTCTACGCGCAGCAGTACTTCGACCCCACCGGGCTCGGCATTCCGATGGCCATGGAGGAGCTGTTCTGGGGCGACGCGGGCATCGCCCTGTCCATCGTCGGCACCGGTCTCGCCGCCGTGGGCGTCCTCGCCAACGGCACCGAGGAGCAGATCGGCACCTGGATCCCGCAGATGTACGGCGACGCGACGGACGTCAAGGTCGCGGCCTTCTGTTCCTCCGAGCCCGATGCCGGCTCCGACGTGGCCTCCCTGCGCACGCGCGCCGGGTACGACGAGGCCAAGGACGAGTGGGTGATCAACGGCACGAAGACCTGGGCGACCAACGGCGGCATCGCGAGCGTCCATGTCGTCGTCGCGCAGGTCGACCCGGAGCTGGGCTCCAAGGGGCACGCCTCGTTCATCGTCCCGCCGGGGACCCGGGGGCTCACCCAGGGCCAGAAGTTCAAGAAGCACGGCATCCGCGCCTCGCACACCGCCGAGGTCGTCCTGGACGGCGTCCGGGTGCCCGGCTCGTGCCTGCTCGGCGGCAAGGAGAAGCTGGACCAGCGGCTGGCCCGGGCCCGGGAGCGGGCCCGCAGCGGCGGCGAGCGGATGAAGAACGCGGCGATGGCCACGTTCGAGGCGTCCAGGCCGGCGGTCGGCGCGATGGCCGTGGGCACCGCCCGGGCCGCGTACGAGGTCGCCCTCGACTACGCCAGGACCCGTGAGCAGTTCGGCCGGCCGATCATCGACAACCAGGGCGTCGCCTTCCAGCTCGCGGACATGCGCACCCAGATCGACGCGGCGCGGCTGCTGGTGTGGCGGGCCTCCTGGATGGCGATCAACGGCAAGCCGTTCACCGCGGCCGAGGGCTCGATGTCCAAGCTGTTCGCCAGCGAGACCGCGAAGAAGGTGACCGCCCAGGCGATCCAGATCCTCGGCGGCAACGGTTACACCCGGGAGTACCCGGTGGAGCGGATGCACAGGGACAGCGCTATTTACACCATTTTCGAAGGAACAAGTGAGATCCAGCGCCTGGTGATCGCCCGCACCCTCTCGGGCCTGCCGATCCGCTGAGCACCCCTTTTGGCCCACTGCGTCGGGCGCCCGCACCGTCTCCGCCACCCGACGGGTGGCGGAGCCGGTGCGGGCGCCCGACGTGGGCCGACACCGGTGGTCAGTTGTGCCGCAGCGGCGTCAGCTGCTCGATGTCGTAGCGCCTGCGCAGCGCCTCGATGGCGGCGTGGTCCGGCGGACCCCCGCCGCCCAGGATCTCCAGCAACTCCTCGAAGTACCGCTCGTGATCGGGCGGCGGAGATGCCTGGAAGAACATCTTGGCCGGGCTGTCGGTCGGATTGGCGAAGGCGTGCGGGCAGCCGGGCGGTACGACGATGACGGTGCCGGGCGTCGCCCGCACCACCCTGTTGCCCGAGCTCGACTCCCAGTGGTGCCAGTTGTCGGGCGTACGGACCCGCGGTTCGAAGGCCAGTACGTCCAACTCGCCCTCCAGCACGTAGAACAACTCCTCGCTGCGCGTGTGCACGTGGGCGCCGACATCGAAGCCGGGCGGGACCTCCACCTCGAAGGTGGAGGCCGTCCGTGAGTGCGTGCCGGTCACCTTGAACGTCACACGCTGGGCCGGCGCCTGGACGATACGTCCCTGTCCCGGCGGTACCAGCAGCCCCTCCGTCGCGGTCATCGCACCCTCACCAGGTCACGGGCAGTGCCTCGGGGCCACGGATCAGCGCGCCTTTCCGGAACGGAACCCGGTCCGGCTCCACCGCGAGCCGCAGGCTCGGCACCCGGTCCAGCAGCACGTCCACCAGCAGCTCCGACTCCAGCCGGGCCAGCAGGCCGCCGGGGCAGTAGTGCGGGCCGGAACCGAACGCCACATGGGGGTTCGGACTGCGGTCGAAGTCGACCGCATCGGGGTCGGGGAAGACGTCCGGATCGCGGTTGGCGGCCAGATACGACACGTAGACCGGGTCGCCTGCACGGATCCGTACGCCCCCGACCTCCACGTCCGCCAGGGCGATCCGGGACAGTCCGACCGCGTTGCGGTGCGGGACGTAGCGCAGCAGCTCGTCGATGGCCCGGGGTCTGGCCGCCGGCTCCGCGCGGAGCCGTTCGACGAGGTCGGGGCGGGTCAGCAGCAGGTAGAACATCTGCCCGCTGTTGCTGGTGACCGCCTCGCCGCCGATCTGCAGGAGAACGGCGAGACCGACCGCCTCCTCCAGCGTCACCTCGCCCCGGCCCACGGCGGCACCGAGCAGTGAGGCGACGTCCTCGGCCGAGCTGTCCAGGCGCACTCCGACGAGATCGGCGAAGTACGCGCTCATCTCCTCCTTGGCCTGCTCGCCGGCCTGTTCGCCGTGCGCGGCCGACAGGATCGCCCGTGTCCAGGCGTGCATGTCCTGCCGGTCCGCGACGGGGACGCCCATCAGCTCGCAGATCACCGCGATCGGGAAGGGACCGAGCACCGTCGCGGCCAGATCGGCCGGCCGGTCACCGCGCAGCAGCTCGTCGACCAGCTCGTCCAGCAGGGCCCGGGCCTTGTCGCGGACCCGTGCCACGCCCTTCGCGGTGAACGCGGGCGCGACCGTGCGGCGCAGCCGGGTGTGGTCGGGCGGATCCAGGAAACCGACCGCGCCACGGGGCGGGACGAAGTGCGGGGCCAGCCGGGTGACCTGCTGGTCCATGACCGCCGTACGGCCGAACCGGGGATCGCCGGCCACCGCCCGTACGTCCTCGTACCGGGTGATCAGCCAGGCCCAGCCCTCGCCGTTGGGCAGGTGGATCCGGGCGACCGGACCCTCCTGCATCAACTCGCGCAGGACCGGATCGAAGTCGACTCCGGTCAGCTCGGCCGCCGGCCAGTTCCGGACCGTCGGCAGAGCGTCGGTGAGCGTCTCTTCGGCCATGTCGTCCCTCAGTCCCTCTGCACCCAGCTGCCCACCGTCATCTCGGCGGTGATACCCGGACCGAAGCCGGCGAGCAGCCCGCGGGCCCCGTCCTCGGCGCCGCCCTCGTCGAACAGCCGGCGCAGCGCGTCCAGCACCACGGCGCTGGCGATGTTGCCGTACTCCGTGAGCGTGGCCCGGCTGAACCGGAACGCGTGCGGCTCGACCTTCAGGTACTTGCTGAGGTCGTCGAGGATCCGCGGCCCGCCCGCATGGATGACGTAGAAGTCCAGGTCGGACGCGTTCCAGCCGTGGGTGTTCGCGAGGTCGTGGAGCGCCGGGGCGAGCGGCTCCATCGTGGCGGGCACCCTCTTGTCCAGCAGGAAGTGGAAGCCCGTGGCCCGGATGTCGTACGCGATCCAGTCCTCGGTCTTCGGGATCAGGTAGGAGCCGTTGCGCTCCAGCTGCACACCGGTGCCGCCCTGCCCGCGCACCACGGCCGCGGCGATGCCGTCGCCGAACAGGCCGTTGGAGAGCAGCGAGCCGACGCCCAGGTCGGTGGGCTGGTAGCACAGCGAGCAGAACTCGCAGGCCACGATCAGCACGTTGGCCTCGGGGTAGGCCGTGCAGAAGTCGTGGGCCCGGTTGATGGCCGCACCGCCGGCCGCGCAGCCCAGTTGCGCTATCGGCAGCTGCCGGGTGGTGCTCGGGAAGTCCATCTCGTTGATCAGCCATGCGGTCAGCGACGGCATCATGAAGCCCGTGCACGACACGTAGACGATGACATCGATGTCAGAGGTCAGCAGCTCGGCGTCGTCGAGGGCCCGCTGGATCACCGCGGGCACCCGGGCCTTCGCCTCCGCCTCGTAGAGCTTGTTGCGGTCCTCGAAGCCGGGGTGCTTCAGGGTCTCCTCGATGGGCTGCACGATGTGCCGGGTGCGTACGCCCGTGTTCTCGATCAGCCGGAGGGCCAGCGGCAGCTGCGGATGGTCCGCGTGACGCTCGCGCGCGAGCTCCAGTGTCTCCTCCATCGTGATCACGTTCTCTGGTACGGACACCGAGGGTCTGCACAAAGTCGCCATGAGCCGTCCCTGCTTTCGCCGTCCGGGGGCATTCGCCCACCGATCAGAAGGTGGTGCATTCAGGTTCACCCTTCGGGGCGACGATCTCTCTCTGGGTTACTCCGAATCGGGGACGGCGGGTGGAGAACGGGCCTCGGTTCCCAACACCCGGACGGGGGAGGCGATGCGGCGGACGGCCAAGGGATTGCTGGCCTCGGCGCCTGCCCGCCCGCCCCGGACCCGCGGGGCGAATCCGCTCGCGACGTTGATCACCGAGGGGGAGAGGAGCCGGGTGCGGTCGGCCTGCCGGCCCTGGAACGGGGGTGGGTGGCCGTCGCGGAACGGCGTGCCTTCCTGCATCTGGCCCAACGTGCAGCCGAATGCCGTGAATCGGCTGCCCGGCCTTTGCTGCCGTTGCACCTGTCGTGTGCTGGTCCCGCGCATCGTGCCCGTCCCGCTCGTCGTGCCGGTGCTGCTCGTCGTGAGTGTCGCTCGTCGTGGCCGGTGGGGCCGCGCTCGTACTGATGTCAACTACGCGTTGCGGCCAGGCTGTTGAGGTCCACGGCAGCGTGTGGCCGCGCTGCTCGGCTCGGTGGCGTGAGGCCGTGTCGTCCCTGTGCGGGTGCGTCGTGGCCGGTCGCGCGGTTCCCCGCGCCCCCCCTTTGGGGCGGTGTCGCAGGGGTTGGACGCATGCTTCTCACGTGCTCAGGGCGCTCCGCTGCTGTGCGCGATGCACGCCACGTCGATGCGGTCGGCCAGCTTCGCCAGTTCGATCGTCAGCGCGGCGACCGTGTCCTCGTCGAGCCCTTCCTGTCCGGCTTCGACGAGGCGCAGCCACCGTCCGCCCACCGTGCGGAGCAGCTTGCTGACGTCGGACGCGGCCACCTGCAAGTTACCGCGGTCGTCGACGATCAGAGGCAGGGTCACTTCGCGGTTCACAGATCGGATCGTAGCCCTGGAAGCGTCACGCACCCTGCCAAACCGTGGTGATGTTGCAGAACTCGCGGATCCCGTGCCCGGACAGCTCACGCCCGTACCCGGATCGCTTCACGCCGCCGAACGGGAACGCCGGGTGGGACGCGGTCATCCCGTTCACGTACACGCTGCCCGCCTCCAGATCCCGTACGAACCGGTCGATCTCGGCCTCATTTTGCGTCCATACGTTCGAACTCAGTCCGAACGGTGTGTCGTTCGCGATCAGCACGGCCTCGTCGAGGTCGGCGGCCCGGTAGAGCGTGGCCACCGGCCCGAACGCCTCCTCGCGGTGGATGCGCATCCCGCGGGTGATCCCGGCGAGCACCGTCGGCAGGTAGTACCAGCCGGGCCCCTCCGGCCGGTGGCCGCCGCACAGCACCTCGGCCCCGCCGCGCCGGGCGTCGTCGACCAGCTCCTCCAGATCGGCCCGTCCCTGCTCGGTGGAGAGCGGGCCGACGTCCGTCGCCTCCGCCATCGGGTCGCCGACCGTCAGCCCCCGCATCCCGGCGACGAACCGCTCGGCGAAGGCGTCGTAGACGTCCGTGTGCACGATGAACCGTTTGGCGGCGATGCACGACTGCCCGTTGTTCTGCACCCGGGCGGTCACCGCGACCTGCGCGGCCCGGTCCAGGTCGGCCGACGGCATGACCACGTAGGGATCGCTGCCGCCCAGCTCCAGCACCGTCTTCTTGACCATGTTCCCGGCGGCGGAGGCGACGGCCCGGCCCGCGGGTTCGCTGCCGGTCAGTGTCGCGGCCCTGACCCGCTCGTCGCGCAGCACGTCCTCGACCGCCCCCGACCCGATGAGCAGGGTCTGGAAGCAGCCCGGGGTGAAGCCGGCCCGGTGGAACAGGTCCTCCAGGTAGAGGGCGGTCTGCGGGACGCTGGAGGCGTGCTTGAGCAGCCCGACGTTGCCCGCCATCAGGGCCGGGGCCGCGAACCGCATCACCTGCCACAGCGGGAAGTTCCACGGCATGACCGCGAGCACCGGACCGAGCGGCCGGTAGCGCACCCGTACCCGTGACGCGCCGGAGTCCCGCACATCGGCGTCGGCGGGCACCTCGTCGGCCAGCAGGCTTTCGGCGTGCTCGGCGTACCAGCGCATCGCCTTGGCGCACTTCGCGGCCTCCGCGCGGGCCTGCTTGACCGGCTTGCCCATCTCGGTGGTCATGGTGCGCGCGATGTCCTCCCGGTCCTCGTCCAGGAGGTTGGCCGCTTGGAGCAGCAGGCGCCCGCGGTCCGTGAACCGACTCGACCGGTAGGTGCGGAAGGTGGCCGCGGCGAGCTGGAGCCGGCGCTCGATCTCCTCCTCGCCCATGGCCTCGTACGTCTTGATCGTCTCGCCGTTCGCCGGGTTCACCGTCGCGATGGGCATGGCCGACCTCCCTCGGAGCGGGCTGTGTTTCGACCTTCCCGCGCGGCGCTGGGGTCCGCAACGTGTGAGGGGCGCAAGCGGTATCGGCCGCCGGGCCGGCGCACCGCGCAACGGCGCTGCCCGGTGGCGGCCACGCCCTCCCGCCGTCCGGCCGGCGTCACCGCGGACAGCCGCGGATCGCTGCGCCACAGGTCGGCCGTGCGGTGCCGGTCCGGTGGCGCGGGGTCCTGCCGGGCGCCGCTGACCGGGCTCAGCGGCTCGTCGTGTGTTCCGCCAGCCGGTCGAGGAACGCGGCCTGGGCCCGGACGATCAGCTGTCCGGCCCGGTCGAGCCCGAACCACTCCACCCGGTCCAGTTCCGGGAAGTCCTGGATCCGGCCCGACCGCGGCGGCCACTCCATCCGGAAGGTGCCGGGCACGACGGCCGCCGGATCCAGGTCCGCCTCCACCGCCCACGCCGTGACGACCTTGCCGCCGTTCTGTCTGACCTCGCCGAGCGGTACGGCCTCCCCGTCGGGCGGCGGCAGACCCAGCTCCTCCCGGAACTCGCGCCGGGCCGCGTCCCAGGCGCTCTCGTCCGCGTCGTACTCGCCCTTCGGCACGGTCCACGCGCCGGCGTCCTTCTTGGCGAAGAACGGGCCGCCCATGTGGCCGAGCAGCACCTCCAGGCCGGCCCCGGCGTGCCGGAACAGGAGCAGTCCCGCGCTCCTTCGGCCGGTCATGCCCGGAACTCCGGATGCGCGGCGAGCAGCGACTCGACGGTGTCGGCCTGCTCCGGCCCCTTGTCCTCGCGGTAGCGGACCACCCGGGCGAAGCGCAGGGTGATGCCGGCCGGATAGCGGGAGGAGCGCTGGAGGCCGTCGTAGGCGATCTCGACGACGAGTTCGGGCCGTACGGTGACCAGTCGGCCGTCGTCCTCGACGGCCAGCGCGCGCAGCCGCTCGGTCTGCCGGCCGAGCATCGCGTCGGTCATCCCCTTGAAGGTCTTGCCGAGCATGGCGAAGCCGCCGTCCGGGTCGCGGGCGCCCAGATGGAGGTTGGAGAGCTTGCCGGCGCGGCGGCCATGGCCCCACTCGGCGGCCAGGACCACCAGGTCCAGGGTGTGCACGGGCTTGACCTTCAGCCAGGACGCCCCGCGCCGGCCCGCGCTGTAGGGCGCGTCCAGGGCCTTGACCACGACACCCTCGTGGCCGCGTGCCAGGGTCTCGGCGAGGAAGCGTTCCGCCTCCCCGATGTCCCCGGGGCCGGACACCAGGGTCCGGCGCACCCGCATCGGCGCGGGTACCAGCCGGGCCAGCTCGGCGTGCCGGTCGGCGAACGGCAGGTCGAGCAGGTCGTGGTCGCCGGCCATGAGGGCGTCGAAGAACACCGGGGAGACGGGGACCTCCCGGGCCGCCCGCGCCACGTCCATCCGGGAGCCGACCCGGCCGGCCGTCTCCTGGAACGACCGCGGCCGGCCGGCCGCGTCGAACGAGATCACCTCGCCGTCCAGGATGAACCGCTCGCCCGTCAGCTCCAGGGCGGCGGCCGTCACTTCGGGCAGCCGGTCGGTGATGTCGTCCAGCGTGCGGGTGTGGATGCGCACCGAGTCGCCGTCCCGGTGGAGCTGGACGCGGATGCCGTCCAGTTTCTCCTCGACCGCGCAGGCACCCAGGTGCGCGACCGCGTCCGCGACCGAGGAGGCGGTCCGGGCCAGCATCGGCTGTACCGGGCGGCCGACGGTGAGCCGGAACCGGTTCAGTGCACCGGGACCGTCCCCGAGCAGCGCCGCGGCGACCGCCGGGAGCGACCCGGCGAGCATCACGGCCCGCCGGACCCGGGCCGGGTCCGCCCCGGTCGCCTGTGCCAGGCCCTCCACGGCGACGGCGTCCAAGGCGCCCTGCCGCACTTCGCCGGTGAGCAGTCCGAGCAGGAAGCGCTGCTCGTCCTCGGTGGCCGCGCCGAACAGGGCACCGACCAGCCGGGCCCGCCGCGCCTGCGAGCCCGGACCGGAGAGCTTGCCCAGCTCGGTGAGCCGGGCATCCACCTCGCGCACGGTGAGGGAGGGTTCCGCGGCCGGGGGCACGGGCCGGCCGAGCACCGCCCAGCCGACGCCGAGCCGGCCCTGCGGCAGCCGTCCGGCCAGATAGGGGATGACGATCGGTACGTCGTCCGGCTCCGCGTCCCGGAACAGCCCGGCGAGCAGGGCGGTCTTCCGGGACCGGGCCGCGGTGGCGGCGACGTCCCGGGACACGTCGGCGAGCCGGGCCAGCAGCATGCAGCCCATGGTGCACCGGGGGTGGCGGGACTACACCCCCACGGCCGCGTCGAGCGCCGCGAAGACCAGGTCCCCGTTGATCGCCGCGCCCGCCCGGTAGCCGCGGCTGGCCGCGTTCACCACCTGCTCCGCGAAGCCGCTCGCGTTGCCCGCAGCCCACAGGCCCGGCACGCTCGTCAGGCCCCGCTCGTCGGTCACCGGGAAGGTGCCGAAGGGCGTCTGGCGCATCTCGGCTCCGAGCCGCACCAGCAGATCGGTCTGCGGCACCGCACGCGGCGCCACGAACAGCACCTCGCGTTCGTGGACCGTGCCGCCCGCGGAGGCGGCGAGCCGCACCCCCGTCAGCCGGTCGTCCGTGACCGTCAGTCCCGCCACCTCGCCGGGGACCACCCGCACCCCGCCCGCCGCCAGCCTGCGCAGATCGTCGTCCGCGAGTTCGGCCTCGGCGACCCGGTGCAGGAAGAGGGTCACGTCCTTGGACCACTGGGTCACCATCAGCGCCTGGTGGACACTCATCGGGGTGGTGGCGAGCACGCCGAACGCCCGGTCGCGCACCTCCCAGCCGTGGCAGTACGGGCAGTGCAGCACGTCCCGGCCGAAGCGTTCGGCGAGGCCGTCGACCGGCGGAAGGTCGTCGCGCAGTCCGGTCGCGACCACCAGGTGCGGGGCGCGCACCGTCCGTCCGCCGGCCAGCGTGACGGCGAACCCCGCGGCGCGGGTGACGTCCACCGCGCGGTCCCGGACCAGTTCCACGCCGTACCGCTCGATCTCCGCCCGGCCGGCGGCGAGGAACTCGGCGGGCGGCATGCCGTCGCGGGTCAGATAGCCCTGCATGTGTGCGGCGGGCGCGTTGCGCGGCTCGCCCGCGTCGACGACCAGCGTCCGGCGCCGGGAACGCCCCAGCACCAGTGCGGCGGACAGCCCGGCCGTCCCGCCTCCCACGATGATCGCTTCGTACGCCCCGGCCTTCTCGGTCATGGTGACCACCTCCACGGCGACGGTCGCCCGGATCCTGCCGCGTTGACAAATTGATTTGCCGAAACTGCAATGGGTGTATGGGTGAGGCGAAGCAAAAGGGTGACGTGAACGGCGACGCGGACGTGCGCGGTGACACCGGCGAGGTGCTCGCCGAGGTCGGCCCGCGGCTGCGGCGGATCCGCAAGGAGCGGGGCGCCACGCTGGCCGGGCTCGCGGAGACCACCGGCATCTCGGTGAGCACGCTCTCCCGGCTGGAGTCAGGTCTGCGCAAACCGTCCCTGGAACTGCTGCTGCCGATCGCGCGGGCGCACCGGGTGCCGCTGGACGAGCTGGTGGGCGCCCCGCCCATCGACGATCCGCGGGTGCGGGCCACGAAGCCGATCGTGCGGTTCGGGCGCACGCACTGGCCGCTCACCCGCCAGCCGGGCGGACTGCAGGCGTTCAAGGTGCTCGAACCGCAGCGCCGCCAGGAGCCTGACCCGCGGACCCACGAGGGCTTCGAGTGGCTGTACGTGCTGTCCGGGCGGCTGCGGCTGGTGCTCGGCGGGCACGACGTGGTGCTCGGGCCGGGGGAGGCGGCAGAGTTCGACACCCGGGTCCCGCACTGGTTCGGGTCGACGGGGGAGGGGCCGGTGGAGTTCCTGAGCCTGTTCGGACCGCAGGGCGAGCGCATGCATGTGCGGACACGGTCGGCCCGGAGCGGCGAGGGCGGCTGACGGGGCGTGCCTCGCGCAGGGCGGCGCGGCGCAGGCGCCGTGCGACGGGCGACGCGCTTCCCGTACGGCTGCCGGAGCGTGCTCTCGGTACGGCTGCCGGGCTGTGCTTCCCGCAGTGCTGATGGCGGCTGGTTCCGGGCGGCTTGCGGCGACCGCTTCCAGCCGGGCAAGCGACTGCTTAGTATGTGATCGACCCCGGTTCCGGTGACGCAGCCCCGTGGAGGCCCGCATGCAGGCATGGCAGGTGCACGAGATCGGTGAACCGAGGGAGGCGATGCGGCTGACGGAGACGGAGCGGCCCACGCCCGGCGCGGGCCAGGTCCTGCTGCGGGTGCGCGCCGCGGGCGTCAACTTCCCGGACGCGCTGCTGTGCCGCGGCCAGTACCAGATCCGACCGCCGCTGCCGTTCACCCCGGGCGTGGAGATCTGTGGCGAGACCGCGGACGGCCGCCGGGTGATCGCCACCCCCGCGCTTCCGTACGGCGGCTTCGCCGAGTACGCCCTCGCCGACGCCGCCGCTCTGCTGCCCGCGCCCGACGCGCTGGACGACGCCGAGGCCGCCGTGCTGCACATCGGCTACCAGACCGGCTGGTTCGGCCTGCACCGCCGGGCCCGCCTCCAGGCCGGCGAGACCCTGCTCGTGCACGCCGCCGCGGGCGGCGTCGGCAGCGCCGCCGTACAACTCGGCAAGGCGGCCGGGGCCACGGTCATCGGCGTGGTGGGCGGCGCCGACAAGGCCGCCGTCGCCCGGGAACTGGGCTGCGACGTGGTCGTCGACCGGCGCGCCGAGGACGTCGTCGCCGCGGTGAAGCAGGCCACCGGCGGCCGGGGTGCCGACGTGGTCTACGACCCGGTCGGCGGGGACGCGTACACCCAGTCAGCCAAGACCGTCGCCTTCGAGGGCCGTATCGTCGTGGTCGGTTTCGCGAGCGGCACCGTTCCGAGTCCCGCGCTCAACCACGCCCTGGTGAAGAACTACTCGGTCCTCGGACTGCACTGGGGGCTGTACAACACCAAGAACCCCGAGCTGGTCCGGCACTGCCACGAACAGCTCACCGGTCTGGCCGCGCGGGGTGTGATCCGTCCGCTGGTGAGTGCGCGGGTGCCGCAGGAGGAGGCCGCGGCGGCCGTGCAGCGCGTCGCCGACGGGGTGACCACCGGCCGGATCGCCGTCGTACCGACACCGCGGAACGGAGCCGCCGCATGACCGACGCCGCACGACTGCGCCGCCGCACCCGCGAACTGCTGGCCGCACATCCACCCGCGAAAACCGCCCGCCTCGACTTCCTCAGGGCCCGCTTCGACGCGGGGCTGGCCTGGGTGCACTACCCGGAGAACCTCGGCGGCCTCGGCGCCCCGCGCTCCCTGCAGGCCGTCGTGGACGCCGAACTGGCTGCCGCGGGCGCCCCCGACAACGACCCGCGACGGATCGGCATCGGCCTCGGCATGGCGGCCCCCACGATCCTGCGCCACGGCACCGACGAGCAGCGGCGGCGCTATCTGCGCCCCCTGTGGACGGGCGAGGAGGTCTGGTGCCAGCTGTTCAGCGAGCCCGGAGCCGGCTCCGACCTGGCCGCGCTCGCCACCCGGGCCCGCCGCGAGGGGGACACCTGGGTGGTCGACGGGCAGAAGGTGTGGACGTCCAGCGCCCACCTCGCGCGCTGGGCCATCCTCATCGCCCGTACCGACCCGGACGTGCCCAAGCACCAGGGCATCACCTACTTCGTCTGCGACATGACCGACCCCGGCGTGGAGGTACGGCCGCTGCGCCAGATCACCGGCGAGGCCGAGTTCAACGAGGTCTTCCTCACCGGCGTGCGCATCCCCGACTCCTGCCGCGTCGGCGAGGCCGGCGACGGCTGGCGGGTCGCGCAGACCACGCTCATGAACGAACGCGTCTCCATCGGCGGCATGCGGCTGCCCCGGGAGGGCGGCATGATCGGCAAGGTCGCCGCGACCTGGCGGGAACGTCCCGAACTGCGCACCCACGACCTGCATCAGCGCCTGCTCGGACTCTGGGTCGAGTCCGAGGTGGCCCGCCTGACCGCCGAACGCCTGCGCCAGCAGCTCGCCGCGGGCCAGCCCGGCCCCGAGGGCTCCGGCATGAAGCTGGCGTTCGCCCGCCTCAACCAGGAGATCAGCGGACTTGAGGTGGAACTCCTCGGTGAGGAGGGGCTGTTGTACGACTACTGGAGCATGCGCCGGCCCGAACTCGTCGACTTCACGGGCCGCGAGGCCGGCTACCGCTATCTGCGGTCCAGGGGCAACAGCATCGAGGGCGGGACCAGCGAGATCCTGCTGAACATCGTCGCCGAGCGGGTCCTCGGCCTGCCCGTCGAGCCGCGCACCGACAAGGACGTCGCCTGGAAGGACCTGGCCCGATGAACACCGAGCCCGACCTGCTCCACTCGCCGGAGGAAGAGGCGTTGCGCGCCGCCGTCCGCGATCTGCTCACCGACCACTGCGACGTGGCGGGCGTCATCGCCCGGAGTGAGTCGGACACCCCGCACGACGTGAGGCTGTGGAAGTCCCTTGCGGGCGGAATGGGCATCGCGGGCCTGCTGGTGCCCGGGGAACTGGACGGCCAGGGCGCCACCCACCGGGAAGCGGCCGTCGTCCTGGAGGAGTTGGGCCGCGCCGTCGCCCCCGTGCCCTTCCTGACCAGTGCCGTGGTGGCCACCGAAGCACTGCTGGCCTGCGGCGCCGACGACCTGCTGGCCGCATGCGCGGCCGCGACGACGACCGGTGCGCTCGCGGTCGCCCTGCACACCGCGCCGGGCGCTCCCGTGCGGCGGGTACGTCTCGAAGGCGGGGCGCTGCACGGGGAACTGACCGGCATCGCGGACGCGGCCGTCGCCGACCTGCTGCTGGTACCCGCCGACGACGGCGGGCTGTACGCGGTCGACGCCGCCTCCGTGACCGTCGTACCGCAGGTGTCCCTGGACCTCACCCGGCCGGTGGCCCGCATCGTCCTCGACGGGGTGCGCGGCGCCCGCCGCCTGGGCGAGGCCGAACCCGCCGTACGACGCGCCCTGCGGACCGGCGCCGGACTGCTCGCCTCCGAACAACTCGGCCTCGCGGAATGGTCGTTGACCGAGACGGTCCGTCATCTGAAGGAACGCAAGCAGTTCAACCGGCCGGTCGGCGGATTCCAGGCGGTCAAGCACCGGCTCGCGCAGCTGTGGCTGCAGGTGGTCAGCCTCCGGGCCGCGGCACGGGCCGCCGCCGACGCGCTGGCCACCGGCACGGACGTGGACGTCGCGGTCGCCGTCGCCCAGGCGTACGCGGCACCGGTCGCCGTGCGCGCCGCGGAGGAGGCGCTGCAACTGCACGGCGGCATCGGCATGACCTGGGAGCACCCCGTCCACCTGTATCTCAAGCGGGCCAAGGCGGACTCCCTCGCCTTCGGCACGGCGGGCGCGCACCGCGCCGCGCTGGCCGAACTGGTCGACCTGCGCGCCCCCTGACCCGGCCCCGCCGCAACGCTGTCGACAGCCCGTCCCACCTGGGGCGGGCTGTCGCGTACCAGCCGCTCCGGCGAAATGAACGCACGGCGTCGGACCGGCCAACTCCCCGCACAGCCATGCCACTCGGGCAGCCCCGGCACGCATACTCCCTTCGGTCCCACCGGCCCTATCAGGGAGGCAGCGCATGGCCCTCACCACCCGCCGCAGAGCCCTCACCACCGTCGGCGCCGCCCTCGCGGGCGCCCTCGCCCTGCCCGCCGCGCAGGCGTCGGCGAGCCGCGGCCCGCGCGCCCCGCGCCCGCTGTGGCACGCCCACGCGCACAACGACTACGAGCATCAGCGCCCCCTCTTCGACGCCCTCGACCACCGCTTCGGCAGTGTCGAGGCCGACATCTTCCTCGTCGGCGACCAACTCCTCATCGGCCATGACGTGACCGACCTCGATCCGTCCCGCACCCTCGAATCCCTTTACCTCGGCCCGCTCGCCGCCCGGGTCGAGGCCAACCACGGCGCCGTGTACCGGGGAGCGCGCAGGCCCCTGCAACTCCTCATCGACATCAAGACCGAGGGCTCCTCCGCCTACCTCGAACTCGACCGCCACCTGCGCCGCTACAAGCACCTGTTCACCACGTACGCGCACGGGCGGGTGCATCCCGGACCGGTCACCGCCGTCATCTCCGGCGACCGCGCCGCCCGTATCCCGATGGAGGCGCAGACCGAGCGCCGTGCGTTCTACGACGGCCGGCTCAGCGACCTCGGCAGCGCGGCACCGGCCTCCTTCGTCCCGTTGATCAGCGACAACTGGACGGCCAACTTCAGCTGGCTGGGCGAGGGACCGTTCCCGGCCGCCGAGCGGCAGAAGCTGCGGGACATCGTGGGGACGGCGCACGCACGCGGGCAGCAGATCCGGTTCTGGGCCACCCCGGACGCGGCGGGCCCGGCGCGGGACGCGCTGTGGACCGAACTGCTCGCCGCGGGCGTCGACTACCTCAACACCGACGACCTCGCGGGGCTGGAGGCGTTCCTGGACGCCCACCCGTCGGCCTAGCGGAACCGCGAACACCACTCGATCGGAGGACACGTCAGCTGCCCGGACGAACCCTCCGCTACGCCACACTTGCGGCCGAACGCCGCGAACTGGCGTGGCGGAGGAGGTTCGCGATGGCCATTTCCATCTCTGTGGTGCTGCTGCTCCTGATCTGGGCCCTGGTCTTCCTGCGCAACGGCGCGCTGAAGATGTCCCACGCGCTGGTCTGCGTGCTGCTCGGGTTCTACATGGCCAGCACCAGCGTGGCCCCGACCATTCAGAGCGGGCTCACCGCGACCGCGGACCTGGTCAGCAGCCTGCGACCATGACCGGGGCGGACGGACGGGCCCATGTGCTCACGACGCCGTGAAGACCCCGATGCCGTTGGGCACCGGGCGCTCGGCCCCACCGCTCGGGTGGTTGCGCACCGTCACCGCGTGTGCGCCCGGCGCGCGGGTGACCAGCGTCGTCGAACCGCCGCCGTCCAGGCCGAAGGCGTCGACCGAGCCCAACGCGCGCAGCTCGTCCGCGACTTCGGCGACGGTCAGGCCGCCGCGGTAGGCGGGCGCACCGTCCACGGCGAGCAGCAGCAGCCGCCGTCCGCCGTCCGCGATGCCGACGGCGGTGCGCACCGCGGCGGTGGCGCCGTCGAGACCGGCCACCGGCCGGCCCGCGCGCAGCACCGGAACGCCGCCCAGGGCGAAGCGGTAGGGGGTCTTGGAGCCGGTGGCGGCCAGCCACTTCTGTACGGCCACCCGCTCGCCCACGGACAGCTTCCGCAACTGCTGCGCCCCCGCCTCCCGGCCCACCAGAACCGTGGTGCCCGCCGCGACGGTGCCGCGTCCCGGGGTGGCCGAGACGGACGCGACCCGGCCGCCGCGGACCGTCACCTCGTAGGTGTCCTTGCTGCACGCGGCGGCCCGGTCGGTGTCGGTGCCGCAGGTGGCGCGCAGCCGGGAGGCGCTGCCCCACTGCGCGGTGAACGCGCCCACGGAGTTCACCGGCAGCGCGTACTGGTTGAGACCGCCGAGCGGCAGCCGGCCGTCCGGCGTGCGGACGGAGCCGGCGAGCCGGAGCCGGTCCAGCCGGGCCCGCCGGTCGGTGCCCACGCCGAAGACCTCCTCGGTGGTCGTGCCCGGCGGCAGCGCCGGGCCGAACCGCTGACCGCGCGGTACCGCGGCCTTGAGGGGCCGGCCCTGCGCGATGACCGGACCCACGCTCGCGCCCGTCGCCTCGACGTCCGGGTGCTGGGCCTCGTCGATGTTGAAGAAGTCGCCGTTCACGCCCGCGACCGCGCCTGCCGAATCAGCGAGCGCGGAGACCGGGGAGCGGGCCGCGATCTTCCCCGGGTACAGCAGATCCACGCGTACGTGCGGGTTGGCCAGGTCGACGGAGACCAGGTGGACGTGTGTCGTTCCCTTGACCGCCGACAGGTCGAACTGCCGGTAGGTCACGCCCGCCGCGATGGTGGTGCCGGCCGCCGCGGCGGCGGCCTGGGCCGCCCCCGTCAGGGCCGCACCGGCCAGCACGCCGAACGCCGTGAGGACCGTGCATACCGCTCTGCCCGCCGTGATCCGCCCGTGCCGACGTGTCATTGTCGCCCCCGCCCCTGAAGTCCCTCAACCGCCGGTGATGTCAGGGGAAGTGCAGCAGACGCGGGTGTTCGCCGTGGTGGCTAGGCGTCGACCACACGCGAACGGGTGAGGAAACGTACGCCCTCGGGTGCTTCCAGGGAGAAGCCGCTGCCGCGTCCGGGGACGACGTCCACGATCAGCCGGGTGTGGCTCCACACCTCGTACTGGCTGCGCGACATCCAGAACGTGACCGGCTCGTCGACGCCCTCGACCTCAAGTTCGGCCAGCAGCACGTCCGAACCTCCGGTACGGAACTCTCCGTCCGGGTAGCACATGGGCGCGCTGCCGTCGCAGCAGCCGCCGGACTGATGGAACATCAGCGGGCCGTGCGCGGCGCGCAGCCGGCGGATCAGTTCGGCGGCCTGCGGGGTGAGTTCGACGCGCGGAATCTCCTGATACATGATCACCGTCCGGGTCGGGGCAGGGAAAGCTTCCAGTCTCACGGTTGGTCAGGTCGGCGTCCACCGGACCGCGTCGACCGGTCGCGTCGAACTCGCGTGCGGTGCCGTCGCCCCGTGGGTGGGGGAGGGGGCGCGGTCGCCGGGCGGCGTTCGGGGTGGCCGGCGGGGGCATGCAGGTCGAGCGGCCTGGCCCCGCGGCCTGGACGGGACCGGAAGCCGAGAGTGCGGAGTCGCTCACGTCGGGTGAGTGCGGCCCGGTGTCGATGGCGTGCCGCCCGACGCGGTCGGCTGCACGAGGACGAGCACGCCCGTTGCGAGGAGGCGGAAAGCGGCAGAGGACAGCAAGGAGCGGCGGCGTGGTCGCGACCGCGCCGGAGGGCGGAGGGATGCGGGTCCGGTGCGGGCGGAGAGACCATGGGAAAGGCCCCGCCGGCTGCGGCCCGGGGCCGGAAGCCGGACTCTGTGCAGCGCCCCGCTGCGGGACGGAGGGAGGACCGGGATGACTGCCGAACCCTTCCGGGCCGACGGCATCCTGCGGCAGGCCGGGTCGCGCGCGAGGTACGGCCTCCTCGACGTCCTCGGCGTCGCCGCGGTGGTGCTGGACTCCGACGGCCGGATCGTGTTCTGGAGCGCCCCGGCCCAGGAACTTCGACCGGCGTACGACCGGCCGTACCCCCGCCGACCCCGACCACGACCACGCCTGGTCCCTCTCGTACTTCCGGCGGCAGGTGCTCGGCGTCGCCGGTGCCGTCGTGGACATCACCGAGCGGCACCGTGCCGCGCAGGAGGCAGAGCGCGCCCGCAGGCGCCTCGCGCTGATCGCCGACGCCTCCGCCCGCATCGGCACCACCCTGGACGTGAACCAGACCGCCCGTGAACTCGCCGAGGTTGTGGTGCCTGAACTCGCCGACGTCGCGGTGGTCGACGTCCTCGACTCGGTCCTGTCCTGTCATTCCGCCGGGGCGGCCGGCGGTCCCGCGCTGCTGCGTTCCCTCGCCCTGGTCGCCGCCTGCCCGGGCTCCGCCACCCGGGCGGCCGTTCTGCCCGGGGAACCGGCCGCCTACGCGGCCGACCGGCTGCTCGCTGAGTGCGTCCACACCGCCCGCCCGGTCCTGGTGCCGCACGTGAGCGGCGCCGACCTCAGGCGCATCGCACGTCTACGACCCGGCCCGCGGCGAGTGCCACCTCGCCAACGCGGGACACCTGCCGCCCGTCCTGGTGCGCGGCGGCCGCCCCCCGGAACTGCTCGACCTGCCCACCGGTGTCCCGCTGGGCGTCGGCGGGGTCGCCTTCCTCAGTGGAACGATCGACCTCGACCCCGGTGACCTGCTCGTTCTCTATACCGACGGCCTGATCGAAACCCGCCACGACGCCCTCGACGACCGCCTGGACACCCTGCTCGGTCTCCTGGACGGCCCCACCCGGTCCCTGGAGGACACGTGTGACCGGCTGCTCGACGCGCTGCGCACTCCGGACGGCCGGGACGACGCCACCCTGCTCATCGCCCGGACGCTCGGCACCGGCCGTCAGGCCGACCGGTGACCGCCCCCGCCCGCGCCCCGGGCCTCGCACATCCGGCGCCCAGGAACGAACATATTGTCTTATAGAGGATGGGACATATGGGAACTGGGCAAAACGGATCCGACGCACCTCCGGCCACCGGACAGCGCGATCTGCTCGACATGCCCCACGACGCCGTCGCGGTGGTGTCCGCGCGGGGCATCGTGGTCAGCTGGACCTGCGGCGCACGGGCGCTCCTCGGCTATGCGGCCGAGGAGATCGTCGAACGCTCCGGCGCCCGTCTCCTGGTGCTGGCCGGGGACTCCCTGCGGCTGGCGGGCATCGTGGAGCGGTGCCGAGAAGGCAAGGGGTGGAGCGGCCTGATCGCGCTGCGGCACCGTGACGGCCGGCGCATCGAGGCCGATCTTCGGGTGTCGGCGTCGTTCGGGATCGGCGGCGAGGAATGCTTCCTGGTCTCGGCCCGCGAGCAGCTGCCGCAGTGGACGATGCGCCAGTCCGTCCTCGACGGCTTCCTCACCCGCTCCCCGATCGGCATGGCCGTGATGGACCCCCAGCTGCGCTACCTCTGGCTGAACGACACCCTGGAACAGTTCGGCGGGGTGCCCCGCGACCAGCGGCTGGGCAGGCGGCTCGGCGAGCTGCTGCCGGGTCTGCAGGCGGAGACCCTGGAAGCCCTGATGCGCAAGGTCATGGTGACCGGGATCCCGGTCACCGACTACGAGTACGAGGGCTGGAGCTGGGCCGATCCGCATCGCCGGCACGCCTACTCCTCGTCGTTCTTCCCGCTGGTCGACGCCCTCGGCGAGGTCGCCGGCATCTGCTACCTGGTCCTGGACATCACCGAGCGCTGGTACGCGCGCCGGCTCCTGGCGATGGTCAACGACGCCGGCAACCAGGTCGGCCGGACCCTGGACGTGATGCAGACCGCTCAGGAACTGGCGGAGTTCGCCGTACCCCGCTTCGCCGACTTCGCGGTCGTCGACCTGCTGGAGCCCGTACTGAGCCTGGAGGGTCACGGGGCGTGGCTGTCCGACGCCGGACCGGCCACCGCCCGGCTGGGGATGCGCCGGGCCGGCCTCAGCTCGGTGCGGGAGGGCTGCCCGGAATCGGTCGCGCAGATCGGCGAACGGGTGGATTTCATCCCGCCGCCGCACGACCTGAACCTGCTCGTCGACGGCGACCCGATCTTCACCCCCGTTCTCGACCCCTCCGACGAGCTGTGGGTGTCCGAGGAGCCCGTCCGCGCGGCCCGGATGCGCGAGTTCGGACTGCACTCCATGATCGCCGTGCCGATGCGCGCCCGGAACACCGTCCTCGGCCTCACCACGTTCGTGCGCTCGCTCAACCCGGTCCCCTTCCACCCCGACGACGTCCTGCTGGCCCGGGAGCTGGTCGCGCGGGCCGCGCTGTGCGTGGACAACGCCCGCCGCTACACGCGCGAGCACACGGCGGCGGTCACGCTCCAGCGCAGTCTGCTGCCGCACGCCCTGAGCGGCGGTACGGCCATGGAGGTCGCCTCCTCCTACCTGCCGGCCCACGCGACCGGCGGCGTCGGCGGCGACTGGTTCGACGTGATCCCCCTCTCCGGCGCCCGGGTGGGACTGGTCGTCGGGGACGTCGTCGGCCACGGCATCGCGGCGGCCGCGACCATGGGCCGGCTGCGCACCGCCGTGCAGACCCTCGCGGACATGGAGATGCCCCCCGACGAACTGCTGGCCCACCTGGACGACCTCGTGCTGCGGCTGAGCGAGGAGGAGCCGGACGGCGAGGCGGCCGACCAGACCGTCACGCCCTTCCTCGGGGCGACCTGCCTGTACGCCGTCTACGATCCGGTGACCCGGGTGTGCACGCTGGCCCGCGCCGGACATCCGCCCCCGGTGGTGATCTCGCCCGAAGGCCAGGTCATGTTCCCCGAACTGCCCGCCGGGCCGCCGCTCGGGCTTGGCGGGGTGGCCTTCGAGGCCACCGAGATCGAACTCGCCGAGAACAGTCTGCTCGGTCTCTACACCGACGGTCTGGTCGAGGGGGTCGACCGCGACATGGGCATGGGCATGGCCAGGCTGGGCCGGTTGCTGTCCCGGCGCGGGCCCGATCTCGAAACGCTGTGCGCCACCGCCGCGCAGCAGCTCGTCCCCAAGCCGCAACTCGACGACATCGCGCTGCTGCTGGCACGCACTCACGAGCTGGGCGCCGACCGCGTCGCCTCCTGGGACGTGCCCCTGGACCCGGCGGCCGTCGGTGAGCTGCGCAGCCGTGCGACCCGGAAGGTGATCGACTGGGGCTACGGGGAACTGGCCGTGACGACCGAACTCGTCGTCAGCGAGCTGGTCACCAACGCGATCCGCTACGGCTCACCGCCCCTGCGGCTGCGCCTGATCCGCGCCTCCCGGCTGACCTGCGAGGTCTCCGACGGCAGCAGCACCGCGCCGCGACTGCGGCACGCCCGCAGCACGGACGAGGGCGGCAGGGGCCTGTTCCTGGTGGCCCAGCTGGCCCATCGCTGGGGCGCCCGGTACACGACCGGCGGAAAGATCATCTGGGCCGAACAGGAGATTCCGCCGGAGCGCTGAGGCCACCGGAGGCCCTGCCGAACCCTCGTAGGACTGCCGGGAGTCGCAAAGGGGCCGCAAGGCCGAGGGGCCGCGAGACCACGCCGGCGACGCACTCGCCGCCGCGGCGCCCGAGGTGCGCGTCGGCGTACGGGCCAACCGGGCGTTTCTGCGCCGGGCCGTCCGGCACGTCGTCGGCAGCGGTGTCCGCCGGCTCCTCGACATCGGCACCGGCCTGCCCACCTCGCCGAACGTCCATGAAACGGCCCAGGACGTCGCGCCGGACGTCCGGGTCGCGGACGTCGACAACGATCCGATCGTGCACACGCATGCCGGCGCGCTGCTCAACCGCTCCGGTGAGACCAGCATCGCACTCGGGGACCTGCGCGACCCGTAGGCGATCGCGGACCACCCCGACGTCCGCCGGATCATCGGCTTCGACGAGCCCGTCGCCCTGCTCCTGGTCGCCGTCCTCCACTTCCTCACCGACGCCGAACGGCCCGGGGAGGCCGTCGCCGCTCTGCGCGACGTGCTGCCGGCCGGCAGCTACCTGGTGCTCTCGCACGCCACGGGCGACTTCGCCGACCGCAGCGCTGCCCAGGCCGTCTACAGCAAGGCCACCGCCACTCTCAACCTGCGCTCGCGCGCCGCGGTCGGGCAGTTCTTCGACGGCTTCGACCTGATCGAACCCGGGCTCGTCCAGGCCCCGTTCTGGCGCCCGGACACCCCGCCGCCGGCCGGCTCGGACGAGATCGGCTTCTACGGCGGTGTGGCCCGTAAGTCCGCCTGAACGACATGTGTGGGAAGGGCGTCCGCCGGGACCCCGCCCGGCCGGGCGCCCGTACGTGCGTTGCGCGGGTCGGCCCCGCCGTCGGGGATGTCGGTCCGTACTGCCGGCCGGTGAGCGGTTCTCGGCCATAATCGGCTGAAAGTAATGACCCCTCGGACAGGGGGATCGCCGAGGTTGACGGAAGATCCACCGAGCAACGCATGGCGATTACCTGCGGACTCAGGGCGATTGGGGCATCGCGCCGCGTCCGGCGACCGAAATCCTTATCACATCACTTGGTTCGCCTGGCCAAATCTCGACGAAGTTCGCTCCTGGGCGGAGTGTGCAGCTTGTCCGGCACGCGCGGTCCGAGGGATGACTAGCATGTGCCGGGTGCCGTCCGGACGGTTCCACTCCACCTGTGGAGACGTTCTGACCGCGGTCGATATGTGTCGATCGACCTTGCCCTGCTCTCAAGGACCAGAGGGACCGCGGAATGTCAGTGCCTGCTTCCCCCCGCCAGCCTCGGACAAAGGCGTCCCGCACTGCACGTGCCGTACCTCCGGCCGTGCTGCTGGCGACCGCCGCGGCGGCCGGCGGTGTCTCGGCGGCGGCACCCGAGCCCGCCCGGGCCTGGACGCTGGCGGTGGCCGGGGCCTCCTGGCTCTGCCTGGGCTGCGCCACCCTCGTGACGTCCCGGCTGGCAGGACGAGCCCGCCGCACGGCCGACCAGCAGGCGGCGCAGCTCAGCACCCTCAACGCACAGCTGGCCCAGCAGCACGCGGCCGCCCTGCACGTGGCGAACGTCGCCCTGCCGGCCGTGGTGAAACAACTGCACGACGGGGAAGGCGCCGACCTGGCGGTGGCCAACTCCGGGTCCGTCGCCGAACCGGAACTGCGGCGCATCGTGCAGTCATTCGCCACCCTCATGGAGGAATCCATTCAGCAGGCCGCTGCGGCCCGCACCGAAAGCCACGAGGCCGAGTGGGAACGGACCCTCGGCGCGGCGGAGCTGGAACGGCTGACGCAGCACACGCTGCCCACGGCGATCGCCCGGCTGCGCGAGGGCAGCTCCGCCGAGGTCGTCATGGCCGAACTGGACTGGCCGACCATCCCGTTGCTGCGTGCCCCCGTGGAGCTGTTCCTGCGGGAGATGGCCCTCAGCGAGCGGCGTGCCGCCGCCGCGCAGGCCGCCTCCGCCAAGGCCCTCAGCCGCGTCCAGGCCAAGGCCGTCAGCATGCTCGCCGACCTCCGGGAACTCCAGGAGCGGTACGGCGAAGAGGTCTTCGGCGATCTGCTGCGTCTCGACCACAGCACCTCCCAGCTGGGTCTCATGACCGACCGGCTGGCCCTGCTGATGGGCGGCCGGTCCAGCCGCGCCTGGAACAAGCCCATCGTGATGGAGAGCATCCTGCGCGGCGCGGTCGGCCGGATCGCCGCCTACCAGCGCGTCCGCATGCACTGCTCCACCCAGGCCGCGATCTCCGGTTACGCGGCCGAGGGCGTCATGCACCTGCTCGCCGAACTGATGGACAACGCCGCCAACTTCTCCCCGCCCATCGACGAGGTCCACGTCTACGTGGAGGAGCGCACCGCCGGAATCGTCGTGACCATCGAGGACAGCGGTCTGAAGATGGCCGACGCCGCGATGCGGCACGCCGAGCGGGCGGTGGCGGGGCAGATGACCGACCTCGCCTCGTTGCAGGGCACCCGCCTCGGTCTGGCCGTGGTCGGACGCCTGGCCGCCAAGTACCGCATCAGCGTCAACTACCGGCCGTCGTCGCGTGGCGGCACGGGCGTCGTCGTCCTGCTGCCGCCGCAGCTGCTCGCCCAGCAGCGCGACCCGGGCCCCGCCACCTCCGAGCTCCACACGGAAACGGTTGTCCCCGCCCAGGGACCCGTCCCGGCTCCGGAGACCGATCTGCTCACCGCCCTTTCCCTGCCGGACGTCCCGAGCGTGACCGAGCCGGCGCCCGAGCCGGACCTGACCCGCCGTACCGCCTCCACGGTCAACGGCCTCCCGGTGCGTGCCCCCGGCCGGACCATGGCCGAGGCCGAACTCGAACGCCGGCAGCGCAGGACCGGCGACGACACCTCCGGCCGCGAGGAGCCGCGCCCGGGCGGCAGCGGGGCGGCCCGGGACGCGGGCGCGCAGTTCGGCGCCTTCCACCGAGGGCGCCGGGCCGGCGCGGGCGAGGCGACCCCGTCCGTCGACACGGACTCGGAGCAGCCCGCTCCGGAGTAGCACCACGGCGTCCTCCCTATGACGCCCAGAGCCTTGGCATCCCCTGCCCCAAGATCGCGAGATTGGAGGAACGGGCCGGTGACCGGACAACCGGGCACCACCGTCCCATCACCTGCCATGCAGACCACCGACAACAGCCTCACCTGGCTTCTGCAGAACCTCCTGGAGCGCACTCCCGGGACCCGTCACTCCCTGGTGCTCTCCCGGGACGGCCTGAAGCTCTGCTGGACCGAGCACCTGACGCTGGACCAGGCCGACCAGCTCGCCGCCATCTGCTCGGGCATCCAGGCCCTCGCCCAGGGCGCGTCCGTGGAGTTCGGCAACGGCAGCGGCGGAGTCCGCCACTCCATGACCGAGTTCCACGGCGGCCTGCTGTTCATCGTGGAGGCGGGCGAGGGAGCCCACCTGGCCGTGGTGGCCGACGAGAACGCCGACCCGGGTGTGGTCGGCAACCAGATGACCGAGCTGGTCGAGCAGATCGGTGACCACCTGCGGGCCGAGCCCCGCAATCCGGTGGCGGGGAGTGCCACCTCGTGATGCGCAGGCCCGTGGACACCGGTGATCCCGATCGGCTCTACACGGTCACGGGCGGACGCAGCCGCGCCGACGACTCCTTCGACCTGGTCACCCTGGTGGTCAGCGAGTGCGAGCCGACCGCCGGCATGCAGTCGGAACACGTCAGGATCCTCGAACTGTGCCGGCACCCGACGGCCGTGGTCGAGATCTCCGCGGAGCTGAAACTCCCGATCACTGTGGTGCGCATCCTGCTCGGTGACCTGCTCGCCACCAGCCGGATCACCGCGCGCCACCCGCGCGCGGCACAATCCTTCGCCTCGCTTCCCGAAACCGCCCTTCTCAAGGAGGTGCTCGATGGGCTCCGCAATCTCTGAACTGCCTGCCACCCGCGCGCCCTTGGCCGATGCCGCCGAGACCGGACTGAAGATCGTCGTCGTGGGTGGCTTCGGTGTCGGCAAGACGACCTTGGTCCGCTCGGTGAGTGAGATCCGGCCGCTGAACACCGAGGAAGTGATGACGCAGGCCGGTGTCGGCGTCGACGAGCTCAGCGGGGTGCGGGCGAAGACCACGACCACCGTGGCCTTCGACTTCGGCCGGATCAGCCTCAACGACCGCATGGTGCTGTACTTGTTCGGCGCCCCGGGCCAGGAGCGCTTCTGGTTCCTGTGGGACCGCCTCTTCTCCGGCACGCTGGGGGCGGTCGTCCTGGTCGACACCCGGCGGATGAACGACTCCTGGTACGCGATAGACCGCCTGGAGCAGCACAAGACGCCGTTCGTGGTGGCCGTCAACCGCTTCGACGACGACCCCTCCAGATACTCCCTGGACGAGATACGGCAGGCGCTCGCCGTGCCCGAGCACGTACCGCTGATCGAATGCGACGCACGGGTGCGGGCATCGGGCAAGGACGTACTGATCACCCTCGTGGATCACCTCTACCAGATGGCCGCGGTCAAGGAGAGCGCATCGTGACCGACACCGGATCCGACCCCACACCACCCCCGGGCTGCCCCGCCCACCAGGGCGCGGTGCCGCTGGGCGGTCTGGAGTACCAGCAGACGCCGTCACAGCTGTACCGGAGTCTGCGCCGCGAGCACGGTGCCGTGGCGCCCGTGCTGCTGGACGGGGACGTACCGGCCTGGCTCGTCCTCGGCTACACCGAGGTCAGCTATGTGACCAGCCACGACGAGCTGTTCGCCCGGGACTCCCGGCGCTGGAACCAGTGGTCGGCCATTCCGCCGGACTGGCCGTTGCTGCCCTTCGTCGGCTACCAGCCCTCGGTGCTGTTCACCGAGGGCGTGGAGCACCGGCGCCGGGCCGGCGTGATCACCCAGGCGCTGGAGGGCGTCGACCAGTTCGAACTGGCCCGTGACTGCCAGGTCATCGCCGACCGGCTCATCGCCGATTTCGCCGGCAGCGGCCGGGCCGAGCTGATGAGCACCTACGCGCATGCCCTGCCGATGCGCGCGGCGGTGCAGATGTGCGGGATGCCGCACCAGGCCGCGGACACCCAGCACCTCGTCGAGGACCTGCGGATCTCGCTCGACGCCTCGGAGGGCGACGACCCGGTCGCCGCCTACACCCGCGTGGGCGAACGCATCCAGCGACTGGTCAAGGAGAAGCGGGACCGGCCGGGCCCGGACGTCACCTCTCGGATGATCCTCGACCCGGCGGGGCTGACCGACGAGGAGATCGTCCAGGACCTGATCTCCGTGATCGCAGCGGCCCAGCAGCCGACCGCCAACTGGATCGGCAACACGCTGCGGCTGCTGCTCACCGACGAGCGGTTCGCCCTGAACGTCTCCGGTGGCCGGCTCAGCGTCGGCGAGGCACTGAACGAGGTCCTCTGGCTGGACACGCCGACCCAGAACTTCATCGGCCGCTGGGCGGTGCGCGACACCCAGCTCGGCGGCCGGCAGATCCGTGCGGGCGACTGCGTCGTGCTGGGGCTGGCCGCGGCCAACACCGATCCGCAGATCTGGCCCGATTCGCACGTCGGCGCGGAGAACTCCGCCCATCTGTCGTTCAGCAACGGCGAGCACCGCTGCCCGTACCCGGCCCCGCTGCTCGCCGACGTCATCGCCCGTACGGCGGTCGAGACGCTGCTTGAGCGGCTGCCGGACCTGGTCCTGGCGGTGGAACCGGAGGAGCTGACCTGGCGCCCGTCCGTCTGGATGCGTGGTCTGACGACGCTGCCCGCGCTGTTCACCCCGGTCGTCCAGTAGCACGCGGGCGCCGCGGCGGACCGGGACGACGGCAGGTCGTGACCGGTCCGGCCGCGGGCCGCGGCGCGCTCTTTCAGACGGCGCTCGGTGTGAACCGCACCGGCAGCGACTGCGGGCCGCGGGTGAACACGCCCTGCTCCACCAGGTCGAAGCCGTCGGCCGGCCGGACGTCGGGCATCGCGTCGAGCAGTTGACCGACGCCGATCTCGACCTCGGCCTTCGCCAGCAGCGCGCCCACGCAGAAGTGCCGGCCGAGCGCGAAGGCGAGGTGGTCGGCCGCGGCGGAGAAGGCCGTCGTGGTGGTCAGGTCGTCCCGGAAGATGTCGAACCGGTCCGGGTCGCGGTAGCGGGTCTGGTCGCGGTTGGCGGCCCCGATCAGACAGGTGACGGTCGCGCCCGCCGGTATGGTGCCTCCGCTGAGGGCGACCTCGGTCGCCGACTGCCGCATGATCATGTGGACGGGCGGCGTGAAGCGCAGCGTCTCGGCGAAGGCGCGGGGGATGAGCCCGTGGTCCCGGCGGACGGCCTCCAACTGCTCCGGGTGCGCGAGCAGGTTGGCGAAGATGCTGGCTATGGCCTTGTCGGTGGTCTCGCCGCCCGCGGCGAGCAGCAGGCTGCAGAAGGCCTTGATGTCCTCGTCGCTCATCCGCACGCCGTCGACCTCGGCGGCGCAGAGCGCGGACAGCAGGTCGTCGCCCAGGTTCTCGCGCCGCTCCTGGATGATCGGGATCATGTATTCGGCGAATTCCACCCGGGTGCGCTCCCCGGCCGCCGCGACCTGTGGATCGCCGGACAGGTTGCCCAGGAAAGCGATCACCGAGGTGTACCAGCCGTGGAAGCGGTCGTGGTCGCCCTTGTCCAGACCCAGCATGTCCGCGATGACATTGACGGGGAACCGCGTCGCGTAGTCGTGGACCAGGTCCGCAAAGCCCCTGTCGCGGAAGGCGTCGATCAGTTCACGGGAGTTGCGCTCGATGACGGGCAGGAACTTCTCCTGCAGATCGCTGCCGCGGAAGGCCGGCGCGACCAGTGCCCGGCGTACCGAGTGCTCGCGACCGCTCAACTGCAGGATGGTCTTGCCGTGCACCGGCTCGATCTGCCAGTTGTAGTTGTCGGTGGTGAACTCGCTGTTCTTGTCCTTGAAGACGTGCTCGACGTCGTCGTAGCGCGAGATGATGTAGCTCTGTGTGACCTCGTGCCAGATGAGGGGAGCGCTCTCCCGCATCGCCCGGTAGGCCGGATAGGGGTTCGCGGCGAACTCGGGCGAGAGTATGTCAGGTACCTGCTGAGCGGTGGACATGGGGCTCCTAATGTGAGTCACAGCCTGCGGCACAAGGTTATTGATCAACTGTCAGCCCCGACAGCCGCGTCTGCGCCTACCGGTTTGAGACGCGGACACCCTTGGCTGAAACACGCCCATGACTCGCTGTGCCCGTGGTCCGGCAGTGCGGACGAAGGCCACCTCGGGCCGTGGCGACCACTGTTCCCTTAGGCTCGCACGACCACTCATGATGATGGCGACCATTCATGATGCTGGTGACCGCTCATGATTGGGACTGACAGCTCACGATCGTAGTCCGTGCCGGGAATCCGCTCCTGGAGGCCGCCGCATGATCGAATCCGTCGAAGACCTGCCCCTGACCGGCATCACCGTCGTGAGCGTCGAACAGGCGGTCGCGGCTCCCTTCGCCACCCGGCAGCTGGCCGACCTCGGCGCCCGGGTGATCAAGGTGGAGCGGCCGGACGGCGGTGACTTCGCCCGCCGGTACGACACGACCGTGCACGGTGAGTCCAGCTATTTCGTCTGGGTCAACCGCTCCAAGGAGTCGATCACACTCGACCTCGCGACCGACCGGGGAAAGGAGATCCTGAACCGGCTGCTCGCGGACGCCGACGTGTTCGTGCAGAACCTGGCGCCGGGCGCGGCCACCCGGCTGGGTTTCGGTACCCGAGCCCTCACGGAGCGCTTCCCGCGCCTGATCCCCTGCTCCGTCTCCGGTTACGGCACCAGCGGCCCCTGGGCCGACCGCAAGGCGTACGACCTGCTGGTGCAGTGCCAGACGGGCCTTGTCTCACTGACCGGCACACCCGAGGGCAGCGCCCGGACCGGCATCTCGGTAGCCGACATCGCCGCGGGGATGTACGCCTGCTCCGGCATCCTCACCGCACTGTTCGTCCGCGCCACCCGCGGCACGGTCCGGGCCGTCGAGGTCTCCCTGTTCGAGGCGCTGGCGGAGTGGATGAGCCAGCCCGCGTACTACACCCGCTACGGCGGCGGGCAGCCCCCGCGCCTCGGCACCCGGCACGCGACCATCGCCCCCTACGGCGCCTACCCGGCCGCCGACGGCAAGGAAGTCCTGTTCTCCGTCCAGAACGAACGCGAGTGGGTCGCGCTGTGCGAACGGTTCCTGGACCGCCCGGACCTCGTCGCGGATCCGCGCTTCGCCACCGGCCCGGACCGAGTGGCCCACCGCGAGGAGCTGGACACCTTGATCGCCGGGCGCTTCGGCGAGCTGGACAGCCGGGCGGCGATGGAACTGCTGGACGCGGCGGGCATCGCCAACGCCGGTGTCAACGACGTGACGGAGTTCCTGGCGCATCCCGTGCTGAGCGCCCGGCGGCGCTGGCGGAGCGTCGCGCTCCCGGGCGACCGGACGGTGTCCGCGCTGCTGCCACCCGTCGACCTCGCCGGAACCGTACCGCGCATGGACCCGGTCCCGGCCGTCGGCGAACACACCGACGCGATCCTGGCCGGACTGGGGTACGACGCGGAGGAGATCGAGCGGCTGAGGGCGGCGGGCGTCATCTGACCGTCCTTCCGTGCCCACGGATGGGACGGTCGAAGAGAAGCAGCGGTATCCGCCGCCCCGGCGTTCGGATGGCCACCGGTGAGGCCGGGGCGAGGACGGCGCGAGCCGGCTGGTCAGCCGCGCCGGCCTGGACACCGCGCCGCCCACGCCGTACGGCCGGACGGGCGGATCAGACGCCGGTGAGCAGGGCTTCGACGAACCGGCGCCGCGACGACTCCTCGCGGGCGAACCACCGTCCCAGGCTGTGGTCCGCCTCCGGAAGGACGAGCCGGGTGAACCGGGAGCGCTCCTGAAGCGCACCGGCGACGGCCTCGGTCACGGCAGGCGGGATGACCGCGTCCGTGCCGGGCGTCGCGAGTACGGCAGGAAGGGTCAGCCCGGCGAAGACACCGAGCGCGGGCGAATCCCGCCAGCTGTCAGGGGTCCGGATGACCTCGGTGAAACCCTTGCCGAACGGCAGCGGCCAGGCGGCCGAGGCGTACACCGCCGGGGCGCACAGCCCCACGGCCGCGACCCGGCCGCCGTAGTGGGCCGCGAGGTCGGCCACGGTCTGCCCGCTCATGCTGAAGCCGACCAGGACCAGCCCCCGGCCGTTCGGGACGTGCTGGTCGATCACGTCCCGGGCCTGGTGGAACCGACGGCGCAGGCTCAACTCCGGCAGCGTTCCCGTGCTTTCGCCGTGCCCGGAGAAGTCGAAGGCCAGTGCCTCGTGCCCGCGGGCGGCGGCCTCCGCCATCAGGCCGGTGAAACGCGCCTTGGCACTGGTGCCCGCGCCGTGCAGGAACACGACGGCCGGCCGGCCGTCCGCCGACGCGTCGGGGGCGGGAACGAGCCGTACGCAGCTGAGGAGTTCGCCGTCGCAGCGCACCGTGGAACGGCGCGGTGTGCCCTCGGTGGACGGCTCGGAACCGATCGCCTCTGCCATACCGCCCGGGGCCTCCCCATACCTTGACACCTCGACACGTTCACTGGGCCGCGTGGCCCAAGCTACCCGACCGGGGCCGCACGCTTGCCGGGCTCCTGGGCCGGCGTCAGGCGCCGCGGTGGACCGACCGGAACCGGCCAAGGATGTCCGAACGGGGCCTCACAGCACGTGTTTTGGCTGCTATTCTCCTCGCGAGTTGTCAATCAGACTTGCATATCAGGGCTGGAGTATTTGACATTTCTGAGGCAGGGCAGGCGCCTCCGAGGTGCCGGTCCCCACGGGTCGGCCTACGCGGCCGGGGAGAGTGCTCGGTGACAGCAGAAGACGCCTACGCACGGCTCGGGGAAACCCTGGAGCGGCTGGCGCACGCCGCCGGAGGATCCGGGCGACTGGCGGACGCCCTCGACGTCGACGACCTGTCCTTGCGCGCAGGCGTTCCCGAGGGGATCGTCCGGGCCCTGCTGGACGGCGGGCGGGCCGACGAGACGTCGGTGGCCGAACGGGTGCGACAACGGCTGGAACTCCTGCGCAGAACCCGGCGGCGGCCTGACGGAAGGCGCTACTCGGTCGAGGAGCTCGCCGCCAGCGCGGGTGTGTCACGCCAGACCATGAGCGACTGGCTCACCAAGGGGGTCCCCAGCCTGGAGTCGGCGGACAGGCTGCGTCGGTTCTTCGCGCAGCCGCCCGGGTTTCTGACCGCGGACGAGCCCGAAGCGCTGGACGAAGCACTGCAACCCGTACTGCGAGGTCTGGAGGCCGAGTCGGACCCCCTCGCCGCGCTGCGCACACCCGAGATCCTGCGCCTCGCCGCGCGGGCGCCCCACGTACTCCCGGACGCGCTGAGCAGCCTCAGCCGGTGGGCCGACATGATCACCCGCCCGGACGGCCCCGGTACCGGCCCCGGGTGCGAAGGCGGCGGACCGACCGGCGGAGACTGTCGATGAAGGCCGAGTTCACCAGAGCCCCGCGCACGGGCACGCCCGTCCGGCGGCGCGACGCCCGGCCCGGTTCACCGGGGCCCCGCACGTGCACGCGGCCGACCGCTGCGGGGAGTTGCGCATGGGCATGATGAGCGGCCTTCAGCGGTGGCGGCTGGCGCAGAACCGCAACAAGGAGATGCGCAGATTCGCCGACACACTCATCGACCCGATCCGGGCAAAAGCCCCGGCCCGTCCTGAAGAACTCTTCGATGCCCTCGTCCAGGCGGCGATCCAGTGGCGTGGCCGGCCCATCTACGTGCACAAGGTGAACTTCCCGGCGGTATCGGCAGCCACCGGACTCTGGCTGGAGCGCACGGACCACGACGACGTCCTCGTCGAGAAGGACGCCGTCCCGTGGCATCAGACGGGGATCTTCGGCCATGAAATGTGGCACATGTACAAAATGAGCAGAATCGCCCTCGGTCAGGTCCCCGACCACGACGAGCTCCGACCGGTCGCCGCCCGCACCGACTTCCTGCTGGCGGAGGAGCGGGAGGCCGAGCTGTTCGGGCTCCTGGTGGGCCGGCGCATGCGGTCCCTCATGGAACTCCCCTCCGACACCGACGACCTCGCCGGACGCATCGGAGCCGCGCTCAACTACCGTGGCGGGAACCGAAGATGAGCGGACTGATCAACTACGTCAGTTGCGCCGCGCTGTCGCTCGGACTCCTGATGAAGCTGCCCGACCTCGTCCGTCACTGGCGCGATCCCTCCCTGCGCGCCATCAACGCGGTACTGGCCCTGGCATCGCTGTGCTTCCTCTTCGGTGCGCCGCCGACGGTGGGGACGATCAACGACCTCAGCGGCGTACCCAACCTGGCCGCGCCCCTGACCTACATATCGATCACCGCCTATGGCGCGGCGTCGTTGGTGCTGATCGCCCACTGGCGCGCCGGATCCGACGCGCGCCGGATCACTCGGCGCTGGGTGTGCGGCTATGCCGCGGTCGTCGTCGCCATCGCCGTGATGTTCGTGATCGGGCGCGCGGACGAGGAACGCCGGACCGACTTCGACACCTACTACTCGGCGACCCCCTGGATCGCCGAGATGATCGTCCTGTACCTCGTGGCGCATCTGACGGCCGTGACCGTCACCTCGCTGCGGTCGCTGCGCTGGGCCCGCCGGGTACGGTGCCGTCCCTGGCTGCGCGGCGGCCTGCTGATCATGGGATCCGGCACACTGATCAGTACCGGGTACAGCATCTCCAAGCTGATCGCCGTCGTCGCCCGCTGGAGCGGGCAGGACCTGTCGGTGCTGAGCACGACGATCGCCCCCGTCTGCGCCGGAGTCGGAGCCTTCCTGACCGCGGTGGGCGTCCTCGTACCGCTCGCCGGGCCGCGCCTGACGGACGTGCGGCAGGCGCTGCGCGACTACGTCCGGCTCGCCCCGCTCGAACGGGAACTGGACGGGGTCCTCACCCGGCGGGCCTTGCGGGTACCGCGTCCGTTCTCGCCCCTCATGTGGCTGATCTGGCGCCAGAGCAGCATTCTCAACGGCCTCAGGGACATCGAGGAGTTCTACGACCGCAGACTCCACGACCGGGCCCATGCGGCGGAACTGCACGCGTCGGGCGACCCCGAGCGCGCGACCTCGACGGCGTGGGCCGTGACCGTCGCGGCGGCGGCCGCACTCAGCGGAACGCCGGGCGCCCGCCCCCTCGACACCGCCGACCGGCTGTCGCTGACACCGGGCTCGGCGGCGCTCGGCCCCCTCGCGGACGCGCTCGCCACCTCCAGCACCGTCGCCGCCTTCCGCACCCGGTTCGAACCCCCACGGCCAGGATCGGTCCCGACCGCGGTGCACCCGGAACCGACCCCCATCGCGGGCGGAGCCGAACGGAGCCACGGCACATGAGTCTTGTCGTGTACATAGCGGCTCTGGTCTTCTTCTTGGCCGCTGTCCTGATCTTCCGTCACCCGCGGACGGCTCCCCGGAACCCGCTGACCCTGCCCACCTGCGCATCGATCTGCCTGGGTGCCCTGACCTTCTTCTGCGCGGCCCCCGCGACCCTGGCCGCGTTCAACAGATTCACGGGCATCCCCAACGCGGGTGCGCCGCTCACCTACAGCGCGCTGTCCGCCTACAGCGGATCCTTGCTGATCCTGCTGATCCGCTGGAGAGGCGGCCCGCCCCGGCAGGTGCGGCGGATGGTCCGCGTCGGCATCGCCGTCTACGTTTCGTTGATCATCGCCATCGTCGTCCTCTTCTCTCTGGCGGACGCCGACGCGGAACGTCTCCAGGACCTCGACACCTACTATGCGAACACCCGCTACATGCGGGAGATGATCGTCCTCTACCTCGTGGCACACCTGGCCTCGACGGTAGTGATGTCGCTGCTGTGCCTGCGGTGGGTGCGGGGCGAGGTGACCGGCCTGCTCCGAACGGGTCTGAAGCTGCTCCTCGCCGGACTGACGCTGGACGTGGCCGGGTTCTTCCTGACCAAGGCCACGGCGGTCGTGGCCCGATGGCTCGGGTACGACCTGGACTTCCTCTCCACGACCGTCGCCCCGCCCGCCGCCTCGCTCGGTGCCCTGCTCTGCGCCGCCGGCTTCGTCCTGCCGGGACTGGTCTCCGCGGTCGCCGCGCAGCGCCGCAGCCTGACCGAGTTCCGCAGCCTGGAGCCGCTGTGGCTGGAGGTACGGGACGTGGCGACCGTGCCGAAGCCCCAGCCGTCCTTCTGGCAACTGCCCAGGACCCGTCTCCACCTGCTCGAAGTATCGATCCACGACGCGCTGCTGCGTCTGACGGCCGAGTTCGACGACCGTGTGGGCGAAGAGGCGTACCAGGCCGCGGTCGACCACGGCCACACGACCAGGAGCGCCCGGGCCGCATCGGAGGCGGCCATGACCGTGGAGGCGGCCCGCCGGAACTCCGTCAACGGGGAAGCCTCCTCGGCGAATCCTGGAAAGTACCGGCTCACCAGTGAACTCCTGGACCTGGCCGAAGCGCTGGCGCGCGCGCGGCTCGCGAGACCGCGGCAAGCGGGAGAGCCGTGACCGCACCGACCACGGCATGAAGGAGCATCAGGGGGAGAGCTGTCGTCGTCGGAGCGGGGCCGGCCGGCATGCTGGCTGCCGCAGCGTTGTCTCCCGCGGTCGACGAAGTCCTCCTCCTCGACCGCGACGCTCTGCCCGCCGGCCCCGAGAACCGAAAGGGCGTCCCCCAGGGGCGCCACGCACACCTGCTCATGGCGGGCGGCCTGACCGCGATGGAGGACCTGCTGCCCGGAGTCGGCGTGCGCGCCCGGCTGCTGGCCGCGGGGGCGTGCGGCCACCGGTTCCTACGATGCGGCATCCGCCCTGTGGGACGTCACCAGCCTGACCACCGGCCCGACCCGCCTGCTGCGCCCGAGAGCCGTCCTGGCCGCGATGAACGGATCCCCTCTGCCCCGGCTCTCGGAACCGCCGCTGTCCTCCCGCGAGTTGACCGTTCTCGACGGGCTCAGGAAGGGTTTCGCCACGTAGCCGGCATTCGCCGGCCCCGTCAATCGAGTGCTCCTCGTGTTTCAGTGCTTTGACGATCGTCGCGCGCGTGGCCCACAGACCGTCCGGAACCGCGTAGGGCCCCGGGCCGCGGATCGGTCTGACACGGGACGGGCACGCGCAGTTCATCGAACTGAACTCCGTCCGAAAACCCATGGGTGTGCGAGAGAACCCGGAACCCGGTCTCGGCCCTTACTTCCTTGTCAAGCGAGGATTCTCGACATTCCGATGCCGGTGATCCGCTCGGCTGCGCTCCCGATGCGGTGAGCCGCTTGGCCGGTTCCCGGCCCGATGAGCTGCCCCGGCCGGGGGTTCGGTGCTTCTCTCGGCTGGGCTTCCGGTGCTCCGCCCGAATCCGGACGCCGCTGTTGCCGCGGCCGCAGCCGAGGGTGCGTTCAAGTCGTCGCAACACTTGGCCAGATCTGCCGTAGACGCGATCAGTGTGTGCCCGGACACTGGGGCAATTGTCAGCCGACAGCTGCGACAGGCACAACTCCTGGAGACCGCATGCGCACTCATCTCGCCGCTGCCCTCAGCACCGTCGCGCTGGCCACGGGCACGCTCCTGGGCGCCCCTGCTGCCGACGCCCACGCCGCGGACTACCCGATCAGTGAATTCGACGTCACCATCGGGAACACGTACACGAGGGGCCTCATCGAATGGCACGACCGGTCGGTCATCGTGTCCGGCGAGCACAAGTCGGTCAGCTCGGCCGACATCCCGAGTTGCCGGGCCACCCGGGCGTACACCCTCGACACCCACGACGGACAGTTGGGGGATGAACTGAGCCCCAACGTCGTGTGCGGCTCAAGCGCCCGCTTCTTCATGACCGTGCCGGCGGACGTCCCCGGCGGGGCCGCAGTCGTGCGGATCTGCCTCACCGACGGTTCCCACACCCCCCTGCGCTGCGCTCGCTACGGGCGCTGATCCCGGCTCGCGAGTCGGCGGCCATGGCAGTTTCAGTGGTCGACTGCGGCACCCCGGCCTTATCGGTGCGCGGCGCCCCGACCGTAATGCAAGGGCAGGCTGGTGCGGCCGGGGTGAACCAGGCGGACCAGGCGGACCGGCCGACCATGCGGGACGTCCGATGAAAGCCGTCTCGGTATGGCGGAACCGTGACTTCATGCTGCTGTGGCTGGGCAACGGCACCTCATTGCTGGGCACCAACAGCGCCCGCATCGCGTACCCGCTGCTGACGTTGGCCGAGACCGGCTCGCCGGTAGCCGCGGGCTGGGTCACCTTCGCCGGAGCACTGCCCAACATCCTGGTGCAGTTGCCCGCCTGGCTGAACGCCGACACCCGCAACCGGCGCCGCACCATGGCTGTATGCCAAGCCGGCGGACTCGTCACAGCAGCCGTTCTCGTCACGCTCGGCATGCTCGATGTGAGTTGGTTCCTGCCGGCGGTGATCGCCCTGGTTTTCACCGAAGGGTGCTTCTTCGTCTACTTCCAGCTGGCCGAGATGGCGGCCATCCGGGACGTCGTCCAAGAAGACCAGCGGCCTACGGCCCTGTCCCTGTACGAAGCACAGACCCACGCCGCCGTCCTGCTGTCCCGCGCCGTCGGAGTCGTCCTCTACGGCGTCATGCGGTGGCTGCCGTTCTTCGCCAACCTCGGGTCCTACGCCGTCGCCACATTGACCCTCAGCATGGTCGACGGCCGCCGCATGAACCCGGTCGACCAACCCGGCACCGTGGGCAGCCAGCCGCCCAGGGGAGTGCGCCAGGGCCTCACGTGGCTCTGGCACGAGCCCTTCCTGCGCATCACGAACTTTCTGTTCGGTGCCACCAACATGCTCTGGCAGTGCATGATCCTGCTGTTCATCGTCTCCGCCACCCAGGACCGTCAGCCGACCTGGGTCCTCGGCCTGCTGCTGGCCGGCTCCGGCGTCGGCGGCCTCGTGGGCGCGGCAGTCGCATCACGGGTCTCCGGTTCGTTCTCGGCCCGCCGGATTTTTGCCTTCGCACTCTGGGGCTGGACACTGTGCGCCACAGCCGTCGCTGCCACTCGACACCCTGCTGTCCAGGGAGTCGCCTGGTTCGGCGTCGGGGGCATCGGTGCTCTCAGCGGTGTCGCGGTAGGTCTGTACCGTGTCAATGCCACACCGTCCCCACTCCTGGGCCAGGTCAGCGGAGCCAGCGGCATTCTCCCCAACGGCGCGATTCCGTTGGGCGGTCTCCTGGCCGGCTATCTGCTCGCGGCCCTCGGTATCACAACTACCGCCTGGGTGCTGGCCGGAGTGATGCTTGTACTTGCCGTCACAGGGACGGTTCTGCTGGCGGCGATGAGTCCTTCACGCACCAGGTCCTCCGAGGAAGAACCGTCGAAGGATCCACGAAGCGGTGCGCAGAGCCGATGAGCGACGGGCACAGCGGCCGGGCCTAACCGCAATGTCGGTGACTTAAGTTCTGTCCCGCCGAGTGATGGTGATGCTGTGCGGTGCGGGTGGTGTCCAGTTGCGATGCTCGGCCTGTTTGAGCGGCCAGTTGGACATCTTGCGTCTGATCACTCGGGGGCAGGTGCGATGGCGGCGTGCGGGCAGCAGGCGCTCAGCGATCTCAGCCAGGGTGCGGGTCAGTGCCCGGGCGAGTCTGCCGGGGGGAAAACGCCGCCTGGGCCGGGACCTGGCGGCGCACGGTCCGCAGGGACCGGGTGAAGGAGAACCGGTCGGGATCAAGGCCCTGGCCGGTCGCGGCCTGGTGCATCAGCTACCGGATGGCGTGGTGCACCAGGAGGAAGCCGTAGATCTCCTGCTCCACGCCCCACGGGTATTTCGAGCGCAGGACGAGCTTCGGGCCGCGCAGGCGGGTCTTGATCTCGTCCAGTGTGGTCTCGATCCCCCACCGCTGGGCGGAGAGCGCGGCCAGTTCGTCCGCCGGTGCTTCCTCCGGGTCGAGCAGGGTGGTCAGCAGGCGGCAGACGGTGGCGTCGCCGGTGCGGGCGAGGGTGTACTCGATCACCCGGACCACCACCGGGCTGCGGCGGCTCTTGCGGTCCCACTCGGCATGGACGGCGCTGAGACAGGAGCCATCGGCCAGGACCTGAACCACGGGCCAAGCCGCGCTCTTACGCATCCGCCACAGCAGGTCCGCGCCGGTGGCCCGGGCGGCCTGCCACAGCTCGAACCCGTAAAAGCCCCGGTCGGCCAGCAGCAGCATCCCCGCCCCGAGCCCGGTCAACAACTGCCGGGACAGCACCGGCTCACTCACCGACAACGACCCGACCGCCGCACCGAACACCGCGTGCGTCCCGCACTCCGCCAGCGCCACCACCTTGGCCTGCGGGAACGCGCCCGTCCCCCGCCCGGACCCCGGGCGGCCGAAGAAGCTGTCGTTCTCCGCCGTGTCCGCCAGGTCCAACGTCGTGCCGTCCACCGCCACCAGACGCCACCGCCGATACCACGCACCCACCGTCTGCGGCACCGCCACCGGACGGCACACCCGCGCGAACAGCAACTTCAACGGCTCAACGCCCAGACGCCGACGCGCCCGCCCGATCGCGGCAGTCGTCGGCACCCGCCACGAGCGCCCCGCATCGCCCAGACCCGCGCCCAGCAACCGCGACACCTCCTCATACGGCTGCCCGAAGAACAGACACATCGCCAGCACGAAGTACACGACCACCCGGGCCGGCAAAAGACGACTGCGCCGCTCACCCCGTCCGGTCTCCGCGATCACCTCGTCGACCAGCCGCGACGGAAACGCCCCTGTCAGCACCCCGATCGCGATCCGGTCCGACAAACGCTCACCCGCAGGCGACCTGACCTGCCCACCCCATGCCACACCACAACCAACGAACGAGGACATCTAAGTCACCAGCATTGGGCCTAGGCCCGGCCCGGAAGGTCCCCGCCGTCGGCCGCACCGGCTTCGCCCTCGCCCAGGCATCCCGCATCCCGCCATGCTTGCCCGTCTGACCAGAGACGACAGCGAACTTCGAGCGGAGTACTAGAGAAACGGCGTACGCGCATCGAGCCCCGACAACACCCGACCGTACAGCTCCAGGTTGGCGGCGGGGTTGACGAACGAGTGCACGTTCAGGGCGGTGAGGTCCCGCACGATCCGCTGGACCGGCACCTCCCGGTTCAGGGCCGAGGCACCCGAAGCGGACCCGATCAGGTCCGCGGCCTCCTTGCACAACCGCGTCAGATACCCGCACTGCGCCCTGATCCGGGCTCGCTCCTCCGTCGTGTACGGCGCTCCGTCCGCCACCCTGGATTCGATCAGCCCCACGAAGTCGGCGGCGAGCAGTTCCGCGGAGGAGACCTTCATCGCGGCCTCGGCGAACTGGAGATGCGTCACCGGGGCCTCGTGCTGACGCTCGTAGAAGGTGTACGTGATGCCCCGCTGATGGATGCGCTCCCTGAACTCTGTCAAGGCCGCCCGTCCCAGACCCAGGGCGTTCGCGGCCGTCCAGGCACAGAACAGCAACAGCACCGGCATCCCGTAGAAGGGGTCGGTGCTGTTGCGCTGCGACGGATACCCGCCCGCCAGTAACGGCCCCACCGGCAGGACGCGACGGGTGGGCACGTGAACATCCTGGGCAACGACGGTGTTGCTGCCGCTCCCGGCCAGACCGGAGACGTTCCAGTCGTCCAGCACCTTGAGATCGGCCATGGGGATCGCCAGCCACAGCATCTCCGGCGGGCCCTCCCCGGTGCCGGCCAGCGCGGTCAGCAAATGCCAGTCGGCGCTCTGACAGCCGGTCGCGAAGGGAGATTTTCCGTTCACCACATAGCCGTCGTCCACCGGAACGGCTTTCGAGCTCGGGACGAGAGTGCCGCTGATCCGTACATCGGGCACGGTGAAGATCTCGTCCTGAGCCTCGTCGGGGAACAGGGCCGCGATGAACGCACACCCAGCCTGGATCAACGCCATGAACCCGGCCGACCCACACGCGGCGGAGATCTCGCTCAGCACGTCGATCTGAGTCCGCAACGAAGTCTGGTAGCCCCCGTAGTGACGGGGAACGTTCATACGGTGGATCCCGGCGCCCGTGAGAGCCTCGACGACCTCGCCGGTGACCCGCCGTTGCTGCTCCGCGTGCACGGCCTGCGAGCGGATGAGCGGCTGGAGCTCACGTACGCGTTCGATGAGGTCGGTGTCCGAAAGAGGAGCTGGCGAACCGGGCAAGGGGCGACCTCCGGTCTCGGGCCACAGGAGAACCTTCACCGTCGCGCCGATCCTGGCGACTGTCAATGCCGCATCCGTTACCTCATCCGCCCTTTCCCCCTTCCGTGAGGAGACCGGGCACACCTCGACCGTGCTTCGCCGGCTTCCTCTGCCGGCCAGGACCTCGGCGCCGTCACCGCCGGCCTGCCTCGCCTTGGAGTTCCGGGCCTGTCGACGGGCGCGTAAAACGTGCGAAATTACCCAAACAGGAAATATATCACCGAGTCTCCTTCGGACTCCTCCGGGCCTGGATCCTCGCCCAGCCAATGAGCTTCACGGAACTGCGGGCAGTGCCGATTTTCAAGAATCGCCCTCACTTGCACTGCCGTCGCCCCCGGTGCGCTGCGGCGTGGCGGCGCCGCCCAGTCAAGTGGGCGCTTTAAGGGCTTACGTCCGAATTTATTGCAATTGGTGCACGTGGCGGCGTGGTCGACCTGCGGGTATCGCCCGATGTGGTGGCGAGTGATGCCCTGGGCGCCTGGGGCCCTGGGGCCGGGCTTGTCGGTCGCTTGATGTCCGAAATGACGGTTCTTTCGGGCGGTCACAACGCATGAAAACGGTTCTAAATCGATTAAAACGCCCTCCGGCCCTCCGGTAACGATGTGGGGAGCGGCCTGGTGACGACCATCACAAAACACTTGCTATCGCTATCAGTGGGATGAAATATCCGAGCAAGTCGTCGCCGGGCGAAAGCCTCAGACGCCGCGCGACACCATCCGTCGAATGCCGGCAGCGTCACCGGTCCTGTTTACGAATGGCTACGGCCGCGCGACGAGTCAATTGGCTCGCCGGCAATTCGCCGCCCCTGCGGCGATTCGCGTCAAGTCGTTCGGCGGCACGACGTCTTGCGGACGGCACTGCCACCACCAGTCCCCGTAGACCGTCCGCACGGACGGTCCCCTCTCACCCCACGCCATTTTCACATCTCGCAGGGAGACCGGTCATCGTTATGCGAATAGGCAGCGCAGGCACTACACGGCGCACCCCGGCCGCATTCGCGGCAGCAGGGCTGGTTCTCGCCGCGACAGCTCTTTCCCCGGTGGCCTCCGCAGCCACTGCGATGCCGACTGTGCGGTTCGACCCCAGGGCCCATTACCAGTCAGGCGACTCGAACTGGGGCGGCTACGTGATCCAGGGCAGCTTCACCAAAATCACCGGCTCGTGGACCCAGCCGCATGTCGCCTGCCGTTCCAACAGCGACAAGTTCGCCCCCTGGGTCGGGCTGGACGGCTGGGGCTCACGCACGGTGGAACAGACGGGGGTGCAGACCGACTGCTCCAGCGGTTCCCCGGTGACCACCGCTTGGTACGAGATGTATCCGGCCCCACCGGTGTACTGGCAGAATCCCGTCTCCGAGGGGGACAGCATGACCGCGTCGGTCACCTCCGATGGCGCGGGCGGTTACTCACTGGCCCTGACCAACAACACCAAGGGCTGGACCCAGCAGGTCAAAAAGACGCTGCAAGCAAATAATGTCAGCGCGGAGGCGGTCATCGAGTCGCCCAACCAAGCCTATCCGGAATTCGATAGCGTGCGTTTCACCAAAGTCTCCGTGGATGGCGGGTCCATGGACTCCATGGGGCCGCAGGCGCTGACCAGTGGCGGTTATGCGCCGGGGCCGATGGAGAACGGCTCGTTCACCATAAAGCCGAGCAACTCGCAGCCGCAGCCGGGCAATTCACAGCCCCAGCCGGGCAATCCGCAGCCGGGTAACCCCTATCCCCAGCCGGGTAACTCGTACCCGCAGCCGGGAAATCCGTACCCGCAGCCAGGCAACCCGTATCCGCAGCCGGGCAACCCGCAGTTGGGCAACCCGTACCCGCAGGCGGGCAATCCGCAGCCGGGGAACTCCTACCCTCAGCCGGGAAACCGGTATCCGCAGCCGGGCAGGCCGTACGCACCTCGGTACTGATCTTGCCCGTGGAGTGTGCGGGCCGGGCCGGCCGGTCAAGGGCGCCTGCGGCGGCGTTACGCGCCGGCCTTCGGCCACCCTGGACGGTCCGTCCCGCCCCTGCACCTGGCTGGTTGCCGTGCGGCCCCTCCCGCACGGCACCCGTCCGCAGCTCAGGCGTCCCCGGCCAGGCCGACCCCTTCAGTCTGACGCCGTGGCGCGCGATCCTGGAGACATGGAGATCGAGGTCCTGGTCGTACCGGACTGCCCGCACCAGCAGCTCGCCGAGGAACGGGTGCGCCAGGCGCTCGATGCCGCCGGGCTGACCACCACCGGCGTCACCACGCGGGTGGTCAGCGACCAGGCCGAGGCCGAGCGGTCCGGTTTCACCGGCTCCCCGACGATCCTCATCGACGGCCGCGACCCGTTCGCCGAGCCTGGAGCCGCACCGACCCTCGCGTGCCGGATGTACCGCACCCCCGGCGGCCTGGCCGGGGCGCCCGACGTCGACCAGATCCGTCGCGCACTCAACGATGCCGGGCGAGGCTGATCAACGCGCCACCGGGCGCGTCCACGAACCGGCGTGTCATGGGCGGCATGGACGACACCACCCAGCCGCTGGACTGACCGTGTCGTCCACGGCCAGTACGGTCGGCTTCTGGGCGAGACGGCTGGGCTGTGGAAGGGGGCGATCATGGCTGGTAGCGGGCTGGTACGACGACCGTGACTACGAGGACGCAGTTCAGCAGGCCAAACGGGTAACACGGTTCGGCCGCCGCACCCCTCAGCTCGGGACACCTCCAGGGCATGTGGTGGCTCGCCCGTCTACGGCGAGGTGGGCAGGTGCGGGGAGCGGAGCACGAGCAGGGTGATCTCGCTGGGGGCGAAGACGCGGAACGGCGGGCCCCAGAAGCCGGTGCCGCGGCTGGTGTAGAGGAGGGTGCGGGGGCCGTGGTGGCTGAGGCCGGCGAGGGCGGGCTGGTCGATGCGGACCAGGTGGTGGAAGGGCCAGATCTGGCCGCCGTGGGTGTGGCCGGAGAGCTGGAGGTCGATGCCGTCGGCTGCCGCCCGGTCGACGAACTTGGGCTGGTGTGCCAGGAGCAGGACGGGCAGGCCGGGGTCGGCGCCGTCCAGGGCTCCGGCGAGGTGGGCGCGGTGGCCGGCCAGGCCGGAGGACTCGGCGGTGACGTCATCCACGCCGGCGACCACGAGGGTGTCGCCTCCGCGTTCGAGCAGCAGATGGCGGTTGCGCAGCGGCTCCCAGCCCAGCTCGCCCATCAGGTCGACCCAGCCCTGGGCCTCGCTGTAGTACTCGTGGTTGCCGGTGACGTATACGCGGGCCCGGGTGGCCCGCACGGTGCCGAGTGGGACGGCCTGGGCGCGGCGGCGTTCGGCCGTGCCGTCCGCGATGTCGCCGGTGTGGCAGACCAGATCGGCTTCCAGAGTGTTCACCGTCTCGCACACCCGTGCCGACCAGCGAGCGCGATCGAGCGGGCCGTAGTGGGTGTCGGTGATGAGGACCACGCGGAGGCCGTCCAACCCAGCACCCAGCCTGGGGAGTTGCACGTCGAGGCGGCGCACCCGTGGCACACGGCGGGCCTCGGCGTACCCCCAGCCGAGCAGTACGGCGGATACGCCGAGGACGGCCCACGTGACGATGCGGGCCCGGTCCTGACTCTCGCCGACGTCGGCCACGGCCAGGGCGAGCCGCAACAGGACGCCGATCAGCACGGACCAGGTGAACAGGACCCAACTGGTGCCCAGCAGGGTGTCACCGACGATCGCCGCCCGGTCCTGTTGACGCCGGCCGTGGCCGCGCACCATCGCGAGCGGCATGCCGATGAGGCCGAGGACGAACAGGGCGGTGCCCATCAGCGTGACGGGCAGCGGCCAGTGCTGGCCGCCGTACAGGAGCACCCAGCAGGGCACGGCCCACAGCAGGACGGGGGCGACCAGGGGGATGTGGCGCATCAGGCGGCGCAGTCGGCTCTGCCGCGGCGCTCGCGCTTCACCGTCGGCGGGTCGGATGTTGCTGGTGGCGGTCACGCTTCCCCTCCCTGACCAGGCTGCCGTCCTGCGCACTGTATCCGGTCGCCCTCGGGCCGGCCGGACCGGCGTATATGGGCGCGGCCCCTTGGCGCGAAGGGTTCTCTGAAGGATGGCAGGACTGCGCCGCAGACACCTCTCTTGGCATGAGCCGCGATCAGAGCGCTGCTGCCCCGGCTTGGTACTGCCGCCGGTGGAGCGCGCACCGGCGGGGCGATGGCCTGGTACTCCAGCAGATTTCGCTGTCTGAGCTGCGGGTTTCGCTGGGCGGCTGGATCGTAGCGGGCCGGTGGGTGGTCAGGGACAGTCTCGCGGAGGCCGTCCCAGAAACGTGTGCCGCCGCCGCTGGTAGTGGCAGCGGCCAGGGAAACTCCCGATGTGATCACCGAGCGTGATGCCGCACACTGAGACCACGAACTGTACGACCCGTTCCTGACCATCCATCACTGTTTCCACCGAGTTGAGCTCCGCCGCATGCGCGACTACGTACGCGGTCTGCCCGCCCCGGTAGCCCGCAAACACAGCTGGCAACTGGAAGAGCAGGCGGGCCGCTCTGCCCCCGACGGCTTGCAGTACCTGCTGGCCAGCGCGAAGTGGGAGCCCGACGACATCCGCGACGACCTGCAGGCGTACGTGGCTGACAAACTCGGCGAAAACGACGGAGTCCTCAGTCGAGGCGACGCACCCGAGGGCTGAGGCGGGGGTTGGGCCCGTGACTGGTCCGGACGTACCGGCCAGGAGGGGTGCAGCAGTAGGAGGAACTGGGGGTTGGCGCGCAAGCCGGGCTCGGTTGAGAGCCGACTGCGCGAAAGGCGCCTGACGGGTGAAGACCCAGGTCAGGCGCCTTTTTCGTTTGTCTAGAAGAAGCCCAGTTTCTGCGGCGAGTACGAAACCAGAAGATTCTTCGTCTGCTGATAGTGCTCCAGCATCATCCTGTGCGTCTCCCGGCCGATCCCGGACTGCTTGTAACCGCCGAACGCCGCGTGTGCCGGGTAGGCGTGGTAGCAGTTCGTCCAGACTCGGCCCGCCTGGATGGCCCGGCCCGCCCGGTAGGCGGTGTTGACGTCGCGCGTCCACACGCCCGCCCCGAGGCCGTACAGACTGTCGTTGGCGATCTTGATGGCGTCGTCGAAGTCGTCGAAGGAGGTGACCGAGACCACCGGGCCGAAGATCTCCTCCTGGAAGATCCGCATGCGGTTGTCGCCCTCGAAGATGGTCGGCTGGACGTAGTATCCGCCCTTCAACTCTCCCTCGTATTCGATGCGTTCACCGCCGATGAGGACTCGGGCACCTTCCTGCCTGCCGATGTCCAGGTAGGAGAGGATCTTCTCCAGCTGGTCGTTGGACGCCTGGGCGCCGATCATCGTGTCGGTGTCCAGAGGGTGGCCGGGTGTGATCTGCCGGGTGCGTTCGACCGCCGCGTCGAGAAATTCGGCGTAGTGACCACGCTGGATCAACGCCCGGGACGGGCAGGTGCAGACCTCGCCCTGGTTGAGCGCGAACATCGTGAATCCTTCGAGCGCCTTGTCCCGGAAGTCGTCGTCCCGCGCCCACACGTCATCGAAGAAGATGTTGGGCGACTTGCCGCCGAGTTCCAGCGTGACCGGCTTGATGTTCTCGGAGGCGTACTGCATGATCAGCCGCCCCGTCGTGGTCTCGCCGGTGAACGCGACCTTCGCCACCCGAGGGCTCGACGCGAGCGGCTTGCCGGCCTCGACGCCGAAGCCGTTGACGATGTTCACCACACCGGGCGGCAGCAGGTCCGCGACCAGGCTCATCCAGTAGTGGATCGACGCCGGGGTCTGCTCGGCCGGCTTGATGACCACCGTGTTGCCCGCCGCGAGTGCGGGCGCGAGCTTCCAGGTCGCCATCAGGATCGGGAAGTTCCACGGGATTATCTGTGCCACGACACCCAGCGGCTCGTGGAAGTGATAGGCGACCGTGTCGTCGTCGAGCTCGCCCAGTGACCCTTCCTGCGCGCGGATCGCCCCAGCGAAATAGCGGAAGTGGTCGATGGCGAGCGGGATGTCGGCCGCCAGCGTCTCCCGCACCGGCTTGCCGTTCTCCCAGCTCTCGGCCACCGCCAGTGGTTCGAGGGAGGTCTCCATGCGGTCGGCGATCTTGAGCAGGATGCCGGCCCGCTCCGCCACCGACGTACGACCCCAGCCCGGAGCGGCCGCGTGCGCCGCGTCCAGCGCCCGCTCCACGTCCTCCGCGGTGCCCCGTGCCACCTCGGTGAACGGCTGTCCGTTCACCGGCGACGGGTTCTCGAAGTACTGCCCGCGCGCCGGCGGCACGTACGCCCCGCCGATGAAGTGGTCGTAGCGCGCGTGGTAGGTGACGAGCGCGCCCTCGGTGCCGGGCGCCGTGTAACGGGTCATCGTGGTCTGCCTCCGGTGAAGCGCTGCCCGCCGTTGGACAGCTCGGGCGGCGAGGCTAGGGACCCGGACGTTGCAACCACGTTGCGCGGCCGGTCGGCGCCCCGGCCCGGCGGCATGTCGGTGCCCCGGCCGGATCGGCGGCAGGGGCGCGCGGTGCCGTCAGTTGTGCGTCCAGTTCGGTCAGACGCGAAAGGACCGACGGCGTCGGCCGCAGCACGGCCAGCGCCCGCCACACCTCCACGTCGGCCTCACCCCAGGGCGCGTGCGCCCAGTCGGCCAGCAGATCGGGATCGCCGCGCGCGATCAGCGCCGCGCGCAGGCCGTCGGCCAGGCTCCGCCGCAGCCGTACGACGGCCGGCGCCTGCGAACCCGGCAGCAGCGGACCGGCGTACGAGGCCACGGCTGCCGTGATGGCGCCCGCCGCCAGCCGCCGCTCCACCACGGCGACATCGGACTCCACCACGGCCGTCAGCCGATACGGCCGTGAAGCCAGCAGTCCAGGCCCCAACAGCCTGCGTAATCGGGCCAGTTCGGCGCGGATCGTCACCGGTGTCACCGACTCGTCCTCGTACAGCGCGCACAACAACTCGTCTCCGGTCAGGCCCTCCGGGTGACGGGCCAGCAGCACCAGCAGTTCACTGTGCCGACGGCTGAGGACGAGTGTGCGCCCGGCCAGCAGGAGCCGCGCCTCGTCGCGGCCCAGCGAGGTCAGAGCGGCCGCCTCGCCCCCGGACCGTGGCGGAGCCAGCAGTGCCAACTGGGATTCGGCGGCACGCGCCACTGCCTGCACGAACCCCAGGCTGTGCGGGTGTGCCAGCCCGTCCCCGCCCGTGATGTCCACGGCACCGAGCACCCGACCGGTGCGCGGATCGTGCACCGGCGCCGCGGCACACGTCCACGGCTGAACCTGCCGGATGAAGTGCTCGGCCGCGAAGACCTGCACGGGCCGGTCGACGGTGACGGCCGTGCCCGGCGCGTTGGTCCCGACGGCACTCTCCGCCCAGCGCGCACCCGGCACGAAGTTCATCCGGTCCGCCCTGCGCCGGGTGGCGGGATGGCCCTCCACCCACAGCAGCCTGCCGTGCGCGTCGCACACGGCGAGCAGATGCTCTCCGTCCGCCGCGAACGTGCCCATCAGCTCCCGGAACAGCGGCATGACCTGGGCCAGCGGGTGTTCGGCGCGGTAGGCGCCGAGGTCGCCGTCCGTCAGTTCCACGTGCGCGCTGCCGTCCGGCCCCACCCCCGCCCGCGCGGAGCGCCGCCAGGAATCCGCCACCACCGACCGCACCGGTCGCGGCACGGTGCCGGCCGTGGTGAACGTCTCGTGCGCCCGGCGCAGCACGCGAACGCGCTCGGTCGGATCGGCCCCCGGCTCCAGGGCCACCCACGGCTCTGTCAACTCGGCCTCCCCCCGGACGGCGATGCGACTGGGGACATCGTCACTCGGGGGGTCGGCCCGGACAACCGTTTCGACCGGGCTCACCCGAACGATGGGCGACGGGCGCGCGCCGGTGTACTACGCCCGGCGTGCGCCCGTTGGACCGCAGGGCCGCCCCCTCCGCTGCCGACGGGTCCGGTCAAGCGAGGTTGACGAGTCTGATGTAGCGCACCCAGTCCCAGTTCGGCCCCGGATCGGTGTGATCGGTCCCGGGCACCTGCGCGTGCCCGAGGATGTGCGTCCGGTCCTTGGGGATGCCGTACCTGTCGCAGATCGCCGCCGTCAGGTTCGCCGACTGCTCGTAGAGCGCGTCGGTGAAGTAGGCGGGCTGGTCCACCCATCCCTCGTGTTCGATGCCGATGCTGCGGGTGTTGTAGCTCCAGCTCCCCGCGTGCCAGGCGATGTCGGCCTCGCGCACGCACTGGGCCACGTGCCCGTCGGCGGACCGCACCACGTAGTGCGCGGACACCTGTTTCTGCGGGTTCTGGAAAATGGACAGGGTGGTGGCGTACGTCTCCTGCGTGACGTGGACGATCACGCGGTCGACGGAGTAGGCGCTGGGGCGGGTGGACTCCGTGAAGTTGGAGGTGCTGGCGGGCTGCCACTCGGCGGACGGATAGTCGACGGCTAGCGTCTGCGCATCGGCGCGCGTGCCGGGCAGCAGTGCGTAGGGCACCGCGGCGAGGGCCGCACCCTTCAGGATGCGTCGTCTGCTGGGCAGCGGTCTGGACCGGTCCATGGGCGATCACCTTTCGGGAGTGGGGGACTCGGGGAAGTGCGGTGGCGAGGTCAGATACGCAGCCCCGCCGCGGTCTCGCGCAGCTGCGCGTGCAGCCCGCGATGGGTCTCGCGGGCCGGCAGCCATTCCTTGCGGATCTTGGCCACACATGTGTAGTTGGTGTCGCACACGTTGGCCAACGGCGATTCGACCGCCTGGGTCGCGAACTGGTACGCGTCCAGCTCGGCGAAGCCGTAGTCACGTACCAGCCATTGCACGAGGTCGAGCTGGGAGATCCGGAAGGCGTCCTCCAACGGACGTGCCGAACCGGTGGAAATGATGTGGGAGTCGGATTCCAGGCGGGGCCACGGGGTGGAGACGCCCTTGAGGAGTTCGACGATCACGACGGTGTTCATCGCACACTCGACCGCCACCCCGCAGGTCTCGCCCTCGCCCTGCCGCGCATGCCCGTCACCCAGGCTGAGCAGCGCACCTTCGACGTTCACCCCGAGGTAGCAGGTGACGCCCGCCCGCATCTCGGGCGTGTCCATGTTCCCGCCGTGCGCGTCGGGCACCAGCGCCGAGCGCACCTCCAGATTGGCCGGGGCCACGCCCACGGTGCCGTGCATCGGATCGAGGGGCAACTCGGCCTCGATGTTGCTGTCGTGCGCCCGGAACAGCGCGGTGCGCCGCATCCGGTCCAGCTGCCAGATCCACACGGTCTCAGGCAGCGGAGGCTGGAGCGTGGCCGTGTTGTGCGTCGAGGTGAGCGCGCCGAACAGGGGCACCGTGGTCGACGCCGCCCAGTCACGGGCCGGCTCGATCGACACGAAGTGCACGGCCACCGTGTCGCCCGGCTCGGCGCCCTCGATGTGGAACGGCCCGGTCTGCGGGTTCAGGAACGGGAACTCGCACACCTCGGACACCAGGTCCTTCTCGGACCGCACCCGGCCGCCGAAGCAGTCCTCCGTGTACAGGTCGAGCACCGTTCCGGGCGTGATCCGCGCCACGGGCGGGACACCGCCGAACGTCCAGGCGTACTCGCCCGGTTCGGGCCGTACGGTCAGCACGCGCGGGTCGGTCATCGCTGTGCAGCTCCATTCTGCCGAGGGCCGGCGGACACGGGTTCGTCGAGGTGGACACGGGCTGTGTCGGCTATCCGGTCGGGGTGACGCCGTATCAGGATCACCAGGACGACGACTCCGGCCGCCATCCACACGCCGACCACCGGGCCTGCGTACGAAACCGGCGCCGCCAGCCGGGTCACGAAGTCGAACGCCGGTACTCCGGCAGCGGTCAGCAGGGCGGGGACGAACGCCACGGTGCCCAGCAACGGGAACAGCAGGTGCCGTACCGGTTTGAGGGTCGCGCGCCCCCGGCGCAGGAAGTATCCCGCGCAGGCCAGATTGACGACGATGTACACACCGATGACGACGGTGACGATCACCGTGGCCAACAGCAGGAACGCGGTCACCGGGTCGTAGCCGAAACCGAGACCGAGTATCGCGCCCACGGCTACGGCGCTCTGCACCGCGATGCCCGCGACGGGGGAGCGGTACGTGGGATGGAGCCGGGCGAGGAATCCGGGCAGGACACGAATGCGGGCCAGCGCGAAGGCCGTGCGTGTGGAGACGTTCGCGCACGCGTTGGCGTTGGCGATCGTCGAATTCACCACCGCGAGGAACACCAGCACCCAGAAGAGCCCGAACGAAGCCCGTGCGACCCCCTCCCAGGACGCCGCGCCCGACGCGCCGAACGTCCCGAAGCGGTCGGGACCGAAGTAGACGGTCATCGCGTAAGTCGTCACCACGTAGAACAGGCCGATGCCGAGGGCCGCGCCGAGCACCGCGCGGTGCATGGTCCGCCGGGGGTCGCGTGTCTCCTCGGCGAGCGGTGCCGCGGCCTCGAAGCCGGCGAATGCCAGCACCGTGTAGACGGAACCCGCGAAGACGCCGCTGATGCCTCCCTGGCCGTCGACGGTGTGCGACGTACCGAAGACCGACAGGGTGTTGTCCGCGCCCGCCCTGCCGATGAGCCAGCCGGCGAACACCAGGAGAACCACAACCTCGAAGACGCCGAGGACCAGGCCGAAGCGGACCGAGGCGCGCACGCCCAGATACCCGGCGACCGCTATGACGGCGGCGCCCGCGAGCGACCAGGGCCACCACAGGTCCGCCGGATACGACGACCATTCCTCGTGCAGTGTGCCGGCCGTGGTGAAGCCCAGTTGCAGGAGCAGCAGCGGCGGGATCAGTGCCTCCACGAACACATAACCCCAGCCGACGAGGAATCCCACGGCGGGATGCAGACCCCGCGCCGCGTAGGTGGCGACCGAACCGGCCGCCGGCAGTTCCCGAGCCAGGTCGGCCACGCAGGAGGCGGTGAACAGACAGGCCACCAGCGCAATCAGCACGGACAGCGGCAGGCTGCCACCCGCGAAGGCCGCACCCGACGGAATGGAAGCGGCGACCGCGGCGGCGGGCGCCATGGCCGTGATGCTCTGGAACAGGACCTCGCGCAGCCCGATGGCGTCCCGGCGCAGCCCTGACGCGGCTTCCCCCGACATCCGTGACCCCCCTCTTCCCGTCGTCCCTCGTGACGCGTCCGCAGGGATCTCACCGGTGGCCGGGTCGCGCCCTGCGTGAATTACGGTACGGCGCTTGCGGGTTGGGCAGAAGGGCGCCGTGTGATTCGGTGGACGAAGGCGAACCTGGGGATAACTCGGTCACCTGTTCGGGTGAATGCGGCCCTGGGGCAGTGGAAGAGGGCCGAGCCGGCGATGACACGCCCGGCCCCGGGCCACGCGCCGGCGGCAGTCAGACGGGATCGCCCTCACGCAGGTACGCGACGGTTCCCGCCACGGCTGCCGCGTGCAGGGAAACGAGCGTCGGCAGCGGTGCGGCGAGCGGCATGCCGGCCAACTCGTCGAGGCTGAACAGCCCATGCCGGTCGTGCTCGGAGCTGAGCCGGATCCCCGTGTCCCCGGCGATGCTTCCCCCGTCGAAGAAGCAGTCGAGGACCGGACCCGTGCCGAGCACGTCCGTCCGGTGGTCGATGCCGATCAGTCTGGGCGCCGGTGCGAGTTCGAGGCCCGTCTCCTCCTGCATCTCCCGGCGTGCCGCCGTCCACGGATCCTCACCGTGGTCCAGCATCCCACCGGGCAGCCACCAGGTTCCGGCGGCCGGCTGCCCGGGCCCGTAGCGCAGCATCAGGACCCGGCCCCGATCGTCCAGCATCACCACACACGAGGCCAGGAGAGCCATGGGCTGGGACTTGACCCACTCCTCGCGGGGCACCCAGTCCGTCATTCGCGCCTCCCGGCAGTTGTCCACACGCGGTCGTCGGACACCTTCCACGCACGGCCGACGGACAATCCGATTGCCCCTCCCGAACGTCCCTGCGAGGGTCGGGACCATGCCTGTCTTCTCCGCGCCCGACGGCACCGTACTGGCCTACCACGTCTTCGGGGACGGCCCACCAGTGGTCTGCCTCCCGGGTGGGCCGATGCAAGCCGCCGCCTACCTGAGCGGGTTGGGCGGCCTGTCGGCGTACCGCCGACTGATCATGCTGGATCTCCGTGGCACCGGCGCCTCCGGGGTGCCGGACGAGAAGGATTCGTACCGCTGCGACCGTCTCGTCGCTGGAGCGCCACCCGGAACACGTCCGCAGACTTGCGCTGATCACCCCCAGCCTGCTGGCCGTCGGCATCCCGGTCGACGCGGACCTGCGCCGCCGGACGGCGTCGCTGCGGGGCGGCGAACACTGGTTCCCGGCCGCCCGTGCGGCCCTTGAGGAGATTGTCGCCGGCCGCGCGACCGCCGCCGCGTGGCGGTCCGTCGCGCCCTTCGCCTACGGCCGTTGGGACGAGGCCGCGCGGTGCCACCGGGCAGCCGAGGACGGCCAGCGCAACGACGCGGCCGCCGCCGTCTTCGCCGCCGCGGGAGCCTTCGACCCGGACGCCACCCGTGCGGCGATCGCCGCCTTCGTACGCCCGGTGCTGCTGCTGGCCGGCGAGTTCGACCTGAATTCCCCGCCGCCCGCGGTGGCCGAGTACGCCGCGTTGTTCCCCGACGCGCGGTTCACCGTCCAGCCGGGCGCCGGTCACTACCCCTGGCTCGACGACGCCGGGCAGTTCGTCGGGACGGCGGAGGAGTTCCTCGGCTGAGACTGCCTCAGGCGGCGTGTTCGGCCACCGACGCCGGATCGTCTAGGACACCGCGCACCACGGAGTGCGCCGCGCCGAGCAACGGCCCCTCGGGGCCGAAACGCGACACCGACACCGGGCACGGCGGTCGTACCGTGCGGTCCGCCAGTTCGGCCGAGAGCGACGGCAGCAGCCAGGGCGAGAGCCCCGCCAGCGCCCCGCCCAGTACCACCGACTCGGGGTCGAGCAGGTTCACCGCGCCGGTCAGGGCGATGCCGAGCGCGGTGCCGGCCTCGTGCAGGGCCTGTCGTGCGCCCTCGTGCCCACCGTCGGCGCTCCGGGCGAGCCGCCCGACCAGGTCCTCACCGGACGGGAGACCGGCGGCACGTACGACGGCCTCCTCACCGGCGTACTGTTCGAGACAGCCGCGCCCGCCGCACGGGCAGCGCGGTCCGTCCGGCCGGACGGGTACATGGCCCAGCTCCCCCGCGAAGCCCCGGGTCCCGCGCAGCAGCTGCCCGTCCACCACGACCGCGGCGCCGATGCCGATCTCGGCAGACACGTGCAGGAAGTCCCGCGGGGTGCCCTCGCCGAGCCAGAGTTCCGCGAGCGCGCCGAAGTTGGCCTCGTTGTCCACGGTCAGCGGCAGGCCGACGGGGAGCAGGGCGCCGAGGTCCGTCTCCCGCCAGTCGAGGTTCGGGGCGCGGACGACCGTGCGGGCGTCGCGTGCCACCAGGCCGGGGACCGCCACGGCAAGCCCCGCCGCCCACAGTCCCGCCCGTTCGGCCTCGGCGACGACGTCGCGGACGAGCGTGGCGAGGTCGTCGAGCACCGGTCCGGCGGCGCGACCCCGGTTGGGACCGTGCCGCACGGCACGCGCGCGTACGTCTCCGCGCAGGTCGACCGCGCACACCGCGAGGTGGTCGACGCCCACGTCCGCGCCGATCCCGGCCGGCCCGCGGCCGCTGACGGCGAGCGCCGATCCCGGGCGGCCGACCCGGCTGGGCCGCTCGGGGCCGAGTTCCTCCAGGAGCCCCCACCGGGTCAGCTCCTCCACCAGGGTCGACACCGCGGCCCGGGTCAGCCCGATGCGCGAGGCGACCGCGGCTCTGGACAGCGGTCCCTCGGCGCTGACGGCGTGCATCACCCGGGCCAGGTTGCGGCGGCGCATGCCCTGCTGGGTGTCGGGCAGGGCGCGGCCCGATGCGGCCGGGCCCTCGTGCAGCGGTGCGGTCATGCCTGCGTCGATCCTCGCTCCGTGTCCCTCAACGGCCTTCCCGTGCGGTACCGGTCACCGGGCGTCCGTCCCCCGGGCCAGCAGCGGGGCCGCGTCGGAGAGTACCGCGGAGATCCGGGCGAGCGTCGCCTCGTCCCGGTCCACGGCGTCCAGCACCGGACCCGCGGCCGTGTTCCACCGGCGGGCGACCGCGGCCGGATCCTCGCCGGTCAGCAGCCCGGCGGCCTGTGCCGCCGCGCCGAGCGCAACCAGTTCCCCGGCGTCGGGGACCTGTACGGGCCGTCCCGAAAGCCGCCGTACCGTCTGCTGCCAGGCCGTGCCGCGGGCGCCGCCGCCGATCAGCAGCATTGGCGCACTGCGGTCGGCGTCCTCGTCCAGCACCAGGTCGAGGGCGCCGAGCAGCGCGTGGACAGCGCCGTCGTACGCCGCCTGGAGGAACTGCCCCGCCGTCGTGTCGTGGCGCAGCCCGTGCAACAGCCCGGAGGCGTTCGGCAGGTTCGGGGTGCGTTCGCCGTCCAGGTACGGCAGCAGGGTGACGGCACCGCCGGGTTCGACCGCCTCGCGGTCCAGGCCCAGCAGCGTGGCGACGCGGTCGACGGCGAGGGTGCAGTTCAGCGTGCAGGCCAGTGGCAGCCAGTCCCCGCGAGCGTCGGCGAAGCCCGCGACCGTGCCGGTCGGGTCGGCTGGACGGTGCGTGGACACCGCGTACACGGTGCCGGAGGTGCCGAGGCTCAGCACCGGAGTGCCGGGGCGGAGGCCGAGACCGAGCGCGGCCGCGGCGTTGTCACCGGTGCCGGGCGCCACCAGGGTGCCCTTGGAGAACGGCAGGTCGTGGCTGTGGCGGACGGTTCCCGCCACCTCGCCCGGCCGGACCACGCGGGGCAACAGCGCCGGGTCGAGTCCCACATGGGCGAGGGTCTCCTCGTCGTATGCCCCGGTGCCGGACGCCCACCAGCCCGTGCCGGAGGCGTCGCCGCGGTCCGTCCCGCCCTGGCCGGTGAGGCGCTCGGTGAGGTAGTCGTGGGGCAGGCGCACCGCCTTGGTGGCGCGGACCGCCTCCGGCTCGTGTTCGGCGAGCCAGGCCCACTTGGTGACCGTGAAGGACGCGCTGGGCACGCTGCCGGTACGTTCCGCCCATGCCTTGGGGCCGCCCAGTTCCTCGACGAGGCGGTGGGCCTGCGGCGCCGAGCGGACATCGTTCCACAGCAGCGCCGGCCGGACCGGTTCGCCCGCGCCGTCCAGGGTGACCAGGCCGTGCTGCTGGCCGCCGATCGACACCGCGGCGGCCTCGCGTGCCGCGTCGCCGCACTGGCTCAGCGCCTCGCACAGGGCGTCCCACCACTGGCGCGGGTCGCTCTCCCGGCCCGCGCCGGTGGTGACGGTGTGCGGCGCCTGGCCGCCGGCCACGATCCGGCCCGTGGCCGCGTCGACGACCAGCGCCTTGGTGGACTGGGTGGACGTGTCCACGCCGACGACGAGCGGACCATCGGCTGCTGACATCGGGCTCTCCCTCTCCCGCGGCTCGCGGGATCCGGCCTGTGTTCTTCGGTCTGTCCGCGAGGGTGACGACCGGGCGTCACTCCTTTGGGGACATCTTCATCCCTTCCCAGGGATGCAGTCGCATACTAATTTGTAAACCGCCATGACGAAATAGTCGCAAGCGAGCAAGGAGCCGCGGCATGAACTACCGGCCCACCCCTGAGGACAGGTTCACCTTCGGTCTGTGGACCGTCGGCTGGCAGGGCAGGGACCCGTTCGGGGACGCCACCCGCCGGGCCCTCGACCCGGTCGAATCGGTGCAGCGCCTCGCGGAACTCGGCGCCTACGGAGTGACCTTCCACGACGACGACCTGATCCCCTTCGGTTCCTCCGACACCGAGCGTGAGTCGCACATCAAGCGGTTCCGGCAGGCCCTTGACGCCACCGGCATGAAAGTGCCCATGGCCACCACCAACCTCTTCACCCACCCCGTCTTCAAGGACGGCGCGTTCACCGCCAACGACCGCGACGTGCGTCGCTACGCCCTGCGCAAGACCATCCGCAACATCGACCTGGCCGCCGAACTGGGCGCGACGACCTATGTCGCCTGGGGCGGCCGGGAAGGCGCCGAATCCGGCGGCGCCAAGGACGTCCGGGCCGCCCTCGACCGCATGAAGGAGGCATTCGACCTGCTCGGCGAGTACGTCACCGCTCAGGGCTACGACCTGCGCTTCGCCATCGAGCCCAAGCCGAACGAGCCCCGCGGCGACATCCTGCTGCCCACCGTCGGCCACGCACTCGCCTTCATCGAGCGACTGGAACGCCCCGAGCTGTACGGCGTCAACCCCGAAGTCGGCCACGAGCAGATGGCCGGCCTGAACTACCCCCACGGCATCGCCCAGGCCCTGTGGGCAGGAAAACTCTTCCACCTCGACCTCAACGGCCAGAACGGCATCAAGTACGACCAGGACCTGCGGTTCGGTGCCGGCGACCTGCGCGCCGCGTTCTGGCTGGTCGACCTCCTGGAGACCGCCGGCTACGACGGCCCGCGCCACTTCGACTTCAAGCCCCCGCGGACCGAGGACCTCGACGGCGTATGGGCCTCCGCGGCCGGCTGCATGCGCAACTACCTCATCCTGAAGGACCGCGCCGCAGCCTTCCGGGCCGACCCTGAGGTCCAGGAAGCCCTCCGGGCCGCCCGCCTCGACCAGCTCGCCCAGCCCACCGCCGCCGACGGCCTGCAGACACTCCTGGCCGACCGCAGCGCCTACGAGGACTTCGACGTGGCGGCCGCCGCCGCCCGAGGCATGGCCTTCGAACACCTCGACCAGCTCGCCATGGACCACCTCCTCGGCGCCAGGGGCTGAACGCACGCGCGCGTGGGAACGACCGCGCGCACACGCGCGTGTGTGTGGGAACGACTGCGCGCGCGTGGGGCGGCGGATTTCCTGCCGCCCCACGCGCGCGTGCTGATGACCGACCGGTGCCGCTGTGCTCCGGCTCGGGGTCGTCCACATGCCCTGAGGAAGCCGGACGTAGGCCACGGTCGTCCCGATGCCGCTGTCGACGCGCCGGCCCTCAGCGTCGAAGGCGCCCGAGCCGTCGGTCACCCCGAAGCCGACGTCATTGATATCGACGGCACGGCGTCGGCCTCGCAACCGCGGCTGATCTTCCGGTGCAGCCGTTCGTCCGTCACCCCTGCACGGTCGTCGAGCCGTCCGGACCCGCCGACGGCTCCTCGCGCTCCTCGGCAAGGGAGAACCGCGCCGCCGCGAGCGCCGTCGCCGGATCCCGTGCCGCGTCTCCCGCGGGGATCCAGCTACCGTCCTTGCGGTAGGGCCACCAGCGGCCGTCCCGTCCCCACCGCAGCTGGACGTCCTCACCCTGGACCGCCGTCCACCGGTTGCCCGTCCGATGGAACACCGGCCGGTCGTCCTGGTCCCAGGCCGCCTCCAGAAGGGCACACGCGCGTGCCAGGGCGGCTCCCTCCACCGGCCACTCCTCGTCGAGTACCGACAGCGCCGCGGTGCCGCCGAGACGCCAGGCGCGCACGGCAGTCGCCAGCCCTTCCCGACCGCGCCCCGAACCGTCCGTCAGCCGGTGGGCGACGGCTCCTTCAGGAGCCCCGGAGGCGAGCCGCACGACATCCTGCCCGAGCGTCAGCTCCCACTCGTCCCGCCCACCTTCCGGCTCACCGTGGAGTGCCACGGTGAGCAGGCGGTATGCCTCCACGGAGGTCCGCGCGGCAAGGTACCCGAGGCAAGCCGGGTCGACCCCGGGCGTGGGCGCCGCCTCGGCGTCGAAGGACGGCGGCCGGCCGGGTGCGTCCGGAAGGACGGGCGGAGCGGGCAGAGGAGGCAGGATGTCGCCGGCCGCCCAGGCTTCCGCAGCGTCCACCCCTTGCGGCGCCCCCTCGGGCACCGCGGTACGCAGGTGCAGGGCGTCCAGGAGGGCCTGCCTGTCCCGTCCCCGCAACAGCAGCAGCACGAACGGATCCTCGTCCAGCAGCCGTGCCACCTGGTGGCACAGCGCCGCGGTGTGCCCGCAGTGGTCCCAGGCGCCGCAGTCGCACTCCGGCTCCAGGTCGCCCAGCCCGGGCAGCAGGTCGATGCCCGCGGCCGCCGAGTCCTCGACCAGGTGCGGTGGCATCTCGCGGTCGAGCAGCGCCGCCAGGTGTCCCGCCCGCTCGACGGCCAGGTCGAGGAATTGGACCCACTGTTCGCCCGACAGCTCCGGCAGCAGGACGTCCGCACGGTGCGCCGCCCGGCCGGGGTCCCGGACGACGGCTGTGACCCGGCCGGGCCGCACCGAGACCGCACCCACCGCTCCCGAGCGCGCGAGCCGGCGTCCCGCCTTCACCTGCGTTCCGTCCAAAGCCGTGTCCTCCAGGGCGCGCAGCCACGCCCTGCCCCACCATGTCTGCGCGAAGCCCCGCCCGCGTGCAGGCGGCAGAGCCGGGAACGTACGCTCCGCCTGCTCCTCGTACCGGGTCATCGCGCCTCCCCGCGCAGTTCCACCAGGCCGGCCAGCTCCCGGTCGGTCAGTTCCGTGAAAGCCGCCTCCGCGGAACCGAGGACGGCGTCGGCCAGCGCCCGTTTGCGGCTGAGCAACTCCGCGATGCGGTCCTCGACGGTCCCCTCGGCGATCAGCCGGTGCACCTGCACGGGCCGGGTCTGCCCGATGCGGTACGCCCGGTCGGTGGCCTGCGCCTCCACTGCGGGGTTCCACCAGCGGTCGTAGTGCACGACGTGCTCGGCCCGGGTCAGGTTCAGCCCCGTCCCGGCAGCCTTCAGGGAGAGCAGGAAGACGGGCACCTCGCCGTCCTGGAAGCGCCGCACCAGTGTCTCGCGCTCGGCCACGGGCGTGCCGCCGTGCAGCAGCTGCGTTTGCACCCCACGGGCCGCGAGATGCCGCTCCAGGAGACGTGCCATCCGCACGTACTGCGTGAAGACGAGAACGCCCGCCCCCTCGGAGAGGATCGTGCCGAGGAGTTCGTCCAGCGACTCCAGCTTGCCCGACCGTCCCGAGATCCGCGGATCGTCCTCCTTGAGGAACTGCGCCGGGTGATTGCAGATCTGCTTCAGTCCGGTCAGCAGCTTCACGATCAGTCCGCGGCGTGCCATGCCGTCGGTCCCCGAGATCGCGTCCAGCGTCTCCCGCACCAGAGCCTCGTACAGGCCCGCCTGTTCCGCGGTCAGAGGTACGGCGTGATCGGTCTCGGTCTTCGGCGGCAGCTCGGGCGCGATGCCCGGGTCCGACTTGCGGCGGCGCAGCAGGAACGGCCCCACCAGCCGGGCGAGCCGCTGCGCGGCGGCGGGGTCACGGGCACCCTCGACCGCCTGTCCGAAGCGGGCGCGGAACGCACCGTGCGGCCCGAGCAGTCTCGGGGTCGTCCAGTCGAGGATCGCCCACAGTTCCGAGAGGTTGTTTTCCACGGGCGTGCCGGTGAGCGCCACGCGCGCGCGTGTCTCGACGGAGCGCAGCGCCCGCGCGGTTGCCGAGTACGGGTTCTTCACGTGCTGGGCCTCGTCGGCGACGACCATGCCCCAGGGAACCCCGCCGAGCCGCCCCGCGTCCAGGCGGAGCGTGCCGTAGGTCGTGAGGACGAACTCTCCGTCGGCCGGGGAGTCCAGACTGCGCCGCGGGCCGTGGAAGCGGCGCACCGGTGTGCCGGGAGCGAACCTCTCGATCTCGCGCTGCCAGTTGCCCAGCAGGGACGCCGGACAGACCACGAGTGTGGGACCGGCCGCGGCGGCGTCCTCCTGACGGTGCAGATGCAGGGCGATCAGCGTGACGGTCTTGCCGAGCCCCATGTCGTCCGCCAGGCAGCAGCCGAGCCCCAGGGACGTCATCCGGGCCAGCCAGCTGAAACCACGCACCTGGTAGTCGCGCAGGGTGGCGGTGAGCGCCGCAGGCAGGCCGACGGGCTGCTGCCCCTCGGGGGCCATGAGCCGCTTCCGCAGCTCCGCCAGCCACCCGGTGGGCCGTACGTCGACCCGGCGGCCGTCGACCTCCGTGGAGCCGGTCAGTGCGGCGCCGAGCGCCTCGACGGGCGTCACCGCGCGGTCCTGCCGCGCACCCGCGTGACGCACTTCCCGAGGGTCGATCAGCACCCACTGGTCGCGCAGTCGTACGAGGGGACGTCCGGTGGCCGCCAGCCGGTCGAGTTCCGCGCGGGAGAGTTCCCGGCCGTCCAGCGTGAACCGCCAGGTGAACGCGAGCCGTGCGTCGGCCGAGAGGAACGACGGCACCCGCGTGCGTTGTGCGGCTCGCGCGTCCCCGTCGTCCGGCGGGCCGATGTCCACTCCGGCGGACAGGTCCCGTGACACCTCCTTGGGCCAGTGCACTTCGACGCCCGCCTCGGACAGCGCCCGGGTGCCGGCTCCGAGGAGTTCGGCGACCTCGTCTTCGGAGAGCTCGACACGGTCCGGTACGGCCGCCGAGAGCAGGGCTGTGAGCGGTGGCCAGGCGCGCGCCGCGCGGCGCAGGGCCAGCAGCGTGTCCAGCCGCGCGCGGGCGCCGAAGGCCGCGACCGCCGGTCCGCCCGACCACACCTCGGCCGCGTCCGCGACAGCCGCCGGTCCGCCGACGGTGTGCACCTGGAGCACGGTGCGGAACCGTGGCGCGGCGTCGTCGAACGCGTCGTCGAGGCCCTGTACCTCGATCCGTAGTGAGAGGCGTACGCCGGCGTCGTGGCCCGCGGCCACGTCGTCCGCCCACGCCCGCTGCCGGGGCAGGTGCTGCGGCTGTGCCGCCGCGTACGCCGGGCCGCCGGTGACCAGCGATGCGGCGGGGGAGCGGGGGAGCGTGTCGGCGACCGCGTCCAGGAAGGAACGCAGCAGCGGCTCCGGATCGGGCAGCCTGGGCGGCCCGGCGTCGCTCACCGGGACGGCGTGCGCCTCGGGCGGCATCGAGGCCGCCAGCTCGCGGACGGTGTCCGCGTCCTTGGCGGACAGGGGACCGATCCGCCAGGCGTCGTGATCGGCCGGGGAGAGCCCGGGCAGCAGCAGACCGCGGGCCAGGAAGTGCAGGGCGAGCACGGCTGCCGAACCCCAGAAGGCGGTGGCCCGGTCCGCGAGCGTGTCGGTACGCGCGTGCGTGAGCACCGGCAGGGCGGCGGGTACCGGCAGCAGCACCGCCGGTACCCGCACCCGCTCGATCCCGTGCTCGCCGGGCACGGCCACGCTCAGGTCCGCGACGGCACCCGAGCCCGCGGTGGCGGGTGGGAGGCCGTCCGGCCGCCAGAAGGCGACGTGGCCGGCCCGCGCGGGATCGGTCGGCAGGAAGACGGCACAGCAATGGGTCAGTTCGGACGGCTCGGAGGATGGCACCGCGGTGATGCTCTGCACGGCTCTGCCCTACTCCTCAAATTTGACTACTGGGGGGGAGAGGGTGCCGAAGTTACCTCACGACCGCGGTAGACCCCGAACGGCTACGCTGTGACCTGAGTCACTTCACTTGATGTTCGACAGGGGGCAGGGAAGTCCGGTCTCAGGGATGCGTAAGGGACTGGTATCAGGGACGTCTCAGGGGTGCGGTCCGGAACCGTGGGAAGCGCGGGCCCGTTTTCAGAGCAGAGAGCGGCAGTGGCCGCGAAGGAGGCGACGTACATGTCGAAGAACGCGAAGATCGCCGCAGGGGGTGTGGCGGTCGGGCTCATCCTGCTGATCTGGCTGCCGTGGTGGGTGGCGTTCCTGATCGTGGTGGGAGTCCCGGCCGCCGCGTATCTGACGCTGGACCCTTCACAGCGGCGCAGGCTGCGCCGAGCGGCCCGCAAGGAGATCGGGCGCTGAGACACCGGCGTCGCGGCGGGTCGCCCTTCGGCACCGCGCGGCCTCTTCGGCGCGCAGCAGCCGGTCACGTCGCCGCCCCCGCACCGGACGTCGGCAGGGTCAGGGGGCGGTGACAGGACACCGAAGTCGCTGCGAACCTGGATCGGCCAGGTGGTCGGCCGGAGCCCGTACCGCGCCGGGGCGCGGGCCCGGGGCCATCAACTGGGGCGTACGGCCAGCTTGTCGAGGGCTTCCAGAAGGCTAGGCAGCTCCGGGCCGCGGCCCACCGGCAGTACTTCGCCGGGTTCGTCGTCCAGCAGGACGAAGGCGATGTCGTCGGTGCGGGCGACCAGCGACCAGCCGGGGCCGTCGGCGCGGAGCGTCCGGGCGTTGCCCGGGGCGAAGGCCGAGCGGACCCGGCCGAGAGGTGGTGGCGCGTCCACGTAGGCCCGGGCCTCGGCCAGGACACGCCGGATGCCGCGGTGACCGGCGGCCGGTTCCGGCCCCCCGTTCGAGGCTGCTTCCGGTCCTTGCGCGGAGGCTGCTTCCGGCCCCTGGTCCGTGGCTGCTTCGGCGGTCAGCTGCGGAGCCGATGCGGGTGCGGGGAGGTCGGCCTCGCCGATCTGTTCGCGCCAGACCGCCCACTGCAAGGCGATCTCGTCGGCGCCCAGCCGTCGCTGGGCCGGTCCCCAGGTACCGGTGTCCGGTGGGGTCAACGCCGGGCCGTCCACCTCCTCAGGATCCGGATCGTGCGGGGCCGGCACCCCTGGCGCGGCCACCGCGACCGCGAGCGGCCAGCCCGGCAGAGCCGCGACGACCGTGCGCTCGTCCGGTGACAGGTCGTGCTCCATGCCGCAGTCCCAGGAGGCGATCGCGACAGCCACCAGCGAGACGTCGTCGATGACGACCGTCCAGCGGGCGCCCGCACCGTCCTGGCCGAGCACCAGGCCGTACCCGTCGGCCAATGGCGCGAGGCCGAGCGCCGCGCAAGCCTCCGGATAGTCGTCGCCCAGCACGCTCGGAAATTGCGCGGGCGTCAGCAGTACTGCCGTGAGCACGTACAGCGCATCGTCCGCGGCGGCGACGACCTCCTCGTCCGTCCCGGCCATCCCAGCCTCCCCAGTGGTTCGTCCAACGGCGCGCACCATAGTGCGACCGGAAGCCGGTTGTCACGATTCCCTTTCACACCCGGACCTGCAGTTTTCCTCCTGGACCGGGCGAAACGACCCGCGGAACGGCGGTGGCTCTGCGCTCAGGCCGTCGGCAGCCCCAGGAGGTCACGGGCCACCGCGCGCGGCGACTCGTCGCGCTCCCGGGCCAGCGCGATGACGGCCCGGCAGGCCAGTTCGCTCACCCCGAACGACAACGCCTCCGGAGACACCCAGGTCGCCGTCTCGTCGATCTGGTCCTGGTCGTCCTCCGCTCGGGCCGCCACATGGGCGGCTGCGGCTTCGAACAAGTTGTGGGCGCGTCGTTCACGAAGTCCGGCGTTCTCCGCGTCTGCGGAACCGCCGAATCCGGCGACGTACGCGCGAATTCTGTCGAACATGCGGACCACCTTCCTCCTGTGTCCGGCCTTCTTCCGTCCTGCGTCCGTTCCCCTCAACCTAAGGTCGCGGCCGCGGTGACAGAAGAGGGCGTGTTGGTGAGGGAAGAGGACACCTCGGTGGTGGAGGGGAGCAACCGGGGAGGGCGGGAGCATGGCGGAGGCGGACGGGGCGCCGAGACAGGACGGGTTCGTGCCCGGTCGTGGTGCCCCGAACCGTGCTCAGCCCTCCCGGACCGCCAGGGCGAGAAACCGATCGTCCTCGTCGATGTAGGAAGTCATACGCCACCCCGTACCCGCCAGCAGCGGCCGGAGGTTGACTTCGGCGCGCAGGCCGTCCGGCGTGATCCGCCGCCCCTGGCGGGCCGCGAGCGCCGCGCGGCCGATCGGATGGAAAAGGGCCAGCGTGCCACCCGGCCGCACCACACGAGCCAACTCCCGAAGATCCTCGCCGGGATGGGGCAGATGAGAGATCAGCCCGGCCGCGAACACGGCGTCGATGGCCGCCGTACGCAGCGGTAGTGCGATCACGTCGGCGAGCAGCAGCCGCCCGTCCCGGTCCCGGCCGGCACGTACCGCCTCATGGAGCATCGCAGGAGTCAGGTCGACGCCCAGGACCACTCCGGACGTGCCCACGGCCGCACGCAACGGCGGCAGGGCGCGGCCCGTACCGCATCCCGCGTCGAGCACGCGATCCCCGGGCCGCAGCCCGAGAGCGGTGACGGCGGCGGCGTAGGCCGGACCGTCGTCCGGAAACCTCCGGTCCCAGTCGGCCGCACGGGCGGTGAAGAACTCCTGCACGTGTGTGTGGTCGTCGCTCATGTTCGGCATGATCCCGCACCAGCGCGAAAGGCGCCTCCGCGCCCATGTCCGAGCGTGATGCGATCGTTCCAGCACATCTCCACCTCAAAGATCGACTCCTATCGACAGGGGTCGCCTTCGGTGTCCCGTCCCGGCGGGCGTCCGGGCCCTGGAACGCCTGTAACACACCGCATTCGGCGGCAGCCCGCCGCAGGCTGTCATGGGCTGGGGGACGTGTCGGCTCGGCGCCGGGCGCGTCGCACCATCCGCGCGTGCGTCCCCGGCCGTTCGCGTCACGACGGGTTGTCCACCGCGGCTTCAGTGATCCCCGGCTCTCACCCTCTGCGGTCACACCGCCGGGCCGGGCGTCGGAAGCACGCCCTCCTCCGGCCCGGCGGCTGTGCACTGAAATGCTGTCAGTCCGCCAGATCCCGTACCGCCACCACCTTGTCCACGGCGACACGGACCAGCAGTTCACCCGGTACCCCGTTGCGCGCGCCGAACTCCTCCGCGCGCTCCTCGCCCATGTACCTGGCCCCGATCCTGGTCGCCCAGTGCCGGATCTCGCCGAGATCCTCCGACAGCCGGGCCTGCCCGTTCAGCACGACGAAGTGGAACGGCGGCCGGTCGTCGTCCACGCACAGTGCGACCCGCCCGTCACGGGCCAGATTGCGCCCCTTCACCGTTTCCTTTCCTGTGTTGAAGACCACGTCGTCCCCGTCCAGCAGGAACCAGATCGGGGCGACGTGCGGACTTCCATCGGCCCGTACGGTGGACAGCTTTCCGGTGCGGGTCCCGTCAGAAACGAACGCCCGCCATTCCTCATCGGTCATCTTCTGTGCCATGCCTCCCATCCTCCTTGCCGGGACGACGGCCGTGGGTAAGGCTGGCTTAGGGATCCTCCGGCCAGGGGGGAGACATCACACGGGGAGACGGAACATGGGGCAGAACCAGCGGCTCGGTTGGTTGCTCGACGACCTGACCGAACGCGTGGAACACGTACGGCATGCACTGGTCCTGTCGAACGACGGACTGGTGACGGGGGCGAGCACCGGCCTGCGCCGCGAGGACGCGGAGCACCTCGCCGCGATAGCCTCCGGGCTGCACAGCCTGGCCAAGGGCTCGGGACGCCACTTCGGCGCGGGCAGAGTGCGCCAGACCATGATCGAATATGACGACGCCGTGCTGTTCGTGAGCGCCGCGGGTTCCGGCAGCTGTCTGTGCGTGCTCAGCGGCGCCGAAGTGGACATCGGCCAGATCGCCTACGAGATGACACTGCTCGTCAACCGGGTCGGTGAACACCTCGGCGTGGACGCCCGGCAACCCGAGCGCGGACCTTCTTCAGATCAGTGACGGCAGATCTCTCGCGGATCTTCGGCGGATCTCTTGCAGATCCCCGACGAGAATATTCCTGATCGTACCTCTCTGACCTGTGCTTTTGTCCTGCCCGATGGAGTTGTCCACAGGCTCGCCACGACATCCGTCCGAGCGGCTAACGTCATGTGTCACGGCGAACGCACACAGCGTGAGCACCGACTCCACGGGGGAGTAGCACCATGCCGGGCAGCACTGTCGCATCACCTCGCCAACTCACCTGCGCCCCGAGCCGCGCCGCACGTGAACTCGGGCTCAAACGCGGTGAGTTCGATCTCGCCGTGCATCTCGGGCGCATTCGGACCGTACTGGACGAGGGCGGTGGAGGCCGCAGGGTCGCACGGACGGAGATCGATCGCTTGTGTGCGGCCGCGGACTTCCCCGAAACCCTCCGGGAGGGCGTCGCGACCGTGGGCACCGCGGCGGGCGCTGCGCTCCTGGACGTGCCGGCCGGCCGGTTCACCCGACTCGCGCGCCTCGGCCTGGTGGCGCCCGTCAAGCTCTACGTCAATCGTTACCGCGCGGTGGTCTGGCTCTATCTGGCCGACGAACTGCGCCGGTTCGTGTCCGACGGCCAGTGCGCCGACCTGCTGACGGGCCGTATGCCCGAGGAACTGCGCGGCCGGCTGGGGGCCGGACTCGATCTCCGCCCCCGCAACTGGCGCGGACGTCACCTGGGATTCCTGCTGCGGCAGACCGACGACCCGTGGGAGCGTGCCGGGGCCGTGGCTGCTTTCCTCGACCCCGCCCACGTCGCGGACATCGTCCCTGACCCCCACGAGCGCGCCCATCTCAACCGTTTCCGGCCGGGGCCGCCCGTCCACGGCAGGCCGGGATCACCCTCCGCACACCTCGCGGAGAAGCTGATGACAGCGGACCACCAGGACGAGATCGGCTGGCTGAGGAGCGAGTTGGCACGCGCGGTGGACGAGGCAGGCGCCCAGAGGTCCGCACCGCGTCACGTCGGACCTGTCGTACCGCGCCCTCGGCAACCAACTCCCGCGCCTGCCCGCAGCAGGGCAGCCACTCCCCGCTGTGCACCGTCGGCGGCCAGGACACCCGAGCGGCCCGGCGGACTGCTCGACCGGCTGCGCGGCAGAAGTTACCGGTGTGCGCGAGCGTGAGACCTTCGGCTACAGGGACCGGAACAGACCCTCCTGGACGACCGATACGAGCGGGCGCCCCTCCTGGTCGTAGATGCGGCCGCGGGCCAGTCCGCGGCCGCCGGTCGAGATCGGCGACTCCTGGTCGTACAGCAACCACTCGTCCGCGCGGAACGGGCGGTGGAACCACATGGCGTGGTCGAGGGACGCCAGGTCGAAGTTCCGCCGTCCCCACAGCGGTTCGACCGGGATGCGGACCGCGTCGAGAAGGGTCATGTCGCTCGCATAGGTGAGCGCGCAGGTGTGCACCAGCGGATCGTCGCCCAGCGGGCCCACCGCGCGCATCCACACCGCGCTGCGCGGCTCCGCGTCCTTGACGTCCTCGGCGTTCCACCGAAGCCGGTCGACGTAACGGATGTCGAAGGGCTGACGGCGTGCCATCCGCTCCAGCTGATCCGGCAGGGCCCCGAGGTGCTCGCGGATCTCGTCGGCGATCGTCGGCAGCGTTTCCGGATCCGGTACCTCCCGGGCCGGCGGCAACTGGTGCTCGAACGGTCCTTCCTCAGGTTTGTGAAAGGAGGCGGTCAGATTGAAGATCGTGCGGCCCTGCTGCACAGCGGTCACCCGCCGGGTGGTGAACGACCGGCCGTCGCGGATGCGCTCCACCTGGTACACGATCGGCACACCCGGCATGCCCGGGCGGAGGAAGTACGCGTGCAGCGAGTGCACGGGGCGCTCGCTGTCGGTGGTGCGCCCAGCGGCGACCAGCGCCTGGCCCGCGACCTGGCCGCCGAAGACCCGTTGCAGGGATTCCTGCGGGCTGCGGCCACGGAAGATGTTGACCTCGATCTGTTCCAGGTCGAGCAGGTCGACGAGTCTTTCGGCGGGGTTCGTCATGCGCGTGATTCTCCAGTGTTCACAGCTGGCCGACGGAGATGACCCGGAGGACCGCACGGCCTTCGGCGTCCGACGCGGTGAGGTCGACCTCCGCGCTGATGCCCCAGTCGTGATCGTCGTTCGGATCGTCGAAGATCTGACGGACGCGCCACAGTCCGTTGTCCGGCTCCTCCTGGATCACGAGCAGCTTGGGCCCGCGTGCGTCGGGGCCGGTGCCCAGGTCCTCGTACTCGTCCCAGTACTTGTCCATCGCCTCGCCCCAGGCATCCGCGTCCCAGCCGGCTTCGGCGTCCATCTCGCCGAGTTCGTCGACCTGGTCGAGGGCGGCGAGTTCGACCCGGCGGAACATCGCGTTGCGGACCAGGACCCGGAAGGCGCGTGCGTTGGCGGTGACGGGTTTCACCTCGTCGGCCCGCTCCTGGGCCTCCTCGGCCGTCATCTCCTCCGGGTTGGCCAACTGCTCCCACTCGTCCAGCAGGCTGGAGTCCACCTGACGCACCATCTCGCCGAGCCAGGCGATCAGATCCTGGAGGTCCTCCGACTTCAGGTCGTCGGGGACCGTGTGCTCCAGGGCCTTGTAGGCGCCGGCCAGGTAGCGCAGCACGATGCCTTCGGTACGCGCCAGCTCGTACAACGACACCAACTCGGTGAAGGACAAGGCCCGCTCGTACATGTCGCGGACGACGGACTTCGGCGACAGGGGATGGTCGCCGACCCAGGGGTGGCTCTTGCGGTAGGTGTCGTACGCGTGGAAGAGGAGATCTTCCAGGGGTTTCGGGTATGTGACGTCCTGGATGCGCTCCATGCGCTCCTCGTACTCGACGCCGTCCGCCTTCATCGCGGCGACCGCCTCGCCACGCGCCTTGTTCTGCTGCGCGGCCAGGATCTGCCGCGGGTCGTCCAGGGTGGACTCCACGACGGAGACCATGTCCAGTGCGTACGACGGCGACTCCGGGTCCAGGAGTTCGAACGCGGCGAGCGCGAAGGTGGACAGCGGCTGGTTGAGGGCGAAGTCCTGCTGGAGGTCGACCGTGAGCCGGACGATGCGGCCCTCGGCGTCCGGCTTGTCGAGTTTTTCGACGATGCCGCCGTCCAGCAGCGAGCGGTAGATGGCGATCGCCCGGCGGATGTGCCGCAGCTGTTGCTTGCGTGGCTCGTGGTTGTCCTCCAGCAGCCGGCGCATCGCCTCGAACGCATTGCCGGGACGCGCGATCACCGACAGCAGCATGGTGTGCGTCACCCGGAAACGGGAGGTCAGCGGCTCCGGCTCGGAGGTGATGAGCTTGTCGAAGGTGTTCTCGGTCCAGCCGACGAAACCATCCGGCGCCTTCTTGCGAACCACCTTGCGACGCTTCTTCGGGTCGTCGCCCGCCTTGGCGAGGGCCTTCTCGTTCTCGATGACGTGCTCAGGAGCCTGCGCCACGACCAGACCGGCGGTGTCGAATCCGGCCCGGCCTGCCCGGCCCGCGATCTGGTGGAACTCACGGGCGCGCAGCGTGCGGACGCGGCTGCCGTCGTACTTGGTCAGTGCCGTGAACAGCACGGTCCGGATGGGCACGTTGACGCCCACACCGAGCGTGTCCGTGCCGCAGATGACCTTCAGCAGGCCGGCCTGGGCGAGTTTCTCCACCAGCCGCCGGTACTTGGGCAGCATGCCGGCGTGGTGCACGCCGATGCCATGGCGGACGTAGCGGGAGAGGTTGCGGCCGAATTTGGTGGTGAAGCGGAAACTGCCGATCAACTCGGCGATCTGCTCCTTCTCCTCGCGCGAGCACATGTTGATGCTCATCAGCGCCTGCGCCCGCTCCACGGCCTGTGCCTGCGTGAAGTGGACGATGTAGACCGGTGCCTGCCTGGATTCGAGGAGGTCGGTGAGGGTCTCCGTGAGCGGGGTGAACCGGTACTCGTAGGAGAGGGGCACCGGACGGTTCGCCGAGCGGACGACGGAGGTGGGCCGGTCGGTGCGCCGGGTGAGGTCCTGCTCGAAGAAGGACACGTCGCCGAGCGTGGCCGACATGAGGATGAACTGGGCCTGGGGCAGTTCCAGCAGCGGGATCTGCCAGGCCCAGCCGCGGTCGCCCTCCGCATAGAAGTGGAACTCGTCCATGACGACCTGGCCGACGTCCGCGTCCTTGCCGTCACGCAACGCGATGGAGGCGAGCACCTCGGCCGTGCAGCAGATCACCGGGGCATCGGCGTTGACGGAGGCGTCACCGGTCAGCATGCCGACGTTCTCGGTGCCGAACAGCTTGCACAGCTCGAAGAACTTCTCCGACACGAGCGCCTTGATCGGGGCGGTGTAGAAGGTGACCTCGTCCCGGGCCAGCGCGGCGAAGTGGGCGCCCGCGGCGATCATGCTCTTGCCGGACCCGGTGGGCGTCGAAACGATCACGTTCGCACCGGAGACCACCTCGATCAGCGCCTCCTCCTGATGGGGGTAGAGCGTGAGACCGCGATCCCGCGCCCACGACTCGAAGGCTTCGTAGAGGGCATCGGGGTCGGCGGTCTGCGGCAGCTGATCGATGAGGGTCACGCACCCATCTTGCCTGGCGACCCGGCCGATCCGGGAATCGGCTGCGAGTACGAAGATCGCTACCGCTACGCTGTGTCGCCGGCGGAGCGTCAATGCACCCGGTCAACTGGACAGCGGCACAAGAGGAATGGGGCGGGCAACGGCGATGATGGGACCAGCGCACTCACTGTCGGGGGCCGCGGCCTGGCTCGGCGTCGGGGCGGCCGCCGCCGCGGGCGGGCATCCGATGCCCTGGCCGGTCCTCCTGGTGGGCGCCCTGATCAGCGCGGGTGCCGCGCTCGCTCCGGACCTCGACCACAAGGCGGCCACCATCTCGCGCGCCTTCGGGCCGTTGTCACGAGGATTGTGCGAGATCGTGGACAAGCTCTCCCATGCCGTCTACAAGGGCACCCGGATGAAGGGCGACACACGCCGCTCCGGCGGGCACCGGACGCTGACGCACACCTGGCTGTGGGCGGTGCTGATCGGGGCGGGCGCCTCGGCCCTGGCGATCACCGGCGGCCGGTGGGCGGTGCTGGCGATCCTCTTCGTCCACATGGTGCTGGCGATCGAGGGCCTGTTGTGGCGGGCGGCCCGGGGGTCCAGCAGCGACATCCTGGTGTGGTTGCTGGCCGCGACCAGCGCGTGGATCCTTGCGGGCATTCTGGACAAACCGGGCAATGGTGCGGACTGGCTGTTCATCGATCCCGGCCAGGAGTACCTGTGGCTGGGGCTGCCCATCGTGCTGGGGGCGCTGGTGCACGACATCGGGGACGCGCTGACCGTCTCCGGCTGCCCGATCCTGTGGCCGATCCCGGTCGGCCGCAAGCGCTGGTACCCCCTGGGTCCGCCCAAGGCCATGCGGTTCCGGGCGGGCAGCTGGGTCGAGCTGAAGGTGCTGATGCCGGTGTTCATGCTGCTCGGCGGGGTGGGCTGCGCGGCGGCGCTCAATGTGATCTGAGCGGTGTGGGCGACCCGGGCCGGTGCCCGGACGCCGGTTCGGGCCCAGGTCCGGGTGGCAATCGCAGCCGAGGACCGGGTCTCCATACGGGCCCCGGCCCGGATGGAGTTTCGAGCCGTGGCCGGAGCCGAGGGCCGGGCTCCCCGGCGGGGGGACGGGCACGTCGGTGGTGCCTGCGTCGGTGGTACCTGCGGCCCGTTCGGTCGGGGGGTCCCGCTCAGGAGGCGTGCGCTCCAAGGACGTGCGCTCCGGGGTCAGCCGGCCCCACCGCTCCCGGCGGAGCCCCGCCCGGCCTCGCCGTACCGGCGCTCGAAGCGTGCGACACGGCCCTCCGAGTCGACCGTGCGGGCCTTGCCCGTGTAGAAGGGGTGGCTCTCCGAGGAGATCTCGACGTCCACCACCGGGTACGTCTCGCCGTCGTCCCAGTCGATGGTCTGGTCACTGGTGGCGGTGGACCGGGTGAGGAAGGCGTAGCCGGCGGAGCGGTCGCGGAAGACCACGGGGCGGTACTCGGGGTGCTTGTCCTGCTGCATGGCGGCTCCTCGCGCGGGACGGTCGGCGGATGGGTGCGGCCGGGCTCAGGTGGAGAAGGAGTCCTCGTCCACGACATGCATCGCGGCCTCCTCGGCGGAGGCGCCCGCACCGTCGATGCCCACGTCGGTGGCGACGAGTGCGCTTTCATCGTCCTCGTGGGCCCCCTCGTCGGGTGCGACGAGGCGGCCGGAGCGGAGGTCGCCGACCTCGTTGTCGAGCAGTTCGCCGTCGGTGCCCTGGCAGTCGCCGATGCCGTCACCGTCGGGTACGGCGAGATCGGGCTGCTCCTCGGCCAGGCGCTGGTCCAGCGTCTCGCCCTCATGGCCCTCGGCCGCCGTCACTCCGGCGTGTTCCACCGCCCACGGCCGCTCGGGGGGCGACCAGCCCCGGTCGAGTGGATCTTCGACACCGTCGTCGACGAGAGTGTCCTCGGCGTCGAGCAGCCCCGAGTCCTCCTGGATCTCGGATCCATCCGGCTGGTAGACGTCGTCCCCCCATCCGTCGGAGCTGTTCACGGATACCTCCAGGTGGTGGGGGCGGCCCATTCCCGCCATGTGCGGCGGCGGACCACCGGCACGCGGGGCACAAGTCTCACCCGGCTCGAACCCGACGGTTCCCGGGCATCCCCCGAACCGGTGCCGTTCTCCAGCCTTTCACTCCGCTTCGGGACCGCGCAACGCCACGGCTCCCGGCCCGCGCCCGCGAACGCCGTCCCACCTGCCCCGCGACCCGCTCCTGCGACCGGCGTGACCACCGGCGTCGGGGCCCGCGTCGGGGTCCCTCGCCCGACCGCCGGCCCCGCTCGCCACACCTCGGTGCCGAGGGTGCCACGGCACCCGGCGGTGCGCCGGTCACCTGTACGGGCCGATGCGGTGGCCTGTCCGTGCACGCCGTGGTCCGCGGCGCTGCCTCCAGTACGCGTACCGATCACGGCGCCCCGCTCACCCGTGCCAGGACCGCCACAGCGCCGCGTACGCCCCGCCGGCCGCGACCAGCTCGTCATGGCTGCCCAGCTCGCGGATGCTGCCGTTCTCGACGACGGCGATGACGTCGGCGTCGTGGGCGGTGTGCAGCCGGTGGGCGATGGCGACCACGGTGCGGCCGTCCAGGACTCGGGCCAGGGAGCGTTCGAGGTGGCGGGCCGCACGGGGGTCGAGGAGCGAGGTCGCCTCGTCCAGGACCAGGGTGTGCGGGTCGGCCAGCACCAGCCGGGCCAGGGCGATCTGCTGGGCCTGCGCCGGGGTGAGCGCCAGACCGCCCGAGCCGACCTCGGCGTCCAGTCCGTCCTCCAGGTCCCGCGCCCAGCCGTCCGCGTCGACCGCACCCAGGGCCGCCCACAGCTCCGCGTCCACGGCGTCGGTGCGGGCGAGCAGCAGGTTGTCGCGAAGCGTGCCCACGAACACGTGGTGCTCCTGGTTGACGAGGGCGACGTGGGAGCGGACGCGTTCGGCGGTCATCCGGGACAGCTCGGCGCCGCCCAGAGTGATCCGGCCGTCGCGCGGCCCGTAGATGCCCGCGAGCAGCCTGCCCAGCGTGGACTTGCCCGCGCCCGAGGGACCGACCAGGGCGAGCCGGGTGCCCGGCGCGACCGAGAGCGACACCTCCCGCAGGACGTCGACGCCCTCGCGGTAGCCGAAGTGCACCCGGTCCGCGTGTACGTCCCGGCCTTCGGGAGTCAGTTCGGCATCCCCGGCGTCCGGTTCGATCTCCCGTACCCCGACCAGGCGTGCCAGCGACACCTGGGCGACCTGCACCTCGTCGTACCAGCGCAGGATCAGGTTGACCGGATCGACGAGCATCTGCGCGATGAGGGCACCGGTGGTCAGCTGGCCCACTCCGATCCAGCCCTGCAGGACGAAGACTCCGCCGGCCATCAGGACCGAGCCCAGCACCACCACGTGGGTGAGGCTGACGACCGGAAAGAGCACCGAGCGCAGCCAGAGGGTGTAGCGCTCCCAAGCGGTCCATTCCTTGATCCGGCGTTCCGACAGGGCGATGCGCCGGGCGCCCAGGCGGTGGGCCTCGACGGTGCGGCCGGCGTCGACGGTCTCGGCGAGCGCGGCGGCCACGGCGGCGTACCCGGCGGCCTCCGAGCGGTAGCCGGACGGGGCGCGTTTGAAGTACCAGCGGCAGCCGAACACCAGCAGCGGGACGGCGAGCAGTACGGCCGCCGCAAGCGGTGGCGCCGTGCCGACGAGCCCGGCGAGCAGCAGCACCACCCAGACGACGCCGATCGACAGTTGCGGCACGGCCTCGCGCATGGCGTTGGCCAGCCGGTCGATGTCCGTGGTGATGCGGGAGAGCAGGTCGCCGGTGCCGGCGCGTTCCAGGACGCCGGGCGGCAGTCCGACCGAACGGACGAGGAAGTCCTCGCGCAGGTCGGCCAGCATCCGCTCGCCGAGCATGGCGCCGCGCAGCCGCACCTCGCGGACGAACACGGCCTGCACGGCCAGCGCGAGCACGAACAGCCCGGCGGTGAAACCCAGATGCAGTTCCCGTGCCCCGTCGGACACCCTCTCCACGAGTCCGCCGAGGAGGTAGGGGCCCGCCAAGGAGGAGACCACCGCAATCGTGTTGACGGCGATGAGAATCAGGAAGGCGCGGCGGTGCCGCCGGAACAGTTCGGCCACGTAGGCGCGCACGGTCCGCGCGGCGCCGACGGGCAGGGTGGTCGCGGTCGTCGGGGCCGCCGGGTCGTACGCCGGTGGCGCAACGCCGATCATGCGCTCTCCTCGATCTCTTCCAGGGCGCCCGGCAGGGCGGCTTCGTCGTCCGATGGCTCCCGCAGGGCGTCCTTGCCGTCCAGGGGGCCGCGAGCTGCCGCCTCGTCCTCGGTCTCGCGGGTCACGACGGCCCGGTACCGAGGCTCCGTGCGCAGCAGGTCGCGGTGCACGCCGACCGCCGCGAGCTCGCCGCCGTGCACCAGCGCGACCTGGTCCGCGCGATCCAGGAGGAGCGGCGACGAGGTGAACACCACCGTCGTCCGCCCCGTCCGAAGCTTCCGCAGGCCCTCCGCGATCCGTGCCTCGGTGTGCGAGTCGACGGCGGAGGTCGGCTCGTCCAGGACGAGCACCTCGGGGTCGGTGATCAGCGACCGGGCCAGCGCGAGCCGCTGGCGCTGGCCGCCGGACAGTGACCGTCCCCTTTCCGTGATCCGGGCGTCCAAGGGATCCCTCGTGTCCGCGGATCCCTCGACGAGGGTTTCCAGCACGTCCCCGCACTGCGCGGCGGCCAGCGCGTCCTCGGCGCGGACATCGGCGGACGCGGGCACGTCGAGGAGGTCGCGGAGCGTGCCGGACAGCAGGACCGGATCCTTGTCCTGGACCAGGACGGCGGTGCGGGCGCTGTCGAGAGGGAGCTCGTCGAGCGGTACGCCGCCGAGCAGCACAGAGGTGCCCGGTTCGGCCGGATGTCCGCCCAGCCGTTCGGCGAGCCGCCCCGCCGCGTCCGGGTCGCCGCACACCACGGCGGTGAGCCGGCCGGCCGGCGCGAGCAGGCCGGTGGCCGGGTCGTACAGGTCACCGCTGGGCACCTCGGCCGCGCGTGATCCGCCGGCGTCCGTATGCCGTTCCAGGGACAGTACTCGGGAGGCGCGTTGGGCCGAGGGGCGGGAGAAGGAGTACGCCATGGCGATCTCCTGGAAGTGCTGCAACGGGTAGGCGAGGACCATCACCGCGCTGTAGACGGTGACCAGTTCGCCTACGTCGATGCGGCCCTGGCGGGCGAGACCGATGCCGTGCCAGACGACCGCGATCAGCAGCAGGCCCGGCAGCAGCACCTGGAGCGCCGCGATCAGGGACCACATCCGGGCGCTGCGTACGGCTGCGTGCCGTACTTCCTGTGAGGCACGCCGGTAGCGGTCGAGGAACAGTTCCTCGCCGCCGATGCCGCGCAGCACGCGCAGACCGGCGACGGTGTCCGAGGCCAGTTCGGTGGCCCGGCCCGCCTTCTCGCGCTGGAGGTCGGCTCGCCGGGTGGCCCGGGGCAGCAGCGGCAGGACCGCGATGGCCAGCAAGGGCAGGCCGACCGCCACGAGGGCGCCGAGAACGGGCTGGTAGACGAGCAGGCCCACGCAGACCAGGACGACCGTCAGGGCGGCGGCGGTGAAGCGGGAGACGGCTTCGACGAACCAGCCGATCTTCTCGACGTCGCCGGTCGAGACGGCCACCACCTCACCGGCCGCGACCCGCCGGGTCAGCCCCGAACCCAGCAGGGCGGCCTTGCGGGCGAGCAGTTGCTGGACGCGGGCGGCGGCGGTGATCCAGTTGGTGACGGCGGCCCGGTGCAGGAAGGTGTCGCCCACCGCGACGCCGATCCCGCAGATCGCCATCAGCAGGCCGGTCAGGGCGAGCCGGGTGCCCGAGCGGTCGACGACGGCCTGGACGGCGAGGCCCACGCAGAACGGCAGCGAGGAGACGGAGGTGAAATGGAGCAGGCCCCAGGCCAGCGCCTTCAGCTGGCCACCCAGTTGATTGCGCCCCAGCCACCACAGGAATCGGGGGCCCGAGCGTGCGTCCGGCACACCCGGGTCGGGATACGGAAGATCTTGGATCTGCATGACGTCCCAGTGGTTCGTGTCGGGGCGGAATCGGACGGGGGTGGGGACAGGAGCGGCGGCAGCAAACCGTGCAAGGCTGGCGTCGGAGTGCGGCGAAAATCAAACGGTTTTTCTGCCGCGGCGCCGGAAACGGCCCCGCCTGTCGGCGGCACGGTTCCCGCAGTCTCGTCCGGCTGGATGCGGCATTGCCGGGACGGCCGACCACCCCGTAGAACACCGGCCATGAGAAGACGGATAGTCATGTGCATGCTCGCGGGAGCGGCCCTCCTCGCGGGCATCCTCCTCGGCTCCCCGGCGGCCTCCGCCCTGATCCTTCCGGCTCAGGCACAGACACCCATCCCGGCCCAGGCCCGGGTCCCGGCCCAGGACCCGGCCGGTGTCCCGGCCGAGTTCGGCACCGACTGGCACGACCCGGTGACCGCCGCGCCGCCGGTCGCCGTACCGGACGCCAGGTCCTGCCGGGTCGCGCTCGCGGCGGCCCAGTTCCGGGACTTCACGCCGTACCGGGGCACGTACACGCCGCCGCGCGGGTGCGGTGACCGCTGGAGCAAGGTCGTGCTGCGCCTTGACGGCAAGGTGCGGGGCCGTCAGTACGACCGGCTCGGCTATCTGCACGTCGGCGGGGTCGAGATCCTGCGTACCTCCACGCCGGAGCCCTCGCCGGACGGTATCGAGTGGTCCGTGGAGAAGGACGTCACCCGCTACAGCGACACCTTCAGCGACCCGCAGGACGTCGAGATGCTCATCGGGAACGCCGTGGACGACACCTACACCGGTGTCATCGACGTCAAGGTCACACTGACCTTCTACGGGGGCAGGGCCGCCGCCACACCGGACCGGGTCCTCACCCTCACCGACACCGGCCAGGGCACCACCCTCACGACTCCGCGCAACAGCGAGCGCATCGTCGCCGAGGTGTACGCCACCGGATCCGGCGGCGGTTGCGAGGAGTTCTGGTACCTGACCGTGGCCGACCCGGCTCCGTACTCCTGCAAGGCCGACCGGGGCCCCTACCGTGAGGTGCAGATCAAGGTCGACGGCCAACTGGCCGGGATCGCCGCGCCGTTCCCGAACGTATGGACCGGAGGCTGGTCCAACCCCTTCCTCTGGTACGTGATTCCGGGCCCCCGCGCCTTCGACGTGCGGCCGATCGAGTACGACCTGACCCCGTTCGCCGGGTTGCTCGACGACGGGCGTCCGCACCGGGTCGAGATATCCGTGGAGGGCGTTCCCGAAGGGCAGTCCGGCTGGAGCGCGCCGGTGAACGTCCTCGTCTGGCAGGACCGGCACCGCGCCCGGGTCACCGGCGAACTCACCACGCACCGGGTGACCGACCTCGTCAACTCCTCGACGTACACTCCTGGTTCCGCGGAGCACCGGGTCGACACCCGGGCCGGTCACCGGCTGACCGTCGCGGGGTACCTCGACACCTCGCACGGCCGGGTGGCGACCACCGTCAGCCGTACCCTGGCGAACACCTCGACGCACCGCTGGACCGACGGCGAGACGACGGACCGGCTCGACGCCACCTGGACGGACGGGGGGTCGGTCACGGTCGGCGCCGACGGGGTGACCCGGACCACGCGTACGGACCGGACCTACACGATGGACGGTGCGACGACGATCGGCGCGGACGACCGGCTGCGCACGGTTCTCGCCCTCGGCGAGAGGGCGTCGGTGGCGGGGACCGTGGGCGGTCGGCGCATCTCGTGGTCGCGGTTCGACGACACCTACTCCGGCGACGCGACCTACACCCTGAACGTGCCCCGTGACCAGCGGCATGCGGTCGGTACGACGAGCGAGCGCTACCGGCTGTCCGGCTCGCACGGCTGCTACGACCGCTCGCTGACGACAGTCCAGGGGGTGCTCACCGAGGACGACAGCCGCTGCTGAGCCACGGCCGTTGCTGAGGGACGGCTGCTGTCGAGTGGTGGCTGCTGTCGGGCGACGGCCGTACCGGAGCGACGGCCGCCGTTGCGGGGGTAGTGCTGCGGGGGCGGTGCGCCGGGGGTGACGCGGCCGCCGTCCCGTACCGGCACACCACCTCAGACAGACAGAAACGTCCCGAACCCACCCCTCGATCGCCACCGCCGTCTCGATCGCGATCGAGATCCTGATCGCGCCAGATCGCCTCACGCCTCCGCCGTCCCGTACCGCCCCGGCGTCGGCCCGTCACCCGTCCCGGGGGATCAGCAGCGCTGGGCGACCGCGTCGTCGAGCAGGGTGTCGAGCAGCCCGCCGAGCACTTCGCGCTGCTCCGCGGCGAGCGGGGCCAGGATCTCCTCCGCCGCCGACCGGCGTGCGGCGCGCAGTTCCCCGAGCGTCGTGTGCCCGTCTTCGGTCAGTTCGATCCGGGTCACCCGGCGGTTCGTCGGATCCGGCACCCGGCGCACCTTGCCGTGTGTCTCCAACCCGTCGACCAGGGTCGTCACCGCGCGCGGCACCACCTCCAGGCGCTCGGCGAGGTCCGCCATGCGCGGTGGTGAGGCGTAGTGCGCCAGGGTGCGCAGCAGTCGGGACTGGGCGGGGGTGACGCCCAGGTCGCGGTGCTCCAGATGGCGCTTCTGGATGCGTTGGACCCGGCGGGTGAGGCGCAGCAGCTGCTCGGCGAGCCGGCCCTCGGGGTCGGGGGTGGTCATGCGGGAACAATATCAGGAGTCCGCTCATTGTGAGTATAGGTAACAGTGAGCTAAGATCCTTCAATCGTCGCCGGCCGGTCCTCCGGCCGGCACCCTCACCTCCGTAGGAGCCCATGCAACCCGACCGCACCCCCTCCTGGACACCGCCTGCCGACCCGAAGGGCCGGCCTCGGCAGGTGCGCCGCATCCTGTCTCTCTTCCGCCCCTACCGCGGGCGGCTCGCGATCGTCGGCCTGCTGGTCGGCGCCTCGTCGCTGGTGTCCGTCGCCACGCCGTTCCTGCTGAAGGAGACCCTTGACGTCGCGATTCCGCAGGGCCGCACCGGTCTGCTGAGCCTGCTCGCGCTCGGCATGATCTTCAGTGCCGTCCTCAACAGCGTCTTCGGCGTGCTGCAGACGCTGATCTCGACGACCGTCGGCCAGCGCGTCATGCACGATCTGCGCACCGCCGTCTACGGCCGTCTGCAGCGCATGTCACTCGCCTTCTTCACCCGCACCCGCACCGGCGAGGTGCAGTCCCGCATCGCCAACGACATCGGCGGCATGCAGGCCACCGTCACCTCCACCGCGACCTCCCTGGTGTCCAACCTGACCGGTGTGGTCGCCACGATCGTCGCGATGGCCGCCCTCGACTGGCGGCTGACCATCGTCTCGCTGGTCCTGCTGCCGGTGTTCGTGTGGATCGGCCGCCGCGTCGGCAACGAACGCAAGCGGATCACCACCCAGCGCCAGAAGCAGATGGCCGCCATGGCCGCCACCGTCACCGAGTCGCTGTCGGTCAGCGGCATTCTGCTGGGCCGCACGATGGGCCGCGCCGACTCCCTCACCCGGTCCTTCGCCGACGAGTCCGAGCAACTGGTCGACCTGGAGGTGCGCTCCAGTATGGCCGGCCGCTGGCGCATGGCCGTGATCACCATCGTCATGGCCGCGATGCCCGCAGTCATCTACTGGGCCGCGGGGATGACGCTCCGACTGGGCGGGCCCCAGGCCTCCATCGGCACCATCGTCGCCTTCGTCTCGCTCCAGCAGGGCCTCTTCCGCCCGGCCGTGAGCCTGCTGGCGACCGGCGTCCAGATCCAGACCTCGCTCGCCCTCTTCCAGCGCATCTTCGAATACCTCGACCTGCCGATCGAGATCACCGAGCGGGACCGGCCCGTCCATCTCGACCAGGTCAAGGGCGAGGTGCGGTTCGAGGACGTCGAGTTCGGCTACGAGGCCGAGGACGGCCCCGTACTGGACGGCATCGACGTCACCGTTCCCGCGGGCGGCAGCCTGGCGATCGTCGGTCCCACCGGCGCCGGCAAGTCGACCCTCGGCTATCTGGTGCCGCGGCTCTACGACGTCACCGGGGGCCGGGTCACCCTGGACGGTGTCGACGTGCGCGACCTCGACTTCGACACGCTCGCCCGCGCGGTCGGAGTCGTCTCGCAGGAGACGTACCTCTTCCACGCCTCGGTCGCCGACAACCTCCGCTTCGCCAAGCCGGACGCCACCGACGAGGAGTTGTACACGGCGGCGAAGGCGGCCCAGATCCACGACCACATCGCGGCGCTGCCCGACGGATACGGCACGGTCGTCGGCGAGCGGGGCCACCGCTTCTCCGGCGGGGAGAAACAGCGGCTGGCCATCGCCCGCACCATCCTGCGCGACCCGCCGGTCCTCATCCTCGACGAGGCGACCAGCGCGCTGGACACCCGCACCGAGCACGCGGTCCAGGCGGCCATCGACGCCCTGTCCGCCAACCGGACGACACTCACCATCGCGCACCGCCTCTCCACCGTCCGGGGTGCCGACCAGATCGTGGTCCTGGAATCCGGGCGCGTGGCCGAACGCGGCACGCACGAGGAACTGCTCGCGCTCGGCGGGCGCTACGCGGCCCTGGTCCGCCGAGATGCGCAACTGGAACCGACAAGCTGAAGATATGCCAGGTTTGCGCGTGTATGCGGGTTAACGTGCCCGCATGCAGATGAACACTCCGTCACGGAGCACGATTCGACTGACGCGCCGGGGCAAGCTCGTCCTTGTCGTGACCGGCGCCGTCGTGGCCGGCACCGCCGTGGCGGTGCCGCTGCTGACCCTGGGCAACGAGCCGCCCAAGCCCGTGAGCCTGGTGATCCCGGAGGGCTGGCGGGCGAGTCAGGTCTACGAAGCCGTCGACAAGGTGCTCGCCCTGCCCACCGGCGCCACCGCCAAGACCATCGGCAAGGCCGGCCTCAAACTGCCGCACGACGCCGCGGGCAACCCGGAGGGCTATCTCTTCCCGGCGACGTATTCCGTCGTGAAGGGCGCCACGCCCGAGTCGCTGCTGCAGTCGATGGTCGACGCCGCGAACGACAAGTTCAACGGCGCCCCCCTCGCGGCCGGTGCACAGCGCAACGCGATGAACGTCCACCAGGCGGTCACCATCGCGAGCATCGTTCAGGCCGAGGCATCCACCAGGAACGACATGGGGAAGGTCGCCCGGGTCGTGCTCAACCGGCTGGCGCGCGGCATGCCGCTCCAGATGGACTCCACCATCAACTACGCGCTGCGCCGCCACACGATCCACACCAGCACGGACGACACCCGCATCGACAGCCCCTACAACTCGTACCAGCGCATGGGGCTGCCGCCCACGCCGATCGACAACCCGGGCGACACCGCGATGCGTGCGACGCTCAACCCGACTCCCGGCGACTGGCTGTACTTCGTCACGGTCAAGCCCGGCGACACCCGCTTCACCTCCGACTACACGGAGCACCAGCGCAACGTCGCGGAGTTCAACGCCCAGCAGCACAAGAGCAGTCAGCCGCAGCAGAGCCCGAGCCGGACCGCAGCGCAGTCTCCGGCCTCGCAGTCGCCGAGCTGAGCAGCCGGGACGTCATGCGGCGGCCTCCGCGGCCAGCAGCCCCCGGATGTCCCGCACGGCCGCGCGTCCCGCCCGGTTGGCACCGATGGTGCTCGCGGACGGGCCGTAGCCGACCAGGTGGATCCGCGGATCGGCGGCCACCCGGGTCCCCTCGACCCGGATCCCGCCGCCCGGTTCGCGCAGCCGCAGCGGCGCCAGATGGTCGAGGGCGGCCCGGAATCCCGTCGCCCACAGGATGACGTCGGCGTCGACGTGCCGCCCGCCACCGTGTCCGGGTGAGCCCAGCCACTCGACGCCGTCCGGGGCGACCCGGTCGAACATCGGCTGCCGGTCCAGGACGCCGTCCCGCAGTCCCTGCCGGATGGCGTCGTTCAGCGGCAGACCTGTGACCGAGACCACGCTGCGGGGCGGCAGTCCCTGCCGGACCCGTTGCTCCACCAACGCCACCACGGAGCGGCCCACACCCTCGTCGAACGGGCCCTCCCGGAAGACCGGTGGCCGCCGGGTGACCCACGTGGTGGCCGCCGCGTACGGCGCGATCTCCAGGAGGTGCTGGGTGGCGGACGCACCCCCGCCCACCACGACCACCCGCTGCCCGGCGAACTCCTCGGGCCCCGCGTACTGCGCGGTGTGCAACTGCCGTCCGCGGAAGGTCTCGTGTCCCGTATAGACCGGCCAGAAGGGCCGGTCCCAGGTGCCGGTGGCACTGATCAGCGTCCGGGTCGACCAGGTGCCGTCCGAGGTTTCGACGAGCAGCCGGCCGGCCACCCCCTCGCGTACCGCACGGACGTCCACCGGACGCCGTACCCGCAGGTCGAAAGTGCGCTCATAGCTGTCGAAGTACGCGCCGACGACCTCCGCCGAAGGCCGGGCCGGATCGGCGCCGGTCAGCTCCATCCCCGGCAGCGAGTGCATCCCGTGCACCTTGCCGTACGTCAGCGACGGCCAGCGGAACTGCCAGGCACCGCCGGGTGCGGGGGAGTGGTCCAGCACCACGAAGTCGCGGTCCGGCGCGAAGCCGGTGCGCCGCAGGTGATACGCGCTGGACAGGCCCGCCTGCCCCGCGCCTATGACGACTGTCTCGACCTCGCGCTCGCTGTCCACGGCCCTGCCAACAGCGGCGCGGACGCGGATCTTCCCGGCCGCCGGCGGGCGACAGGCCCCTCCCGAGTCGGCGCCGTCGGGCCCGACGCGGGCCCGGCGCGGCGGACGCAGTGCGGTCGGCCGGCGGTCGGCGGACGAGCCGAAACCGGTGCATGGGTCAGGATGGTGGCATGCCAGATGCCTTCACCACCCGGGTGCTGAACGTCGCCACCGGCTCCCGGGAGCGGATCATCGACCTCACCGGCGACTGCGAGACCTTCCTGCGCGAGGCGGCGGCCGGCCGCGACGGCCTCCTGAACATCTTCGTGCCGCACGCCACCGCGGGGATCGCCGTCATCGAGACCGGCGCCGGCAGCGACGACGACCTGCTGGCCGTCCTGCACACCCTGCTCCCCGCCGACGACCGCTGGCAGCACCGCCACGGCAGCCCCGGCCACGGCCGCGACCACGTCCTCCCGGCGATCGTCCCTCCTCACGCGACTCTGCCGGTACTGGGCGGACGTCTGGAACTGGGCACTTGGCAGTCCGTGTGCCTGGTCGACACCAACCGGGACAACCCGAACCGGCAGGTGCGGCTGGGCTTCTTGGCCTGAGCGGGACCGATCTCGGCGTGGCCGCCTGCTGCAACGGTGAGGCCGACGGTGCTCGTCCGCCTCACCACAGGGCCGTGGCGGCGGCCGCGCCCGCGAAGGACAGACCGATGCCGAGGGCAACCGTGACCAGGAGGTACCCGGCGGCGGCGGTCGCCCTGCGGGCGCTGGTCATGGCCAGGATCTCGTGCGAGAACGTGGACCAGGTGGAGAGGGCCCCGCAGAACCCCGTCGACAGCAGCGCATGCCCGTGCGGCCCGATTCCGTTTTCGGCACCGGCCTGGACGACGAAACCCAGCAGCACAGCAGCCCACGACGTTGATCAGCAGGGTGTTCCAGGGGAAGGCGGCCGCGCCGGTGCGCCATACGAGGTAGGCGTCGGAACCATTGCGCCACAGGGACGAGACCCCGTAGCGGAGGGCGGCGCCCACGGCTCCGCCGACCGCCACCACGACCACGACTGTCCGCCGAGGCTCGGTTCGGCGGCGGCTCACTGCTCTGGAAGCAGGTCGTGGCCATCATTGCGGTGGCCGCGTTCTCCTTCGTCCTCACCTGGATCCTCGCCAGGGCCGTCGACGTCGTCGTCGGTTTCGCCGACACGGAGTCGTACGCCGCGGTGCCCGGCCAGGAGGAGGAACACGCCTACGACTTCCGTACCGCCCGGCGTCTGGAGGCGCTGACGTCGGGTGGCCGCGGCCCGGACCCGGAGACACTGGCCGCGATCCAGTGGCTCCTGCGGGACCACCGGGACGCGGGCTGACGGCACCCCCGCCGGGGACGCATCAGGGGTCCGCGCGAACAACGACCCGGGCGGACTGCCGCTGATCCGCCCCGCCGCCCGGGGCGGACGCCACCCCGCACGATCTGCGACAAGGACGGGCAGAATGCACGTCGCTGTGCAACTCTGGAGGTGTGCCGGACGCCCGGGAGGACCGGGCGCCGCCTACCGAGGAGGAGGTGAGCGACATGGATCGCAGCAGCGGTGGCAGTAGTCCCGGCCATACCGGGCCCCGCATTCCCATGTCCCCCCGCTCCTCGGGCATCCGGTAGCCCCCCGCCCCGCCCCGGCGGCTGCCATGCCCTCGACCTGCCCCGTCACGACGGGGGAGGGGAGGCTCCCATGGCGAACCTGACCACCTTCGAATTCCTGCTGCGGCTCGCGGTGGGCGTCAGCTGCGGCGCCCTGATCGGCGTCGAGCGCCAGTGGCGTGCCCGTATGGCAGGACTGCGCACCAACGCACTCGTGGCCGCCGGAGCCACGCTGTTCGTCCTCTACGGCGTGGCCGTCGGCGACACCGGCAGCCCCACCCGGGTCGCGTCCTACGTCGTGTCCGGCATCGGCTTCCTCGGCGCCGGAGTCATCCTGCGCCAGGGCGGCGGCGTCCGCGGCCTCAACACGGCCGCCACACTGTGGTGTTCGGCCGCCGTCGGGGTGCTGGCCGCGTCCGGCCGACTTGCGCTGTGCGCGCTCGGTACGGCCGTGGTCCTCGGCGTCCACCTGCTGCTGCGTCCGGCCGGCCGGCTGATCGACCGGGTGCCGCAGCGCGACCCCGACAGCGAGGGCGTGCGCGCCAGTGTCCACGTGGTCTGCGACCGCGCCGACGAGACCCATGTCCGCGCGCAGCTCTCCCAGGCCCTCGCCGGTGACGGGCTGGCCCCCACCGGCCTGCGGGTGCTGCGCGACGGCGAGGAGGCCACCGCCCTGCGCGCCGGCGTCTGCGTCACCGGCGACCCCGCCCGCAGCCTGGAGCGGCTCATCGCCCGGCTCTCCCTGGAGCCCGGCGTACGGGATCTGCACTGGCACCTGGACCACGGCCGCCTCGACACGCACCACGATCCTCTCGACACGGAACGGAGGTACCTCGACACGGAACGGGAACGACGGGAGGCGAGAGCGGCATGAACGACCTCGACACACTGAGCGCACGACGCACGGTGCGCAAGGCTGCCCGGCGCCTGGCGGAGGACGCCCCGAAGCTCGCCGTCGGCTCCGCGGGCGCCTACCGGGCCGGTCTCGCCACCCGCGCGGCCGAACTGCGCAGGGCCGTGCTCCTCGCCTGGCTGAGCGGCGTACCGGAGCGGGTCATAGCCGCCGACGGCGGCCTGTCCCCGAGCGTCGTCCACGAGTGGGTCTCGACCGGGAAGCCGCCCGGCGAAGCGGCCGGCGGACCGGGGTGAGGCACGCCGCCCCCACCCCGGCCCGGACCGGGCGCCGCAGCTCAGGACGTGGCCGGCCCGCCCCGGACGGTGCGGGCGGCGGCGACCAGGTTCTCCAGCGAGGCGCGGGTCTCCGGCCAGCCGCGGGTCTTCAGACCGCAGTCGGGATTGACCCACAGCCGCTCGGCGGGGATCGCCCGCAGCCCGGTGCGCAGGAGTTCGGCGGTCTCCTCCACGCTCGGTACGCGCGGGGAGTGGATGTCGTACACGCCGGGACCGGCCTCGCGCGGATAGCCGTGGGCGGCCAGTTCACGCGCGACCTGCATGCGCGAGCGGGCCGCCTCCAGGCTGATCACGTCGGCGTCGAGGTCGTCGATGGCCTGCACGATGTCACCGAACTCGGCGTAGCACATGTGGGTGTGGATCTGGGTGGCCGGGCTCACCCCGCCGGTGGTGAGCCGGAACGCCTCGGTCGCCCAGTCCAGATAGGCGGCCCGGTCGGCGGCCCGCAGCGGCAGGGTCTCGCGCAGGGCGGGCTCGTCGACCTGGATCACCGGGGTGCCGGCCGCCTCCAGGTCGCCGACCTCCTCGCGCAGGGCGAGGGCGACCTGCCGGACGGTGTCGGCGAGCGGCTGGTCGTCACGGACGAAGGACCAGGCGAGCATGGTGACCGGGCCGGTGAGCATACCCTTGACGGGGCGGTCGGTGAGGGACTGCGCGTAGCCGGTCCAGCGCACGGTCATGGGTTGCGGGCGGGAGATGTCGCCGGCCAGGATCGGCGGGCGGACGTAACGGGTTCCGTAGGACTGGACCCACCCGTGCCGGGTGGCGAGATATCCGGTGAGCCGTTCGGCGAAGTACTGGACCATGTCGTGGCGTTCGGCCTCGCCGTGCACGAGGACGTCCAGGCCGGTCTTCTCCTGAAAGGCGATCACCTCCCGGATCTCGGCCCTGATCCGCTCCTCGTAGCCTGCGCCGTCGATCCGGCCGGTCCGCAGGTCGGCGCGGGCAGCGCGCAGTTCGGCGGTCTGCGGGAAGGAGCCGATGGTGGTGGTCGGCAGCAACGGAAGGCCGAGGCGGGCGCGCTGGGCGGCCACCCGCACCGCATACGGCTGGTCGCGGCGGGCGTCGGCTCCGGTGACCGCCGCCGTGCGGGCGCGCACGGCCGGGCTGTGGGTGAGGGGCGAGGCCGCCCGGGAGGCCAGGGCGGCACGATTGGCGGCCAGTTCGGCGGTGACAGCCGCCGTACCGTGCGCGAGGCCGCGGGCCAGGGTGACGACCTCCGCGGTCTTCTGGCGGGCGAAGGCCAGCCAGCGCAGGAACTGCGGCTCGATGTCCCGTTCGGCGGCGGCGTCGAGCGGGACGTGCAGCAGGGAACAGGAGGCCGCCACGTCGACCCGGTCGGCCAGACCGAGCAGCGTGCCGAGCGTGGCGAGGGATTTCGCCAGGTCGTTGACCCAGATGTTGCGGCCGTCGACGACGCCGGCGACCAGGCGCCTGCCGGGCAGCCCGCCGACGGCGGCCAGCGCGTCGAGCTGGGCGGCCCCGCCCCCGGTGAAGTCCAGCGCGAGCCCGTCGACCGGCGCGTCGGCCAGCACGGGCAGGGCCTCGCCGAGCCGGTCGAAGTAGGAGGCGACCAGCAGCCTGGGCCGGTCGGCGCGACCGCCGAGGTGCCGGTAGGCGCGTGCGACGGCACCGAGTTCGGCCGGGGTGCGGTCCTGGACGAGGGCGGGCTCGTCGAGCTGCACCCACGTGGCGCCGGCCGCCCGCAGGTCGGCCAGGACCTCCGCGTACACCGGCAGCAGCCGGTCGAGGAGGGTCAGCGGATCGAAGTCCGCGGCGACACCCGGCGCGGGCTTGGCGAGCAGCAGGTAGGTGACGGGTCCGACCAGCACCGGGCGGGCCGCGAGGCCCAGGGTCAGGGCCTCCGTCAGCTCCGCGACCTGTTTGGCCGAGTCCGCCGCGAACACGGTGTCCGGACCCAACTCCGGTACGAGGTAGTGGTAGTTGGTGTCGAACCATTTGGTCATCTCCAGCGGCGCCAGATCCTGGGTGCCGCGGGCCATGGCGAAGTAGCCGTCCAACGCGTCCGCCGCGACGGCGGCCCGGTGGCGGTCCGGGACCGCGCCGACCATGACCGTGGTGTCCAGGACGTGGTCGTAGTACGAGAAGTCGCCGGTGGGCACTTCGTGGATGCCCGCCTCGGCGAGCTGCCGCCAGGTGGCCCGGCGCAGTCCGGCGGCGGTGGCACGCAGCGCGTCGGCGCCGACGCGGCCGGCCCAGTAGCCCTCGACGGCCTTCTTCAGTTCCCGGTGCTGTCCCTGACGCGGGTAGCCGTACACGGTGGCCCGTGCCGCCCCGGTGGTGGGCTCGGTGGTCACGGAGATCTCCTTCGCGAGACGATTCCCTGAGGTCCCGGCGACGGGGCGAGAGCGCGAAGGGGTGCCGGACCGGACGGAACGAGCACGCGTGGCAGCGTGCGGCCCTGCGCCTGGCATCACTCCCCGGACAGTGTCCGGAGGTGTCCCCGACCCGCCCTCGGGGTCACCGGGATGTCCGCGCACGAGCGGTCGCGCGCGGGCAGCGGGCAGGTCTTCGGACTCGCGGGCACATCTCGTCCGTACGAAGCACGTACGAGACTCCTACTGGCCGTCGCTTCCCAGGCCCGGTACCTCGGGCCCAGTGCGTATGACGGCGGTCGTTCCCGCTCACCGCTGCGGGGCAGTCCCGGATTCCCACCGGGTTCCCTCTTGCGACGCATCCCGTCCGGCTGACGGGGCGAACCAGCTGCACCGGCCACCCTACGGGTCGGGCCGCCGCCGCGTACGGTCGCGTCCGGCATTCGGATGGCGGCCCGCCCCGCTGCCCGACGACTGCCGGACGGCGTCCGTCCGCCCCGGGTGCGCCTCCCGGCGCCCGGCCGTGGCTGCCTGCGTGGCGGAGCCCCGGACGCTACTGTTGCGGTCCATGGGTGCACGGTTGCCGCTCTCGGCGGTCTCCCGGCTGTTCGGATCGGCGGCCGTCGGCGCGGTCATCGGCGTGGCCGTCGGACTCCCGACCGACCTGCCCCTCGGGCTGCTCGCCGGCATCTCGGCGGCGGAGACGTGTTTCGTGGTGGCGGGCTGGATCGTGCTGTGGCCCCTGGACGCCGAGGAGACCCACCGCAACATCCGCCGCGAGGACTTCCGTCCGGTCCTGGACGAACTCGTCGTGGTCGTGGCCGCCCTGTGCGGGCTGCTCGGCATCGTGCTGCTGCTGGCGTTCGGCAGGTCGGCCGACGGCCATGTCGCCGCGGCGGCCGCGCTCGGCGGGGTCTTCATGGCGTGGGCGGCCCTGCACATGATGTACGCGACGCGCTACGCCCACCTCTACTGCACGGCGGCCGGCGGCATCGACTTCAACTCGGACGAGCCGCCGGCGTACCGGGACTTCCTGTACTTCAGCTACAACCTCGGCATGACCTATCAGGTCTCCGACACCAGCGTGTCGAGTTCGACGATCCGCGCGGTGGCGCTGCGGCACTGCCTGCTGTCGTACGTCTTCGGCACCAGCATCCTGGCCACCGTGATCAACCTGGTCGTCGGGATCGTCTCGGGCTGACACACCGCTCCCGCGCCGTACCGAACGGTCCGTGGGCGGCCCAGGCGTGACCCCGGTGGCCGAAACGATTCCAGGGGGCCGGGCGGTCGCACGGCGGTGCCGACGCGGCGCGTCCCCGCCGTGCGGGAGCGGTCGGACCCGCGGGCGCGAGGGCGTCGGCGCAGCTCCGGGCGGGCATCGACGCCCGCTGCACATCCGGGCTTCGTTGCCGGACCATTGCCTTGACCCTCCCCGTTTACCAGAGCTTTGCAGACTCCACACGTCCCAAGCGCGTACGTCCCTGTTGTCAGCGGGAGTTGAAATGGGCCACGGCCACAGACACGATCACGGTCATCACCATCACCACCACGGGGGCGACGAGCCCACGTCCCTGCCGCCCGCCCTCGACCTGTCGGTGCCCGACGCCGAACTGACGCCCAGCCAGTTGTCGCGGCGCGCCATGCTCCGCCGCACCGGTCTGCTCGGCGCGGGACTGGCGACCGGCAGCGTCCTCGGCGGCGCGGGCGAGGCGGCCGCGTCCCCGGCCGCGTCGCCGGCCACGACGACGAACGCGTCGCACGGCTCGCGTCCGGGCGGCTACTTGTGGCTCGCCGGCGACCACCACATCCACACCCAGCACAGCAACGACGGCAAGTACCGCGTCATCGACCACGTCCGCCAGGGCAACGCGCACGGCCTGGACTGGATGGTGATCACCGACCACGGCAGCGAGACGCACGCCAAGATCGGTGTGGAGAAGGTCAACCCGGACATCGTCGCGGCCCGCGACACGATCGGCGACACCCTGGTCTTCCAGGGCCTGGAGTGGAACATTCCCGCGGCCGAGCACGGCACGGTCTTCGTCCACCCGGGCAGGAACGAGGTCGCCGTGCTGAAGGAGTTCGAGAACTCCTTCGACGGCTCGGTCAAGAAGGCCAGTTCGAACACCCCGGCCAACGAGGCACTGGCCATCGCGGGCATCAACTTCCTCGCCGACCAGGTGCGCCGCCGCACGGTCAAGGACGCCCTCTTCCTGGCCAACCACCCGGCCCGCAAGGGCATCGACTCCCCGCACGAGATCCGCGGCTGGCGCGACGCGGCCCCCGCCATCGCAGTCGGCATGGAGGGCGCCCCCGGCCACCAGGCCGCCGGTCTGCCGCGGCCGCAGGGTCCGGGCGGCGGACGGGGCTACTACGACGGCAGCCCCGGCGCCGACTCGTTCGCCGGCTACCCGCTGGAGAGCTATCGCACCTGGGGCGGCTTCGACTGGATGACCGCCACCGTCGGCGGCCTGTGGGACAGCCTGCTCGCCGAGGGCAAGCCCTGGTGGATCACCGCCAACTCCGACTCCCACAACGTGTACGCGGACAGCGCCGTGCGCGGTCCGAACAGCAACTTCGAGGCCAACGGCCGCTACGAGGACCCGGTCTACGGCGGCGGTCTGAACCTGACGGACGGCGACTACTGGCCGGGCCAGTACTCCCGCACGCACGTCGGTGCCTCCTCCTTCTCGTACCAGGCGGTCATGGACGGCATCCGGGCCGGCCGCGTCTGGGTCGACCACGGCGGCCTGATCAGCGGCCTGGACGCGCGGCTGCGCTCCGGGTCCAGGTCGGTCACGCTCGGCGACTCGCTGTACGTACGCCGGGGCAGCCAGGTCGACCTGGTTATCGAGATCAGCCTGGCGGGCGGCCCCAACTGGTCCCAGTTCGTGCCCGAGCTGGCCCGGGTGGACGTCATCCAGGGCGACGTCACCGGACGGGTCGCGGACAAGGACGCCTTCACCACCCCCAACACCAAGGTCGTGAAGTCCTTCGAGGTGAACAGGTCGACCGGTTCCGTCCGGCTGGCCTACTCCCTCGGCCGGGTGGACAAGCCGGTGTACGTACGGCTGCGCGGCACCGACGGCAACCGCTCCGCCGTCGGCCTGAACGGCGCCGCCGTGGACCCGGCGGGTCCGGCCATGGACGTCCTCGGCGACGCCGACCCGTGGAAGGACCTCTGGTTCTACTCCAACCCGATGTGGGTCCTGCCCGCATGACGGCACCCCACCACGTGCCCGGCGTCCGCTCCGTCATCGGGGTGGACGCCGGCACGGTGAGCCTGCGCGAGGCGGATCACCTCGTCCACCGGCTGGCGGACGGTCTCCGGCTGCCGGACGGCACCGTTGCCTGCACCCATCTGGTCCGCACCGCCGACCGGAGGGGCACCACCGTCTCGTTCGCCCTGCCCGACGAAACGGCGGCCCAGACGGTGTGGCAGCGCCTGACCGGCCTCGCCGACCCGGACCCGGGCCTGGGCGCCGTGCTCGGCGACCGCACGCACGGCCCGGCACCGGCCGCCCGCACGGCACAGCCGGGCGCGGCCGAACACGTCCGGCGCAGCGGCGGACGGGCCGTGCTCTATCCCGGTGCGGACCGCCTCACCGGCACCGTCACCCTGGCCGATCTGCTGGCCACGTCGGCCATCGAACGGGTCGTCGTGGTCGGCTCGCCCTTCGCCGCCGAGCCGGATCCGCGGACACCGGTGGTGACCCAGGACCACGTACGGCCCGAGTGGCGGGACGGCCGGCTGACCCTCGCCCTGGTCCCCGCCGCGGGCGGGACACTCGCCCCCTTCGAGGTGCCCAACCCCACACCCTGCTGCGCCGACCACTCCTGACGGCCCCGCGGCAGGCGCCGACCGGTTCATCCCGGTCCCTCGCCGGCGCCGCCCGGGGCCGTCGGCGCGGGGAGTGGCGGCCCGCACCCCAGGCCGCGGCGCACAGCGCACGGTCGGCCTCCTCCAGGTACCGGGCGGCGGCCAGCCGACTACGGGCGAACCGGTCCCGGTCGACCGGCCGGAGACGGCCGAAGGCGTCGCGGGAGCGGTCCGCCGCGGCCGAGTGCAGGGCGCCGAGGAGGTCGCCGGCCGTCGCCAGGCGTGTCCGTGCAGTTGTCGGCGGTCCGCCGTGTCACCGGCGGAGAAAGCGAGTACGCGCCGTCCGCCGGACATCGACTGACGGATCCGGCGGCGCAGCAGGTACAGCGAAGCCTCCTGGGGCGCGGGCCTGGGAATCATGTCGGCCGCCGGTGTCCGGCCCGTGGGCAGATCCGCGCACAGCAGCCGGTCGAAGCCCAGGTCCAGAGGGGCGCCGGGATCCGTGGGATGGCCGGTCGAGGGGCCGCTCGTCCCAGTCGGCCCCCGGCGTGCCAACCGCCCGCACCGCTGCTTTCGCGCCGAGCCGTCCGGCCGGGGAGACCGTCGCGCCCGACACCGCGAGCCGCGCGGCGTGCGCCGCGCGGACCTCCATGCCGGATCAGCCCACACTCCGGTGACGACGGCGAGCGGCACCGGCAGCGAGCGCACCATCCACCGCTCCACGTCGGCCGGGCAGCGCTGTTCGTGCCGCTCCAGCCATGCGGCGAGCTGACGCAGCCCGACGACCGCAGGATCGTCCGCGAGCTTGGCCGGACCCGACTTCAGCCGCCGTCCGGCCGCGTGCGGCACACCACCCTCCCGCCGTCGACGGCGACCGCGTAGCCGCCCGGCGTCACCCACCCCATGTGTGCCTCGCCGCACCGCATCGATCAAGTGACGGGACCTTTAGGACAGGCCACTGACAACGCCCCCGACGTGCGCGGAACACGGTCCCGGCCGGGCAACCGGTGGATCCGGCCACTGGGCAATCGCTTACTGGCCCGAGGGCGAAGGACTCGGTATGACCCGATCGAGTGAGGGCAGGACGCCGGCTGTGCAGGAACCGTGGACTCCCTGCCGGTGGCGCGCGGAAGTGATGTGCTGGTACTGGGAAGTTGACCTTCACGAAACCTTTTCGCCAGGTGGCCAGAACACGCCTTGTTGAGTCAACTGCCCACGAACCAAGGTGGTGCGAGCACCTGAGCATCAGGAGTCACAAGCTGCGCTGCTTGGCCCGGACAACCGAACCGTCCGGGCGATGACGGGGGAACTTGATGCGGTGCGCTAGGCCGCCCGTCCTCGACGCGCGGCTCGACAGGCGCACCATCCGGACATGTCCCTCCGCTCTCTGCCTCTTGGTGCCTTGCCCGGTGCCCGAGACAGGGATAGGAGGGGGAGCCGATGAGCGCGGTGAACGCCGCCAAGCCGACGTATCCCGGCGTCTACGTCGAAGAACTTCCCAGCAGCACCCGCACCATCTCGACCCTGACCACGTCGGTGACCGCTTTCGTGGGCCACACCCGGCGCGGTCCGCTGAACGAGCCGGTACGCGTCACCAGCTTCGCGGAGTTCGAGCGCCGCTTCGGCGGACTGAGCGCACGCAGCGCCGTCGGCTACGCGGTCCACCAGTTCTTCGGCAACGGCGGCACGGTCGCCGTCGTCGTGCGGGTCACCAAGGCCCGCAGCGGCAAGGCCGCCTGCGTCACCCTCAAGTCCACCGAGGGCCGCAGCGAGACCAAGGTCCTCGACGTGCACGCCAAGGAGCCCGGCAGCTGGGGCAACGGCCTGCGCGTCGCCGTCGACCACGACACGCCCTGCCCCGACGACACCTTCAACCTGCGCGTCTACGACGCCAGGGGCGAGGCCAGGGAGAGCTTCACCGGCCTGTCCATGGACCCGGCGGGCGGTCGCTATGTGCAGACCGTCGTCAACGCCGGCTCCCGGCTGATCCGCGTCGAGGCCGTCGGCGAGGGCCGTCCCGACCCGTCCGGGACGGTCTCCAAGCCCTTCGGGCACGACCTGCCCGACCTGGCCGTGGACCTCACCGTCAAGATCGGCGACGTGGAGCGCGAGTTCACCCTCCACGACCCCGACTCCGACGGCGAGGCCCCGTCCTCCGTGACCGGCCTCGCCCTGCTCCTGGAGCGCAAACTGCGGGCCCTGCCCGACGCCCCGGGCAAGCACGCCTTCGCGGGCGTCGAGGTCACCCCCTTCGGCCGCCGCGTCCAGGTGGTCGCGGGCTCAGCCGACCCCGAGGACGTCGTCCGCTTCCTCGGCGAGTGCGCCAACGACCTCGGCCTGGAAGCCTCCGTCAACCCGCCCGTGTTCCCGCTGGCGGGCGGCGAGGACGGCGAGGCCCCCGGACCGCGCGACCTCATCGGCTCCGAGGCCGACAAGACCGGCATCCAGGCGCTGCGCGACGTCGCCGACGTCAACCTGCTCGTCCTGCCCGAACTCGCGGCGTACGAGAACACCGAGGACGCCGTCACCGTCGTCTCCGCCGCCCAGCGGCTGTGCGAGGAACGCCGGATGTTCCTGCTCGTCGACGCGCCCGGCAACTGGGTCAGCGTGGAGGCGGCACGCGCCGGAGTCGCCGCCTTCGACGCCGTACGCGGCAACCACGCGGCCCTCTATTTCCCGCACCTCCAGCTCACCGACCCGCTCACCGGGCGGCTGCGGGCCTTCCCGCCGTCCGGCGCGGTCGCGGGCGTCATCGCGCGCACCGACTCCGAACGCGGCGTGTGGAAGGCCCCGGCCGGCACCGAGGCCCGGCTGGCCGGCGTGCACTCTCTCGCCGTCAGCCTCACCGACCGTGAGAGCGGACTGCTCAACCCGCTCGGCGTCAACTGCCTGCGCACCTTCCCGCTGACCGGTCCGACGGTGTGGGGCGCCCGCACCCTGGAGGGCTCCGACGCGCTCGACAGCGAGTGGAAGTACGTCCCCGTCCGCCGGCTCGCCCTGCACGTCGAGGAGAGCCTGCAACGCGGTCTGCAATGGGTGGTGTTCGAGCCCAACGACGAGAACCTGTGGCAGCAGATCCGGCTCAGCGCCTCCTCGTTCCTGCACACGCTGTTCCGGCAGGGCGCCTTCAAGGGCGGCACCCCGCGCGAGGCCTACTTCGTCAAGTGCGACAGCGACACCACCACCGACGAGGACGTCGCGAACGGCATCGTCAACGTCCTGGTCGGCATCGCGCCCGTACGCCCGGCGGAGTTCGTGATCGTCAAAATCCAGCAGACCTCCGGGCAGTTCGAGCTGTAGGCCCACGGGAACCCCAAAGACGTGGAGAGCTGAAGGAATCCGATGGCAGAGTTCACCGTCAACGCCCATCGTTTCGACCCCTACAAGAACTTCAAGTTCCTGGTCCTGTGGGACGGTCGTACGGTCGCCGGCATCAGCAAGATCAGTCCACTCAAGCGGACCACCGAGGTCGTCAAGCACCGGCACGGCGGCGACCCCTCCTCCCCGCGCAAGTCGCCCGGCCGCTCCGAGTTCGAGGGCATCACGCTGGAGCGCGGGGTCACCCACGACCCCGAGTTCGACCGCTGGGCCAACAAGGTCTGGCAGGTCGGCGCCGGGCTCGGCTCCGAGGTGTCCCTCGCCGACTTCCGCAAGGACATCGTCATCCAGGTCCTCAACGAGGCCGGCCAGGTCGCCGTGTCGCACAAGCTCTACCGGGCCTGGCCCAGTGAGTACCAGGTGCTCGGCGAACTGGACGCCAACGCCAACGCGGTGGCGATCCAGAGCCTGAAACTGGAGTGCGAGGGCTGGGAGCGGGACTACGAGGTGCCCGAGCCCGAGGAACCGTCCTTCCTCAACCCGGCCTGAACCCGGACCGGTCGAGGAACGCGGGGGGAGACATGGCGATCACCGGGACGGCCGGACTGCTGGACACCTGGGAGGCGGGGCTCGCCGAGGCGCCCGCCGGGCGTGCCCTGCTGCTGCACCGCACGGCACGCCCGGACACCGACCCGGGGACGCTCGTGGCGCTGCCGGTCGGCGAACGCGAGGCCGACCTGTTCGCGCTGCGCCGGGCTCTGTTCGGGGAGCGGATGCAGGTCCGGCTGGAGTGCCGGACCTGCGGCCAGGACATGGAGTTCGACCTCGACGCCGGCCAGTTCGCCCCCTCGGCGGCCGGGCCGCGCGAGCCGGTCGTCCGGATCGCCGAGGACGGCTGGGAGATCGAGTTCCGGCTGCCCGGCCCGGCCGACCTGACCGCGGTGGCCCGGTCCGCCGACCCCCGCGCCGCGCTGCTCGCCCGGTGCCTGGTCTCGGCGGTGCGGGACGGGGCACCGGCAGGCGCCGACGCCCTGCCGGCGCACGTGCAGCGGCGCCTCGCCGAAACCGTCGAGACCGCCGATCCGGCCGCCGACCTGACGCTCAACGTCGGCTGCCCCGAGTGCGGCGCCGCCACCCGCGCCGAACTGGACATCGCCTCGTACCTGTGGACCGAACTGGACTCCTGGGCACGGGACCTGCTCCTCGACGTCCACCTGCTCGCCACCGCCTACGGGTGGAGCGAGCCGGAGATCCTGGCGCTCAGCCCCTTGCGCCGCCGCTACTACCTGGAGCTGTGTGCGGATGTCTGACTCCACCCCCGAGGCGCCCCCGGCAGAGCCCGACTTCCTCGACCGGCTGATCGCCCGGCACACCGCCCCGCGACCGGCCGCGTTCCGGGTACGCCCCCGGCTGCCCGGCCCGTTCGAGCGGGTCGAGGCGGTACGGGCCGGCACCCAGGACCCCGACACCGCCGACCCGGCCGGCCGGCCCTTCACGGTGCCGGCCGCCGCGGCGGACCGGGACGATCCGCGCCCGGCCGGCACCGCGGGCCCGCGGCACACGGAACGGGAGCGCACCGTCGTGCACACCCGGCAGGCGCCCGCCGAACCGGCCGCCCGGCCGGCGTCGCCCGCCCCGGTCGAGGCACCGCTGCTGCATCCCGTCGCGCCCGCCGCGCCGGGCCCGCTCCCGGTGCCCCGGCCCGGATCGCGCACCCCCGGGCCGGGACACCCACAACCGCGCGCGGCCCGGACCGCGGCGTCCTCGCTCACCCTCCCGGGCCGGGACGCCGATCCCGCATCCGTCGTGCCGGCGGCAGTGCGCCCCAGCCCCGCGGACACGACGGCGGCCAGGGACGCCGTACGCATGGCCGCCGCCCGCCGTCCCGCACGGACGCCCGAGCAGGTGGTCCAGGTGCAGATCGGGCGGCTGGAGGTCACGGCCGGCCAGGCACCGGCCGGCGGCCGTGCCCCGAGGGCCCGGTCGGCCGAGCGGCCGGGCACCGCCCTCAGCCTGGCCGACTACCTGGCCCGGGGGCGTGAGTGAACCACGCCGGCAGTGCCGCGGCAGGACCGGCACGACGAGAGGAACCGAGGAACTGACGCCATGAGCAACGCACTCGTCATCGCCCATGTCAGCCAGGCCCTCGCCCTGCTGATCGAGTCCCACCTGCAGCCGGAGATCGACATGGCCGTCAAGGTGGAACCGCGCAAGCCGCCCGCCGACCCGCCGACGGACCCCACCATCTCCGTCTTCCTCTACCAGGTCACCCCCAACGTCTCACGGCGCAACGACGACCTGCCGACCCGCGCCGCCGACGGCACCCTGGTGCGCCGGGCCGTGGCCGCGCTCGACCTGCACTATGTGATCAGCGCGTACGGCGACGAGACCGAGCTGGTCGGGCAGCGGCTCATCGGCTCGGTGGTGCGCACCCTGCACGAGATCCCGGTGCTGCCCAAGGACGTCATCGAACTCGCCGGTGAGAAGCCCTACTTGGCGGGCAGCAACCTCGCCGAGGCCGCCCAGCGGGTGCGGTTCACGCCGACGGTGATGGACGTCGACGAGACGTCGAAGCTGTGGGGGATGCTCTACCAGACCCCGTACGCGCTGTCCGTGGTCTACCAGGCGTCCCTGGTCCTCATCGACGGCCGCGAGACGCCCACACCGGCGAAGCCCGTCGAGCGGCCCGAGGTGCGGGTGCTGCCGTTCGGGGCGCCGGGCGCACCCGTACCGCCGGGACCGGCACGTGCCGACGAGCCGTCGGCCGGCGGGGACGGCCCCGGGACGGCGGAGACCGGACCCGGCACGCCGAAGCCCTGGTCCGGCGCGGCGGGGACCGGCACCGACGAGGCAGCCGCGCCCGACGCCGCCGGCCGGGCCGCGAAACGGCCCGGGAAGGCCGTCGCCAAGACCGCGCCGAAGGCGCCCGCCCGCACCCGCGGTACGGCGCAGCCCGCCAGGGCGGGCAAGGCCGCGAAACGGACGACGCGGACCACCCGGCCCGCCGAACACCCGGACGCAGGCCCCGCGACGCGGTCCGGGGCCGACGAGGACGCGGAGAGCTGAGGCGGCGTGGGATCGAGGGGGGCAGGTGACCACATGGGAGCACACGCCACGCACGAACCGGCGACGGCCGCCGCACCCGGCGGCGGCACGCCGCTGACCACGGAGATCCACCGCGTCCTCACCCGCGTCGACACCCACGCGGCCCGCGTCGCCCGGGACACCGCGAACCCGGACGGCAGCCGTACGGAGCGCGGCGCCGGGGACCCCGGGGCCGCGCACGGTGCGGGCACCGGAGGTACCGGCACCGACGTCGTGCCCGCCGCCCCCCAAAGCGCCGCACTCGACGCCCTCGTCGGCTGCTTCGGACTCACCCCGTTCGAACGCGACGTCGTCCTGCTCACCGCCGCCGACGACCTCGACCCCACGACCGCCGCCCGGTGTGCGGCGGCGGCCGGCGACCCGCAGCGCGCCCACCCCACCTTCTCGCTCGCCCTGGCCGCGCTGGACGACCCGCACTGGAGCGCGCTCACCCCCGTCGCCCCGCTCCGGCGCTGGCGGATCGTCGAACTCGACGACCCCGCACGGCTGACCACGTCCCGGCTCCGGCTGGACGAACGCGTCCTGCACTTCCTGCTCGGCTCGCCCTACCTGGACGCCCGCCTGCACGGCCAACTGCGCCGCGTCCCGGTACCGCAGACGCTGACGCCGTCGTACGACCTGGCGGCGAGCAGCCTCGCCGAGGGCTGGACGGCGGGCACGGGATCCGACGCGCCGCTCGTCCAGGTGACCGGCGGGGACCAGCGCAGCCGGACCGAGATCGCCGCGGCGGCAGCCGCACGCTCGGGCCTCGGGCTCTACTCGATGAGTGCCGAGGACGTTCCCTCCGACCCGGTCGAGCGCGACCGGCTCGCCCGGCTGTGGCAGCGCGAGGCGATCCTGCTGCCCGCGGCGCTCCTCGTCGAGGTGGGCGAACTGGACCGCGACCAGCGGGCGGCGACCGAGGCGTTCCTGGCCGGAGCCGCCGTACCGGTGGTGGTGTCGAGCGAGGACCCGCCGCGGTCGGAGCGGTCGTACCGGATGCGGGTCACCGTGCCACGGCTCGACGACGACGAGCAGCTCGCACTCTGGGGCGAGGCGTTCGAGGACGTCGGCGACCTCGACGACGGTGAACTGCGTTCGCTGGTGGCGCAGTTCCAGCTGCCGCCGCACGTCGTGCGGTCCGCGGCCGCCGCCGTACGCCGTCTGCTGCCGCACGAGGACGAGCAGGACGCCGCCGGCCTCGCCTGGCGGGCCGGGCTCGACGAGGCGCGGATCGGCATGGACGAGCTGGGCCGGCGGATCGAGCCGCAGGCCGGCTGGGACGACCTCGTCCTGCACGAACGGCAGACGAGCGTGCTGCGGGAGATCGTGGCGCATGTGCGGCAGCGGGCGACCGTCCACCACGAGTGGGGCTTCGCGGCGACCCTGCGCCGCGGCCTCGGCGTGACCGCGATGTTCGCGGGCGGCTCCGGCACCGGCAAGACCCTGGCCGCCGAGGTCATGGCGAAAGAACTCGGCCTCGACCTGTTCGTCGTCGACCTCTCCCAAGTGGTCAGCAAGTACATCGGCGAGACCGAGAAGAACCTCCGCCGGGTCTTCGACGCCGCCGAACGCGGCGGCGCACTGCTGCTGTTCGACGAGGCCGACGCCCTCTTCGGCAAGCGCAGCGAGGTCAAGGACAGCCACGACCGGTACGCCAACCTCGAAGTGAGCTACCTGCTCATGCGGATGGAGGCGTACCGGGGCCTCGCCATCCTCACCACCAACATGAAGCAGGCCCTCGACACCGCCTTCCTGCGCCGCATCCGCTTCGTCGTCGACTTCCCCTTCCCGGCCGAGCACGAACGCGCCGAGATCTGGCGCCGGGTCCTGCCGCCGCAGGCCCCCGTCAAGGACATCGATCCCGGGCTGCTCGCCCAGCTCACCGTCGCGGGCGGCTCGATCCGCAACATCGCCCTCTCCGGCGCCTTCCTCGCCGCCGAGGAGGGCGGCCGGCTCCAGATGCGGCACATGCTCGCCGCCGCCCGCACCGAGTACCTGAAGCTGGAGCGCTCGCTGACGCCCACGGAGGTCCGCGGATGGGTGTGAATCGCTCGCGGGAGCGGGCACCCTCGACGATCCGGGTCGAGATCGGCGAGCTGGTGCTGGACGGCTTCCAGGCGGATCCGGAACGCGTGTCGGCCGCCTTCGAGACCGAACTGACCCGGCTCGTACGGCTGCACGGCGTGCCGCTGGCCGTGGACGGCCCCCTCGCCGTCGACGCGCTGTCCGGCCTTCCGCCGCTGCCGGCCGGGCTGACCGCCCGCCGGCTCGGCCAGGAACTGGCGCGCGCCGTGCACGAAGGGCTGAGCGGCCACGGGGAGGTGACCCGGTGAGTTCCCGGACCCAGGACGGCCGTGCGGAGCAGGCCGCCGAACAGCGCCGCCGCAAGCGCAAGGAGCGCGCCGCCAAGTCCCGTGCGCCCGAGCCGAAGAACATCGTCAGCGGCGCGGGCCAGCCCCTCGACCCCGGCCTGCGCCGGGACCTGGAGGAGCAACTGGGCCACGACCTCGGCCGGGTACGGCTGCACACCGGCCGGGACGCCGGACAGCTGACCGAACTGCTCGGCGCGGACGCGGTCGCCGTCGGTCAGGACATCCTGTTCCGCGAGGGCGCCTTCCGGCCCGGCACCGACGAGGGCCGGCGCCTGCTCGCCCACGAACTCCAGCACACGGTGCAGAACCCGCACGGCCTCGGCACGCTGCGGGCCGGCCGCGAACTCGGCGCCGTGAGCCTGCCCCAGCAGTCCATCGAGCGGGAGGCGGAAGCAGCCGCGCAGGCGGTGGTGGAGCCCGCCGCGGAACCGGCCCCGCAGGTCGAGGAGGGCCAGGCCACACCCGGCTGGCTGCGCTACGCCACCGTCGACGCCGACCGGATGCGCGCCGAGGCCGTCGACCCGGCGACCCTCGTGGACCGGCTCGCGGGCCATGTACTGCGCGGACTGCGCGGCGACCCGGCCGACACCTCCGGCCGGGTACGGCTGCAACTGGCCCGGATGTCGGAGCAGTTGGAGGACGCCGTCATCGAGCGGCTGGAGAACCGGCTGCTCACCCCCGAGTACGACCGGCTGCTGGAGATCGCCGAGCAGGCCCGCCCCGGCCCCGTCGAACTCCAGCCCGCCGAGGCCCCGTTGCCCGAGATCGACCTCTTCGAACAACTCGGGGTCGAACGCACCCAGTGGCAGACGAAGAAGGAAGCCGACCACGGGACCGCCGCGCAGCGGGCCGTCGACGCGCGCGAAGAACAGCGTGACGCCACGGCGCGCGACGAGAAGTCCGGCAGCGACCGCAGCCGGGCCCGCGCGGACGCCGCCACGGAGGAGCAGGACGCCGCCCGGCGGACCGAGCAGGAGGACGAGCGCACCGCCTCCCGGCAGCAGGCGAAGGAGGAGCAGCAGCAGGAGGACGAGCAGGCCGCCACCGACCGCGAACGCACCGACCGGGCCGGCGACGAACGCGCCCAGGGGCAGCAGGAAGGCACCGAACAGGCCACCGAGCAGCGCAAGGAACAGCGCGAACGGGAGGAGGCCGACCCGCAGCAGGCCGCCGCGCCCGGCGCCGACAAGCGCAAGCAGCGGGACGACCAGACGCAGCCCGCCGCCGGTTCGCGGCAGGCCGAACCCGATCCCGGGCAACAGGCCCAGCCCGGTCCGGTGCGCCCCGAGAAGGTCGACGAACGGGCCGAGCAGCCCGACTCGGCGCTGTCCGAGCACGGGCTCAACGAGAAGGACGAGGACGGCGGCGCCGACGCCGAGCCACGCGAGGAGGAGCGGCCGCTCGGCCTCGAAGCGGGCGCCGACCAGGAGGTCGCCGGCGGCGAGGACGCAGACACCCGGTCCCCGGGCGGGCGGGACGAGCCCGCGCTCAAGCCCGAGGACTATCTGCCCGAGGCCGACCTCGACCTGTCCGCCGTGTCCACCGCGGACAACCTCGGCCCGGGCGCCGCCGAACCGTCGCCGCCCGCCTTCCCCGCTCCACCGCCGACGAAGGCCGAGAAGGCCGAGCAGGAACGGCAGCGCAACGAAGGGGAACAGGACGAGGACGACGCCGGGCCCGAGGCGAAGGCCCCGGGCCAGGACGAGGGACCCGTCGAGGGCGAGGCTCCGCAGCCCGAGAACGGACCTGCCGCACAGGCGCAGGACCGCGGCACCAAGGAACTCCAGGAGACCGGCAAACCGCTCGACCAGGAGGTCGGCCCGGACCTCGGGACCCAGGACAAGGAGCGTCCCGAGCCGGAGAGCGAGAAGCCCGGTCCGGAGCAGCAGCAGGAGCAGGAACAGACCAAGGACGCGGACGACGCCGGGGCCGGCGGAGCGGACGGGGACGACGAGCGGCCGGACGCCAAGGACGAGCAGGAGGAGCAGGCCGAACAGCGGGAGCGGACGGCCGCCGAGTCCCGTACCGGCGCCGCGTCCCCGTCGGCTCCGGGTCCCGCGCCCTCCGTCGCCGGCCCGGTCGCGGCCGCCGTGTCCCGGCCGGCGGGCGCACAGACCCCGAGGACACCGGTCGAGGACCGCGACCCCTCGCCCGCCGCTCGCCGCGGTGCCGAACCGCCCCGGTCCGAACGCGAGGCGCCCCAGGCCAAGAGCCGGGTGCCCAAGGAGACCGGGCCCGGAGCCACACCGCGCGGACCGGTGGGTGCCGCCGAGAAGACCGGGCCGGCCGTCGCCGCGGGCCCGGGTGCCGCGCCCTCCGTCGCCCAGGCGGCGGTGAGTCCGGCCGCCGAGCAGACCGACGGGCCCGGTCAGACCGCGGCGGCGGACGCGCCCCGGCCCGAGGCGTCCTTGGAGAAGGACGGTGGCGGCTGTGCGCCGCCCGCGCCCGCGCCCGAGAAGGACGAGGGCGCGCAGGGCAGTTGTGGCGGGGGCGGCGGCGAGGCCGCTTCCGAGGAGAAGCAGCAGGATCCGCCGGACGTCTCCGGGCAGGACCCCAAGGCCGCCGTACAGACCGTGAGCAAGCTGGCGCCCGACCAGGCCGCCGCCGCCATGCCCGGCGTCGACAGGGCCGCGGACAAGAAGATCGCCGAGGAGCAGAAGCGGCTCGACGCGGCCCCACCGACCCGGGAACGCCCTTCGGGGGCGCCGCAGACGCGCTCCGCGCCGCCCGAGGCCGCGCCCGTGGCCCCCCAGGTCACCGGCAAGGTGGAACGGATCGGCCCCGAGGACCAGGGAGAGAAGCAGAAGGCCAAGGGCGGCGACAAGGCCGCGGGCGACCAGCCCGCCGCGGACGTTCCGCCTCCGCCGCCGCCCGCCGTGCCCGACAAGGGACTCAGCGAGGCCGAGGCGAAGAACGTCGAGGCCGCGGCCGACGCCGTCCCGACCACGGACCCCGCCCTGGAGAACAAGACCGTCGGCCCGGCGCCGAAGATCCGGCTGGAGGGCGCCAGCGACCCGACCCGTACCGACGATCAGGCCAAGGCGCTCAAGGACAAGCAGTCCGACCTCCGCACGACCGGCCGCGACGACGCGGCCAAGCCCATGGGCGAGGACCAGGTCTACCCCGACGCGCCCCGGGAACAGCTCACCGGAAAGGCGTCGGGTGGTTCCGGGGGCGGCAAGGGCGGCGCGCTCGCGGCCACGCCCGCGCCGAAGGCGGGCGTCGGCGCCGTCGCCAAGCAGGAGAAGGGCACCGAGATCACCGGTGCCGCGGGCAAGGCGCAGGGCGACCTCGGTGCCAAGGAGAAGGAACAGCAGCAGGGCGAGCAGCAGGCCAAGCAGGAGAAGCAGACCGAGATCGACCGCGAGGTCGAGCGGAACACCGCACAGCAGACCGCGGAACGCGGCAAGGTCGCCCAGGAGACGCAGAAGCAGCGCGAGGACTGGCGGACCGAGCAGGACAAGCAGATCGAGGACGCGGACAAGCAGTCCGAGGACGAACACGGCAAGCAGAACAAGGAGATCGTCAAGGCGCGCGACGACAAGGACAAGGAGATCGTCGCGCGCAAGGACACGGACAACGGGAAGATCGACACCGAGCGGGAGAACGCCGAGAAGGAGGCCAAGAAGAAGAAGGAGGAGAAGAAGCCCTCCGGGGGGCTGTTCGGCTGGATCGCCGACAAGGTCGCCGACTTCTTCAAGGGCCTGCTCGCGGCGGTCACCGCGGTCTTCGACGCCGCCCGCAAGGCGGTCAACGGGATCATCGACCAGTTCAAGGAGTGGGCCAACCAGGCCATCGACTTCGTACGCGACCTGGCGATCAAGGCGATCAATGCGCTGGCGGACGTCCTGATCGCCCTCGGTGACACGCTCCTCGCCGCCTTCCCCGCGCTGCGGGACCGCTTCCGCAAGGCCATCGAGGGCCTGCGGGACGCGGCCATCGCGACGGTCAACCAACTGGCGGACGGCCTGAAGAAGGCCGTCAACTCATTCCTGGACGCCCTGGCGGCCGGGCTGAACAAACTGCTCGACGTCCTGGAGGCGGGCGTCAAGGCGGTCATCAAGGTGTACCAGGCCGTCATCGAGGGAGCGATCAAGTTCGCCCAGGCGGCCATCGAGGCGCTGGGGAAGTTCGCGGCACTCGTCGCCGACATCGCGCCGGACCCGGGCGGCTGGATCTCGAAGGCGGCCAGTGCGGCCAAGACCGGGATCACCGACCACCTCTGGGGCGCCATCAAGGTGGCGGTCAAGCAGTGGTTCGACACGAAGGTCGAGGGCGTCCTCGGCCTCGGCAAAGCGGTCATCGACGTCCTGGTCAAGGGCTGCGTCTCGATCAAGCAGATCGGCAAGATGGCCTGGGACGCGATCATCGCCTCGCTTCCGATGATGATCGCCACACTCGTCATCGAGAAGGTCGTCTCGATGATCATCCCCGCGGCGGGCGCCATCCTGACGATCATTCAGGGGCTGATGGCGGCCTGGTCGACGGTCAGCTCGATCCTGTCGGCGTTCTCGAAGTTCTGGGCGTACCTGAAGGCGGTGAAGGCGGGCCCGGCGGCCTGTCTGTTCGCGGAGGCGGTCGCGGCCGGCGTCGTGGCCCTGCTCGACTTCATCACCAACTTCCTCCTCCAACGCCTGTCCAAGGCGACGAAGGGCGTCGGCAAGCGGCTCAAGGCCATGGCCCAGAAGATCATGGACGGCCTGAAGAAGGTCGGCGGCGGGGCGAAGAAGGCGGCGGGGGCCGCGGTCAACTCGGCGCGGGGGGCGATGCGGAAGGCCAAACAGGCCCTGGCCCGACCCGGCACCGCACCGAGACCGAAGGGCAAACCGTCACCGGATCCGAAGTCCCCGGTGAAGCCGAAGGAGCACGCGACACCGAAGGGGCCGGCGAAGAAGCCGGACGCGGCGGAGTCGGGGCGGAAGGACACGGAGCCGAAGCCCGCCAAGGAGCGGGAGCAGGAATCGTCGAAGGACAGGACGCCGGACCGGGGTCCCGCCAAGGACAAGAGGCCCGACACCACCCCCAAGAAGAAGAAAGAGATCGAGGGCCCCAAGCCGGCCAAGCCCAAGAAGCCCAAGTCTCCGGTGGGCAAGGCACTCGCGAAGGCCAAGGGGGCGGTCAAGTCCGCCTTGAAGAAGGTCGGCAACGCGGCGAAGACCCTCGGCCGGAAGCTGAAGAAGTCGAAACTGGGCAAGGCGCTCAAGAACGGTGCGTCCAAGCTGCGGAACTTCTTCAAGAAGAAGAAGGACCGGCTGCGGGACCACAAGAGGCGGCAGCAGGAGCAGAAGAGGCAGAAGCAGGACCAGCGGAAGAAGGACGAGAAGTCGAAGGAGTCGAAGGAGGTACGGCTCCATAAGATCGTCCAGCGGATTCGCCCGCGGTTGCAGAACATGTTGGGCAAGGGCATCGGCCGGCTGGCTTCGAAGGCTGTGCTCGTCGGGCTCCGTACCTGGTACCGGCTCACCGCGCTCGGCGACACGCGGAGCAGCCCGTTCAAGGTGAATGCCACGCTGAACCCGACCGAAAGCGCCGGCGAGGGAGATCGCGCCAAAGTCGAGCTTTCGGCCAGGCTGGACGAATTCCTCAACAAGGATCCCGAACGGCGGGCACGCCTTGAGCAGGCACTGAACATTTCGACGATCCACGACTGGCTTCTGTTCAAGGGGGCGGAGAACGCCGATCAGTTCATGATGAAGATCCGGCGGATACTCAAGGATCTCGACAAGGCGGATCGGCGCAATGCGAGGGACAAAGCGCTTGGCACGATCAGGGTGGCGGAAAGCGACACAAGGAAGAAGCTGCGTGCCCAGGATGCCAACAACGGGAGATGGCAGCCGGACAGCGGTGACATTCCGGACGGTGTGGTCAGCCAGGAGGAGGATGCTTTCCACCGCGTACACATGAGCGACGCGATCCAGCGGGCCAAGCCGCCCATCGTGGGTGACCCGGACCTGCCGCAGGGGGTCGCCCGGGTGACGTGGACCCCGGAGAAGATGGCGAACAAGGTGGAGTTCGCCCGAAAGGCCCTGGCTCTCAAGAAGGCCGGCGAACGGGGTCAGGTCTCCAAGTTCAAGAGCAGCGCGGATGAAATGTTCCTCGACGAGATCGACCGTGAAATGTTGATCGCTCAATTCGGTGAGACCGCGAGGAGGCTCAGGGAGCCGAAGAAGAAGAAGGACAAGCCGTCACGGGATCCCGCCCTGGCCACCCGGATCAATGATCTCAGTTTTAGGTTCAGGCAACTGGTCATCATTCGCGCGGATCAGCTGGCCAAACCCAAGGGGCGGCCGTTCCAGAACGAAGTCAAGGAGCGGCTCAACAACATGCAGGCCGACCACACAGTCGAACTGCAGTCAGGTGGCCGTGACATATATGACAACCTGCGGCTCATCGATAAGGGCATGAATAAGAAGATGGGAAGGCAGATCACGGATTCGGTGAATCATCTGGACTACGGCGCCCTGTATACTTTCGATATTAAAATGTACTGACTGGCTGAGGGGATTCATGGCTTCCCATGGTGAGCTCGTCGAAATCTTCGGCGAACGCAACATCGAAACGTTTGACTACAGAGAGGCCCTGCGGATCGGCCTCGATGAAGAGGACGCGCTCATCCTCTCGCACGTGGGACTTCCGAAGAATTGTGGAGCCCTCTTCACGACTGAGGTGGAAGGGAGTCCGCCGCTGTTCGCCGTCCGGAACTTCTCGGACGACGGGGCCAATCGCGCGGTGATTCTCGGCGGTCCGCGTGACGACCCGAAAATGCGATACTTTCTCAATGTCCGGGATAGTTTCGTTGGTTTGATCGCTTTCCATGACGAACCTCGTGGAGAGGTGGTGAACAGCACCCTGGGTGATTTCGTGGAATTCCTTTACCGCATCGCCCGGCGTGATGTGTCGCCAGCTCCCGAATCGAGCGCCGAAGGCGTGCGGGACGCCGACGAGCTAGCGGAGATCCTCATCGATCGCGACCCGCATGCCTTTCGCGAGCCGGACACCTGGTGGTCGATCGCCATCAAGCAGATCAGAGAGCATGAAGAGGGCTCATGACCCGCTACGCCGACATCCCCAAACCCATCCGCTCCGGAATCGTCGTCGTCAGCCCCGAAACCGGCATTCCCCAACGGATCATCGTGCTCCAGTTCAACCCGGACACCCTGGAGCGCAGCATCGCGCCGCAGTCCGCCGGGGACAGCGGTGACGGCGGAGGCGGCGGCACCGGCAGCGGCGACCGGAACGAAGCCCTGCGCTTGAAGGGGCCCGCCCAGGAGACCTGGAAGTTCACCGCCGAGATCGACGCGACCGACCAACTGGAGATCGCCGCGCCCGACGGCATCCACCCTCAGCTCGCCACGCTCGAAATGCTCGTGCAGCCGACCACCGCGCAACTGCGTGCGGCGGCCCGGCTGACGCAGAAGGGCGCCATCGAGATCGGCCCGATCGAGATGCCGCTGACGCTGTTCACCTGGGGGAGCAAGCGGGTCATGCCCGTCCGGCTGACCGAACTCTCCGTCAACGAGTCCGCCTTCGACGTGAACCTCAACCCGATCCGGGCCTCGCTCGGCATCGGGATGAAGATCCTCACCGTCAGTGATCTGCCCGCCGGGCACCGCGGCGCCGACCTGTACATGGCTCACCTCGCGCAGAAGGAGCGGCTCGCCGCCGCCGCGCGCGGCGGCGGCCTGGGCGCCCTCGGCCTCGGGGGCGCCGACCTCGTCACCGGAAGGGGCTGAGACCACCGCCATGGCCGACATCCAGCCGTACGAGAGCGCCCTGGACTCGATACCGGGCGCGCACCCCTACCCGCGTACCAGCCGCTACCACGACGCGGAGATCGGCGTGCACCGGCGTGCGGACGGGACCGAAGTCCGGTACACCAAACGGCGCCTGCTGCCCCCGCTGGACGAGGAGACCGAGCCGCACACCGTCGGCGCCGGGGAGCGGCCCGATCTGCTCGGGCAGCGCTTCCTCGGCGACCCGAGGCAGTGGTGGCGGATCGCCGACGCCAATCCCGTGCTCGACCCGCGGGAGCTGACGGGCGAACCGGGCCGCGTCATCGGCATCCCGCTCAGCGGCGGGTTCCCACGCGGAGAACGGCATGTCTGAACAGCCCGTGGGGCAGGGCCCCATCCACATCCAGCTGCTGATGGGGCCCACGCTGGCCCGCCCGGTCCCGCCGGAGGTCGCCGAGGCGCTGCTTTCCGCCCAGATCACCGCGACCGCGGGGGAGCGCAGCGGCTTCCAGTTCGCGTTCGACCTCACCAAGAACGGGCAGATCAGCCGCCGGTTGCTGCCCGAGGGATACTTCGATCCGAAGACCCGCGTCATCCTCACCGTCAGCGTCCGCGGCACCCCCGAGGTGCTGTTCGACGGGCTGATCGTCCGGCAGGAGGTCGGCGCCAGCAACATTCCGGGCCACTCCACCCTCACCGTCACGGGCGAGGACCTGACGCTGCTCATGGACCTGGAGGAACGCACCGCCCGCTACCCCAACCTGCCCCCGTCCGAACGCGTCCTCGCCATCCTGCGCCGCTACTCGGAGTACGGCATCCGGCCGGACGTCTACACGGAGAAGGTGGCCCAGCCCCCGCACCAGGACCTGCGGGTGCACTACCAGACGGGCACCGACCTCCAGTACGTCACCGAACTGGCCCGCGCCAACGGTTACACCTTCTATCTGGAGCCCGGGCCCGCCCCCGGCCAGTCCTCCGCCCGCTGGGGACCGGAGGTCCGGCTCGGCGTCCGTCAGCACGCCCTCAACGTCAACATGGACGCCAACACGACGGTCGACCAGTTGACCTTCTCCTACGACGGTACGGCACGGGAGGAACCGCAGGCCCGCTGGCAGGACCCGGGGACACGGCAGACCACCCTGCTGCCGCAGCCGCCGATCAGTCCCCTGCGCCCGCCGCTCGGCCGCCGGCCCACCCCGGCCCTCAAGCGCAAGACGCTCTCCGGCACCGCCAAGCAGCAGCGCGCACAGGCCGAGGCGGAACTCCTCGCCAGGGCCGCCGTCTCCGCCGACGTCATCTCCGGGTCCGGCTCGCTCGACGTCAACCGGCACGGCTACCTCCTGCAGCCGCGCCGGCTCGTCGGCGTGCGGGGGGCGGGGCGGGCGTACGACGGCGACTACTACGTCAAGTCCGTCACCCACAGCCTGCGTCCGGGCTCGTTCCAGCAGAACTTCACCCTCTCCCGGGAGGGCCTGGAGGCACGCAGCGCCCACGTCCGGCCCTGACCCGAACCACCTAGGAACCAGGAGCAGTTCAGCATGGCGGCACCCAGCAATCGCTATCTCGGCAAGTTCCGCGGCCGGGTGGTGGACAACAACGACCCGCTGCACATCGGCCGGATCACGGCCGAGGTCCCGGACGTCCTCGGTGACGAGCCGTCCACCTGGGCGCTGCCCTGCCTGCCGTTCACCGGACCGCAGGCGGGCCAGTTCGTGGTGCCGCCGCCCGGCGCGGGCGTGTGGGTGGAGTTCGAGCAGGGCGACCCCAGCTTCCCGGTGTGGACCGGATGCTGGTACGGCGACGCCGCGGAACTGCCGCCCGACGCCCGCCGCGAACTCCAGGCGAACGCGGCGAACAAACCGGTCGTGGTGCAGACGCTGCAGGACCACAAGATCGTGCTCAACGACACCGCCGGCACCGAACAGGGCATACTCCTGCAGGCCCAGGGCGGCGCCTACATCCGCATCACCAAGGAAGCCGTGGTCATCGCCACCGGCGCCGGCGCCGAGGTCATCCTGCGCGGTCGCGAAGTGACCATCAACGAGGGCCAGTTGACCGTCCTCTCCAAGCGTTAGAACACGGGGGAAGAGAACTTGTCCGGAAGTCTGCTGGACACGAGCGCCGTCATCGGCTGCCCGCACGGCGGCCGTGCCGCGCCGGCCACCACGCCCACGGGCGGCCTGCGGATCGCGGGCGCCGCCGTCGTCACGGCCACGGCCGCTTACGCCGTCACCGGCTGCCCGCACATCGTCGACGGCGTGCCCTCGCCCTGCGTCTCGGTCCGCTGGACCCCGGACGGCTCGGGCATCACGGTCGACGGTGCGCCCGTGCTGCTGGCCACCTCCGCGGCCCAGTGCCTCAGCGCGGCCCTCGTCCCCCAGGGCCCGCCCGTCGTCCAGGCCGCGCAGCGAAAGGTCACCGTCCGATGAGGCCGACGATTCACCGCACCCGCACCCGCACCGACATCGCCTTCCCGTTCCACGCCGACCGGCGGGGACGTACCGCGCACGCCCGCCCCGCCGAGCACGTGCACGACCTGATCGAGCAACTGCTGTTCACCAGCCCCGGCGAACGCGTGATGCGCCCCGACTTCGGCTGCGGACTGCTCGACCTGGTCTTCGCCCCGAACAGCCCCGAACTGGTCAGCACCCTCGAACTCTCCGTCCAGGCCGCGCTCCAGCGCTGGCTCGGCGACCTGGTCGAGGTCGTGTCCCTCGACATCGAGAGCGACGACGACGCCGTCCGGGTCCAGCTGTCGTACGTCGTACGGGCCACGGGCTCCGTGCACGAGGACCTCTTCGAAGGGAGGGCGGCATGAGCGCGGGAACCACCCGGCGGGCCAAGGTACGGGCCGCCCAGCTGGGCGGGATCGACGCCGTCGAGGCAGGCGACGACGGGCTGCTGCTCACCGTGACCTTCCTCGGCAAGGCCCCGCACGGGCTCGGCCCGCAGAACGTCCGGATCGACGGTGGCCGGCGGATCACCGGCATCACCGCCGTGGACCTCAGCGTCGAACGCGAGGAGGACCCCGAGCTGGACGACCGGCTCTACGTCACCCTCGACCGGACCGGAGACACCTCCCGCTACCGGTTGTCGCTGGTGGAGGCCGACCCCTACGGCCGCCCCGGCACCGAACCGTTCCGCGGCTTCGACCAGCGCTACCACAGCGCCTCGTTCTCCTTCCGGCCCGACTGCCCCACCCCCTTCGACTGCGTCGACCCCGCCGAACGGCCCGTGGACCTCCCGGCCGCGCCCGTCATCGACTACACGGCCCGCGACTACGACACCATCCGCAAGGTGCTGCTCGACCGGCTCGCGCTGACCACCCCCGACTGGCTGGAGCGCAGCCCCGCCGACCTCGGCACGACCCTGGTCGAACTGCTCGCGTACACCGGCGACCAGATCAGCTACCAGCAGGACGCGGTCGCCACCGAGGCCTACCTCGACACCGCGCGCCGCCGGGTCTCGGTGCGCCGCCACGTCCGGCTCATCGACTACGCCATGCACGAGGGCAGCAACGCCCGCGCGTACGTGGCCGTCGAGACCGCCGCCGACCACACCCTGACCCCCGGCACGTTCCGCTTCGCGTCGGTCGACGTCCGCACCCTCGACCCGCACGACCGCCCCGAACCCGGCATCGTCATCGACGAGAACGACCTCGGCGACCTGGACGAGCGCGGCTCCGTGGAGGTCTTCGAACCGGTCGTCGCCGCCGATCCGCTGCGGTTGCGGGTCGCGCACAACGCGATCCGGCTGTGGACCTGGGACGGCGAGGTGTGCGCCCTGCCCAAGGGCGCCACCGCGGCCACCCTGCGCGACGAATGGGCGGACCCCGAGACCTGCCGGGAACGCCGGCTGGACCTGAAACCGGGCGACGTCCTGGTCCTTGAGGAGGTCAAGGGCCCGCGCACCGGCACCCCGGGCGACGCCGACCCCGCCCACCGCCAGGCCGTACGCCTTACCTCCGTCACCCCCGGCCTCGACCGCATCGAGGACCAGCCCGTCCTGGAGGTCACCTGGGCCGTCGAGGACGCCCTGCGCTTCCCGTTCTGCCTGACCACCCGTGGCGGACGGGACTGCCTGCCCGTCGCGGACGTCACCCTCGCCCGGGGCAACACTGTCCTCGTCGACCACGGCCGCTCCGGCCCGCACCAGACCGTCACCGTGCCGCCGGCCCCGGCCGTCGTGGCACCCTGCGAACCGCCCGACTTCGGCTGCCTGGACCGCAGCGAGGGCAACGCGCCCGCACGGCTCATCACCTTCCTCACGGACCAGACGGAGAGCGGCCGGGCCCTGACCCCGGACGACGTCCGACAACTCTTCGAGACCGTCGGGGAACAGGCGACCGTACGCGCCGGACTCGGCCTGGAACAGGCCGGGCAGCGGCACGCGGGGGCACCCCAGGCCAAAAGCCATGGGCGGGTGGTGCCGGGCACCGCCTACGCCCAGGCCGCGGCCCTGCGGACCCTGCTCGCACAGTCCCTCTACCCGGGCATCCGGCCGCGCTTCCGCCCCGTCCTCGGCCGGGCACCGGTCACCCAGGCCGTGCCCTACCCCGACCCGGGCACGGTCGCCGCCGGGCAGGCCGAGCGGATCGCCGCCGTCCCGGGCCGGGTCCGGCAGCGGCTCGTGGACCTGTGGCGCAGCGCCCGCGACCGCGACGGGCTCGGCGCGGAGGAGGTCACCGAACTCGCCCTGATCTACGGCCTGAAGGTGCTGGAGCGGCTGGAACTGCGCCGCCACCCGGTGCGCGCCCTGCGCGAACTGCTGTACCGCTCCGACGAACTGCTCGACGCCAAGCTCCGGCGCATCGGGATCCTCGCCGCGCGGGCCCGGGCCGGCACGGTCCTCGACGGGCACATCGCCTGGGAGATCGCGCACAGCTGGGGTCCCTCGTACGCGGCCGAACTGCACCCCGAGGAACCGGTGCTGCGCGGCTCGGCGACCGCCGCCCTCGCCCAGGACCCGCGCCGCGCCCTGCCCGCCGTACGCCTCCAGGACCGCGACGAGACCTGGGAACCGCGCCGCGACCTGCTCGGCAGCACCGCCCGGGACCGGCACTTCGTCGGCGAGCCGGAGGACGACGGACGGCTCGCCCTGCGCTTCGGCGACGGACGGTACGGCGCCGAGCCCACCCCGGGCGCACGGCTGACGGTGCACTACCGGCTCGGCGGCGGCGCCACCGGCAACGTCGGCGCGGAGGCCATCAACCACCTCGTCGTCGTTGCGGACGGCGGTACCCCACCGGCCGCCGCCGTCCGCAACCCGCTGCCCGCCACCGGCGGAACCGACCCGGAACCGCTGGAGCAGGTACGCCAGCTGGCCCCGCTCGACCTGCGCCGCACCAGGATGCGCGCGGTCACCGCCGAGGACTACGCGGCCCTCGCCTCCGGCCTGCCGGGAGTGCAGCGGGCCGCGGCCACCATCCGCTGGACCGGCAGCGTCCAGGAGGCCCATGTCGCGATCGACGCGTACGGCAGCGGCAGCCCCTCCGCGGAGCTGCTCGCCGCGACGGCCCAGGCCCTGGAGGGGTACCGGCGCATCGGGCACGACCTCGTGGTCGGCCCGGCCCGGCCGGTCCCGCTGGACATCGCGCTCACGGTGTGCGCGCTGCCCGGCCACCAGCACGGGCAGATCCTGGCCGACCTGTACCGGGCGCTCGGCAGCGGCCGGCTGCCCGGCGGACGCCTGGGCTTCTTCCACCCGGACGCGCTGACCTTCGGCGAGCCCGTCCGGCTCAGCCGGCTGGTCGCCGTCGCCGCGGCCGTGCCCGGGGTGCAGAGCGTCGACGTCACCCGGCTGCGCCGGCTGTTCGAACAGGACCGAGGAGAGAGGGAGGACGGCGTGCTGCGGCTCGGCCCGCTGGAGATCGCCACCTGCGACAACGACCCGGACCGGCCGGAGAACGGCCGGCTGGCGGTATCCCTGGGAGGTGCCCGATGACCCGGGGCTGCTCCTGCGGCGGCGCGTGCGGCGGCCACGACGAGCGCCTCGCCCCCGCCCCGCCGCACAATCCGCCCGGCCGCACCGCCCTCGACTACCGCGTCGGCGAGTACGGTTCCTTCCTCGCCGCGCTGCTCGACCGGCTCGCCTCACCGGCGTACCCGGCGCTGACCGGGCTGACCGTCCGCACCCCCGACGACCCGGCGATCGGCCTGCTCGACGCCACCGCCGTCCTCGGGGACCTGCTCACCTTCCACTCCGAGCGGATCGCGGACGAGGCATACATCCGCACCGCCGGCGAACACCGCTCACTGGCGCTGCTCGGCCGCCTCGTCGGCCACCGGCCGCGGCCGGGCGTCGCGGCCGGCACGCATCTCGCGTACACCCTCGACCACGACCCGCGCGCCGCCGAGTTGCCCGTGCTGATCCCGCGCGGGGCACGCAGCCACAGCGTGCCGGCCGCCGCCCACGAGGAGTCGCTGACCTTCGAGACGTTCCGGGACCTCACCGCCCGCTGGGCCTGGAACGAGCTGAAGGTGCGCCGCCGTCGTCCCTCCCTCGTCACGCCGGAGGACCTGGACCGCCGTTCGGAGCTGTTCGTGGAGGGCACGGCGAACTCCCTCCAGACCGGCGACCAGCTCCTCTTCGTCTTCGGCGAACAGGCGGGCGGGCAACGGAGGTTGCTGCCCGTCGCGGGTGTCCGCATCGACCGGGAGGACGAGATCACCGCCATCTCGCTGCCCGAGTCGGCCCCGCCCACGCTCAAGGAACTGGTGGACGAGGTGCGGCGCTGGACCGCGGAGCCCGCCGCTCCCGGTGAGCCGGGCGACGAGCCGCCGACACCCGAGGTCCCCGATCCTCGGCCGGTGAGCCGGCTGATCGACGACTTCGACGACCAGGTACTCGCGCCGCTCCGGGCCGGCCTGGACGGCACCACCACCCCGGAGGGCCTGGCGACCCTGCTGGCCGAGCCGCTGGCCCGACTGAACGAGGCACAGGTGCTGGCCGAGCCGTACCCGGACGTGGCCGCGTGGTTCGAGCGGCTGGAGGCGGTCCTCGCCGAACTCGCCCGGCGTGCCCTCGGCCTGGCACCCGCGCAGCCGGTCCCGCCCGCGCACTCGGCGCAGGCCGCCCGGACCGGTGGGAGCCACACCACCGGAGGCGCCCGGGCGGTGACCGCGCAGCCCGCACCCGGGCAACAGGCCCAGGACCGGTCCGAGGATCCCCGCCGGGCCGCCCTCAGGGCCCTGGCCGGTGTCCTCCCGGCCTTGCGCGGCTCCGCCCCCGCCGCCCGTACGGGCACCCGCACCCAGCGCCCCGGCACCGACACCGCCCGTCTCCTCACCGCCCTGGATCCCGCCCTCGGCAGCCTCTACCCGGCCTGGCGCGCGGCCGCCGCGCCGACTGCTCCGCAACTGCTGCGCGAACTGCTCGCACTGCGCGTCACCGCCGCCCCGTTCGGTGCCACGGCCCCGCTGAAGCCGGTCCAGGACGACCGGGGCCGGGTCATCCGCAGCGCGGACTGGCCGCTGACCGGCGCCGTGCTGGCGAGCATGCGCGTGGTGTACGACACCGCGGGCAAGGCCCCGGTGCGGGCCGAGTTCCAGTACGTGGAGGGCGCCGGCTCCGACCAGCGCGCCGAGAACCTGCCCGTCGCCCAGCCGGTCACCTTCCCGCTCGGCCCCGGCCGGGTCGACCTGTCGAACAGGGCCGGGCAGGACCGCGACCTGAACTGGCTGGGCCGGCGCCCCGCCGACTCCCAGGAGCCGGGCATCACCGCCCGGCTCCAGTCCGGGCTGCCCGAATGCACCCTGTTCGTGGCCCGCCCCGATGACGACGGCTTCGTCCACGTGGGAGTCAACAACGGCACCACCCACGAGACCACCCTGCGGCCGGGCGCCGCCGAGCAGTTCACCCACGGCGCGTACGAGGTGACGCTCAAGTACACCGTCGGCACCACCGAACCCAACGTCGAGATCGTGATCGCCACCAAGCCGGAGCCCGTCAACCGCCGGGTGCTGCAACTCGACACCGTGCAGGACGGCATCACCGTCGGCAGCTGGGTCGCGATCCGGCGCCCGGCCAAGGGTGCCCAGGGCGGCATCCCCGGTGACGCGAAACTGGCCTTCGTCACCACCCAGGTGGTGGCTGCGCGCACGGCCGCGTACTCCAACTACGGCATCACCGGCCGTGGCACCGAACTCACCCTCGCCGACCCCTGGCTCGACGAGTTCGACGTCCTGCTCTCCCACATCCGCGACACCACGGTGGACGCGGCGGGCGAACCGCTGCGCCTCGCGGACGAACCGCTCGGCGACGAGGTGCACGGCAACGAGATCGAACTCGCCGACCTGTACGACGGACTGCGGCCCGGCCGGCTGCTGATCGTGACCGGCGAGCGCACCGACATCCCGGGCACCGCCGGGGTCGCCGCCACCGAGGTGGTGACCATCGCCGCCGCCGACCCGGCCGTCGACCCCCGGCTGCCCGGCGACCACGTGCACACCCGGCTCACCCTCACCACCGACCTGGTCCACCGCTACCGCCGCTCGACGGTCCGGATCCTCGGCAACGTCGTCGAGGCCACCCACGGGGAGAGCCGGGAGGAGGCCATCGGCAGCGGCGAGTCCGACCGCGCCAACCAGACCTTCGCGCTCTGGCAGTCGCCGCTGACCTGGCTCGCCGCCGACAGTCCGGCACCGGCCCCCGGTGGGGTGGACCCCCATCTCGCCGCGCTCGGCGCCACCCCTGTCCTGGAGATCCGGGTCGACGGCGTGCTGTGGCACGAGGTGGACAGCCTCGCCGGGCGCGGTCCGACCGAGCGGGTCTACATCACCGGCACCTTGGCGGGCGGCCGGACGACCGTGACCTTCGGCGACGGTGTGCACGGCGCCCGGCTGTCCAGCGGCCACGAGAACGTCCGCGCCCGCTACCGCTTCGGCACCGGCAAGGCCGCCAACGTCCCCGCCGACCGGATCACCCAGCCCCTCACCCGCCCGCTCGGCGTCACCGCGGTCACCAACCCGCGTCCGGCCACCGGCGGCGCGGACGCGGACGGGCCCGGTCTGACCCGCCGTATGATCCCGCTCGCCGTCTCCGCCCTGGACCGCCTCGTCTCCCCGTCCGACTACGCGGACTTCGCCCGCTCCCGGGCCGGCATCGGCCGGGCGGCGGCCCGCGAACTCTTCGACGGGCGGCGCCGGGTGCTCCAGGTGACGGTGGCCGGGACCGACGACGTGCCCATCGCCGACGGCGCGGACATCCTGCGCGCCCTGCGCGGCGCGCTCACCGAGTACGGCGACCCGAACCTGCCCGTCCGCGTGGACGTGCGCGAACTGGTCCTGCTGCTCGTCTCCGCCAAGGTGAAACTGGCACCTGACCACACCTGGGAGGTGGTCGAACCCCGGCTGCGCCAGGCACTGCTGGCCCGGCTCGGCTACGCCGGACGGGAACTGGCGCAGCCCGCCCGGCTCTCCGAGGTCCTGGCCACCGCGCACTCGGTACCGGGCGTCGACTACGTGGACGTCGACGTCTTCACCGGCGTGCCCGCCTCCGCCGGGCCGGAGCAGCTGACCGCGCTGCTCGCCGATCCCGGAGAGCCCCGGCCCTCCGTACCGGCCCGCCCGGCCGCGTACGAGGAGCGCACCCACACCGTCCGCGACGAGCACGGCGAGACCCTGTCGTCCGTCTGCGCCCGGTACGGCGTCCCGCTCGCCGAACTGCTCCGCCTCAACCCCGACATCACCGACACCCGGCGCCTGGACAAGGGCCGGACGGTGTTCGTCTTCCGCGGCATTCGCCCCGCACAGCTCGCGCTGCTGTCGGCGCGGGCCATCGACACCCTCATCCTGACGGAGGTCAAGTGATGTCCCCCGACGCCGAGTTGGAGATGCCGGCCTCGGTCGCGCCGCGGGAGCCGGACGGGCTCGCCGACCTGCTGCCCCGCTGGCACCGGCTGCGCGACGCCGAGGAGGGCGAACCGCTGCGCGCCCTGCTCGCGGTCATCGCCGAGCAGCTCGACCGGGTCCGCGACGGCGTCGCCCAGGGCTACGAGGACCTGTTCGTGGAGACCGCGGCCCCCTGGGTGCTGCCGTACCTCGGCGACCTGGTGGGCTACCGCACGCTGCCGGGTTACGAGCGAAGCGAGGTGGGGGCACCCCCGGCCGGAGGCTGGGGGAGCGTCCTCACCACCGGCCTGCACACCGGCGGCCGGGACGCGCTCGCCGAGGCCGTCGCCCCGCGCCGTGACGTGGCCGCCACCGTCTCCCACCGCCGCCGCAAGGGCACCCTCCCCCTGCTGGAGGAACTGGCCCAGCAGGTCGCCGACTGGCCCGCGCGGGCCGTCGAACTGTCCCGGCTCGTGGCCCACACCCAGCCGGTGAAGCTGTACGGCAGCGGCCGGCGCGGGGACCGCGGGCGCCTGGTCGACCTGCGGGACGGGGCCGCGCTCGCCGTCGCCGGCGGCCCGTTCGAGCAGTCGGCACGCACCGTCGACGTACGCCGCGCCGACTCCCGCCGCAAGCAGGGCGGCTGGACGCCGGCCGGGGTCGGGCTGTTCGTGTGGCGGCTGAAGGCACAGGCGCTGACCTCGTCCCCGGCCTACTGCATCGACCGCGCCCGCAATGTCTACACCTTCTCCATCCTCGGCAACGACACCCCGCTGGTCACCAAGCCGGTCCCGGAGCCGTCGCCCGCGCACATCGCCGCCGTCGACAACGTCCCGGCGTTCATCACCCGCCGGCTGCTGCACGACCGGCTGGCCGACTACTACGGTCCCGGCAAGAGCCTCGTCATCCGGCGCGACGGGGAAGACCGGCCGGTGCCGCCCGCCGACGTGGTGGTCGCCGACCTGTCGGACTGGCGCTACCGCCCGGGGCGGGGCCAGGTCGCCGTCGATCCCGAACTCGGCCGCATCGCCTTCGGGTCCCGGTCGGCGCCGCGCCAGGGCGTCTGGGTGGACTACCACCACGCCACCGCCGCCGACCTGGGCGGCGGCGAGTACGACCGCGACCGCGAACCCCGCCCGGACGCCACGGTCCTCAGGGTCGGCCCCGGCCAGCCCTACCAGCGGATCATGGACGCCTACCGGGCCTGGCAGCAGGACCGCGGCCCGGAGCGCACCGGGATCATCGAGATCACCCACAGCGGCGCCCACCAGGAGCAGCTGGACTTCGACCTCGACCCCGGCGACCGCCTCGAACTGCGCGCGGCCGAGGGCTCCCGGCCCGTGATCAGGCTGCTCGACTGGTACAGCAACCGGCCCGACGCCCTCAACATCCGCGCCGTGTCCGACGACTGCGCGCCGCACGAACGGCCCCGCCTCGTCCTCGACGGTCTGCTGGTCGCCGGCCGCGGCATCCACGTCACCGGCCCGATGGGCGCGGTGGTCGTCCGGCACAGCACGCTGGTGCCCGGCTGGTCCCTGGAGCCCGAGTGCGAGCCGCACTCGCCCGACGAGCCCAGCATCGTCCTGGACCGCACCACCGCCTGCCTGCAGATCGAACACAGCATCCTCGGCACCATCGAGGTCATCGGCGACGAGGTCGGCGAGGACCCCCTCGACATCCATCTGCGCGACAGCATCCTGGACGCCACCGGCCACGACCGCACGGCCCTGTCCGCCCCGGACTGCCGCCACGCCCACGCCGTTCTGCACCTGCACCGCACCACCGTCATCGGCGAGATCCGCACCCACGCGGTGCGCATCGCCGAGAACTCGGTCTTCACCGGCGAACTGCACGTCGTCCGGCGCGGCATCGGCTGCCTGCGGTACTGCTACGTACCACCCGGCTCGCGCACCCCCCGCCGCCACCGCTGCCAGCCGGACCTGGCCGGTCCGGCCGAGGCCGCGCGGGTACGGCCGCTGTTCGCGGGCGAACGCTACGGCACCCCGTGGTACGGGCTGCTCTCGGACCGCTGCGCCCGGGAACTGCGGCGCGGCGCGGACGACGGCGCGGAACTCGGTGCGTACCACGACCTGTACCGGCCGCAGCGCGAGGACGGCCTGCGGGCCAGGCTCGCCGAGTACGCGCCCGCCGGCACCGACGCCGGGATCTTCTTCGTGACCTGAGCCGCCCGTCCGCGAGTGAGCCGCCCGCCGCCTTCGAGACCACATCCTGAACCAGGGGGACACCCTTCATGCACGCCGATCTCTCCCGCTCCACCTTCCGCCCCGAGCGGCACTACTCCGCGGTCATCGCCCAGCAGGGCCGCGTCCAGTTGGACGCCGACCTGAACGAGCAGGCCGCCATGCAGCTCCACGACGCCCGTGTCCGCACCATCGATCTGATCGGCCGGCACGGCGGGCCGCGCGACGCCGCCGGCTTCCGCATCGAGTACGTGGGCGGCAAGCACGACCTCGACACCCTGTACATCGGCGGCGGCCGCTACTACGTCGACGGCATCCTGTGCGACGCGGACCGCCCGGCACCGGACACCCCCGTACCCGACGAGGACGCCGCCGCGGACCAGCAGCCGGCGGCCGCGCAGCCGATCTGGGACTACTGGCACCAGCCCGACGGCTTCCGTGACCCGGAGCGGCCCGGCGACCGCCTGCCCTCGCCGGGGCAGTCCCCGTTCGTGGCCTACCTCAAGGTGTGGGAGCGGACCGTCTCGGCCGCCGAGGATCCCGCGCTGCGCGAGGTCGCGCTCGGCGCCGCGCTGCCCGACACCGCCGTCCGCTCCAAGGTCGTCTGGCAGGTGCTGCCGCTGTCCCTGGGCGAGCTGGAGATCGAGGACGCCGACCCCACCAAGGAGGTCGTCCGCGCCGCCTTCGACCGCTGGGCACGGCGCCAGGCCGCGCCCACCACCCGGCTCGCCGCCCGCGCCGAACGGCCCGAGCACGCCGACGAGGACCCGTGCCTGGTCCGCCCCGACGCCCGCTACCGCGGCCAGGAGAACCAGCTGTACCGGGTGGAGGTGCACGCCGGTGGCGAAGCCGAGGACGCCACCTTCAAGTGGTCCCGGGAGAACGGTTCGGTGGTCTTCCCGGTCGACGGACTCGACGGCACCTGGGTGGAGTTGGCGACCCTCGGCTTCGACGAGAAGCTGGACCTGGACGTCGGCGACCTGGTGGAGCTCACGGACACCGCGTACGCCTCCCGTCTCGACGCCCTGCCGCTGCTGCGGGTCGAGGAACTGGACCTGCCCGGCCGCCGGGTCCGGCTGTCCGCCGAACCCGATCCGCACGTCGGGCGGCTGCCCCACCTGCACCCGTTCCTGCGCCGCTGGGACCACCACGAAGGGCCCCGCCGCAAGGGCCGTACCGCGGCGCTCAAGGGCGGTGCGATCCCGGTGACCGAGGGGGAGTGGCTGCCCCTGGAGGACGGCGTCGAGGTGTACTTCGCCGCGGGCGGCACCTACCGCACCGGCGATCACTGGCTGGTCCCCGCCCGCACCGCCACCGGCGGCGTCGAGTGGCCCACGGCCCCGGCGCGGCGCCCCCTGCTGCGGCAACCGGCCGGTATCGAGCGGCACTTCGCGCCGCTCGCCCTGGTCAAGGGCGAGGAGGGCGCGGTCGATCTGCGGTATGCCTTCGGACCGCTCGCCAGCAGCATCCCGGCGGCGGACGAGGCGACCCTCGCGGCGGAGGCGTCCGCCGCGCGGGAGGAACAAGCGGCGGAGGCCGACCCCTCCGGCGGCCGGTCACAGACCACAGCTACGGCGGAGGCGGCCGTGGAAGGAGACGAGTGATGGCGCAGCCGATGAGCGCGTCCAAGCTGGTGGAGATCCTGCGAGCGGAGGGCGTGACGGTCCACGAGGTGCGCAAGTGGCGCACCCACAACCGCAACACCAAGGGGCCCTGGGGCCCGATAAACGGCGTGATGATCCACCACACCGTCACCTCGGGCACCGACAACTCGGTGAACATCTGTTACAACGGCTACTCCGGGCTGCCCGGCCCGCTGTGCCACGGCGTCATCGACAAGCAGGGCCATGTCCACCTCGTCGGCAACGGCCGCGCCAACCACGCCGGCCTCGGTGACAGCGACGTGCTGCGGGCCGTCGTCAACGAGGCGAAGCTGCCGCACGACAACGAGGCCGACACCGACGGCAACCGGCACTTCTACGGTTTCGAGTGCGTCAACCTCGGCGACGGCAAGGACCCCTGGCCGGAGGCGCAGAAGGACGCCATCGCACGGGTCGCCGCCGCCATCTGCCGCCACTACGGCTGGAGCGAGCGCTCGGTGATCGGCCACAAGGAGTGGCAGCCGGGCAAGCAGGACCCGCGCGGCTTCACCATGGACAGCATGCGCGGACGCATCGCCGCCCGGCTGGGCGGAAAGGGCCCGGGCAAGCCGCAGCAGCCTGACCCGACCCCCAAGCCCAAGTACGCGCCCTTCCCGGGTGGCGGCTTCTTCCACATCGGGCAGAAGTCGGCGCTGATCACGGCGATGGGCCGCCGGCTCGTCGCCGAGGGGTGCGGCCACTACGAGCAGGGACCGGGCCCGGAGTGGACCGAGGCCGACCGCAAGTCCTACGCGGCCTGGCAGCGCAAACTGGGCTTCAAGGGCAAGGACGCGGACGGCATCCCCGGCCGGGCCAGCTGGGACAAGCTCAAGGTGCCGTCGAGCGGCTGAGCGGGCGCGCGCCGGGCGGGGCGGTCAGTCCTGCCCGGCCTGCTCCTTGCGCAGTTCCCTGAGACGGGCCGCCTCCTTGCGGACCCCGGCCTGGGTGGTGCGCTCCCGCTCCAGCCACTCGGGCCCTTCCCGCTTCAGCGACTCGATCTGCTCGGTGGTGAGCGCGTCGGTCACCCCGGCGCGGGCCAGGCCCGCGATGGACACGCCCAGTTTCGCCGCGATCACCGGACGCGGGTGCGGGCCGTCGCGCCGCAGCTCGCGCAGCCACTCCGGCGGCTCGGCCTGGAGCCGGTTCAGCTCGGTGCGTGAGACGACACCCTCCTGGAACTCTGCGGGGGTGGCGGGGAGGTACACACCCAGCTTCTTCGCCGCGGTCGCGGGCTTCATCGTCTGGGGGCTCTGCTGGGACGTCATGCGGTCAAGGGTATCGGCCGGACACGGGAGGGCCGGCCACGGCCGGTACCCTTGGCCCGGTGACAGGCCATGGCCCGGCGACGGGCCCGCAGGAGACACCGTCCTTCCGACTCGCGTACGTACCGGGGACGACGCCCGGCAAGTGGGCGCGGATCTGGCACGAACGCCTGCCCGGTGTCCCGCTCGCCCTTCTCCCGGTGCCGGCCGAGAAGACGGCGGATGCGCTGCGCGGGGGATCGGCCGATGCGGGTCTCGTCCGGCTGCCGGTCGACCGCACGTTCTTCAGCGCGATCCCGCTGTACACCGAGACGACCGTGGTGGTGGTCCCGAAGGACCATCTGATCACGGCCGCGGACGAGGTGACCCTCGCCGACCTCGCCGACGAGGTCGTCTGGCACCCCCTCGACGACGTCCTCGACTGGGACGCCCCGCCCGGCCGGCCCGCCGTCGAACGGCCCGCCACCACCGCGGACGCCGTCGAGCTCGTCGCGGCCGGGGTGGGTCTCCTCGTCGTCCCGCAGTCACTGGCCCGCCTGCACCACCGCAGGGACCTGACCTACCGCACGGTCGTCGACGCCCCCCAGTCGGGCGTCGCCCTGTGCTGGCCCGAGCACGCCACCACCGACCTGGTCGAGGACTTCATCGGGATCGTGCGCGGACGCACCGCCAACAGCACCCGCGGCCGGGGCACCCTTCAGGCCGGGCAGACCCCGCCGAAGCGGAAAACCCCCGAGGGAGCCGCCCGGCAGCAGCCCGCGACGGGCGGCTCGGCCGGCCGCACCCGGCAGAACCGCTCCACCGCCTCCAAGGGGGCCAAGGACACCAGGAGCGCCAAGAGCGGCAAGGGGAGCAAGGGGGGCAAAGGAGCCAAGGGGACCGGTAGCGGCAGGCCGCGACGCCGGTCCTGACCCGGCGGGCGCCGCGGTCCCGGTCACCTGCCGGGTGAGGGCGCACGGTCAGCCGTTCGCCGACGGGCCCCGCAGATCGGCCACGGCCAGTACCAGCGCCACCAGGACGAACACCAGCGAGGTCGCGAAGGCCAGCCGGAGCGCGTCGGCGGCCCGCCCGTGGTTGGTGAGATGCGCGAAGTACACCGAGCCCACGACGGCGATCCCGGCCGCCGACCCGATCCGCTGCCCGGTCTGCAGGACTCCGCCGGCCGCCCCGGCGCGGCGCACCGGGACCCCGGCGAGCGTCAGCGTGGTGTTGGGCGACACGGTCAGACCGGAGCCGACACCGGCGACGAGCAGCGGCAGCGCCGCCGCCCAGCCGGCCCCCGGGCCCGGCACCATTTGCACGGCCGCCAGGGCACCCAGCACCCCGAGCGTCACCGCGAGCAGCCCGACCACCACCAGCCCGCGGCCGTAGCGGACGACGAGCCGTCCGCCGGCCAGGGCGGCCGCCGCCGAGCCGACCGCGAACGGCATCGCGGCCGTTCCGGCGGCCAGTGCGCTGTAGCCGAGGCTGTTCTGCAGGTACAGGGAGTAGACGAAGTACACCGAGGTGAATCCGGCGAAGTACACCAGGCTCAGCAGCGAGCCCAGCGAGAACGACCGCAGGGCGAACAGCCCCAGGTCCAGCAGCGGTCCCCGGCCGAGCCGGCCCTGCCGCCGCTCCCACGCCCGGAACGCCACCAGCAGCAGCACGGCCACGGGAACCAGGGCCCACTTGCCCCGGCCGGGCCACGCCTGTTCCTGCACCACCGGCAGCATCAGCGCGAACGCGCCGCAGCCGAGCAGCAGCACGCCCGGTACGTCGAAGCCCTCCCCGGCGTTCCCGCGCGGCGCGATTCTCGGCAGCAGCCGCAGCGCGGTCACGAACACCACGAGGCCGATCGGCAGGTTGAGGTAGAACACCCAGCGCCAGCTGCCGAACACCTCGATCAGCACACCGCCCGCCAGCGGACCGACCGCGGTGGAGACGGCTACGACGCTGCCGAACGCGGCGAAGGCGCGGGCCCGTTCACTGCCGTGGAACAACTGCATGATCAGCGCCGACGTCTGAGGAGCGATCAGGCCGCCCGCCACGCCCTGCAACAGCCGGAAAATCACCAGCCAGCTGCCCGTGGGGGCCAGCCCGCAGGCCGCGGAGGTGAGCGTGAACAACGCGACCCCGGTGAGGAACACCTGCCGGCTGCCCCGCAGATCGGCCAGCCGTCCGGCGGGCACGAGGCACAGACCGTAGGTGAGCGCGTAGCCGGAGACCACCCAGGACAGATCGGACGGGGCGGCGTGCAGACCGCGCTCCATCGACGGCACGGCGACATTCACGATCGACGTGTCCAGCAGGGTCATGAAGCCCGCCGTCAGACAGACCGCGAGCGCCTTCCAGCGCCGCTCGTCCGCGAGCGGCTCGGTCTCCTGGGTCTGGACGGTGCTCATGGCGACCAGCAAAGGCCGGGGTGCCGGACGCCCGGCCCGGTGGGCGCGGGGGCGGCGCGGCGGGACAGCCCGGGCTGCCGGTGCGGAGGGATCGGGTCGGTGGGCATGGGGCAGACCTTCCTGTGCTGTCCTGCGCACACCGTAGGAACAGACGTCGTGCCCCGCGCGCCGGGACGCCGGGAAAACGGGCCGTCACCACCTGTGCAGCGGCCTGACGACAAGGCCGGTACCGCTTTTCGGAGCCGAACAACCGTGCTGAGCCGTCCGGGTGGCGGCCCCGGTCCGGGCCCCGCCCGGACCGGCCCGACCGGGACGGGAACGGCGGTTCGGCGCCGCGCGGCAGGGCGCACATCGCGGCCTGCGCCGAGCGGGTCACCCGCCCGGCGCAGGCCACCGGGCGAACCCTGCCGCCGCGCGGGCCGCGGCCTCTGCGACCGCCGGGACCGGTGCCGGTCGACCGCCACGGTGCGCGACACGCACCCGCCGACCACACTGACCGGACCGAGCCGTTGCGAACCGGGCCGAGTCGTCGCCGGCCCGTCCGGTTCACGTCCCGCAGGCGGCCGCGCCCGGACCGGGCGGGCCTGGTCTAGACCGCCAGAGATCGACTGCTACCGTCGGCCCCGGACGTGGCACGCACGAGAGGGGACAACGGTGGCAGACGGCAACAGGCGGCCCAGGGCCTTCATCGGGTCGTTCACGGCGGCGGGCGGCCCCGGGCTGGTGACGGTGGCCGTCCACCCGCACAGCGGTGCGCTCATGGTGCTCGACAGTGTCGACGGTGTCCCGGACCCGTCGTATCTGGCGCTGTCGCCCGACGGGGGCATGCTGTACGCCGTCAGCGAGACGGCCGACGGCGCGGTGGCCGCGTACCGGGTCAAAGGTGACAAGCCGGTGCTGGCCGGGGCGCCGGTGTCGGTCGGCGGCAGCGGCCCCACCCACCTCGGCCTGTACGACGGTCACCTGCTCACCGCCAACTACGGCTCCGGCAGCGTCACCGCCGTGCCCGTGCGCGCCGACGGCTCCCTGGCCGGCGTCCGGTCCGGGATCCTCCAGCATGCCGGCGCGGGCCCGCACGAACGGCGCCAGCGGGGCCCGCACGCCCATCAGGTGCAACCGGACCCCAGTGGCCGCTGGGCCGTCAGCGTCGATCTGGGCACGGACTCGGTGCGGGTGTGCACCCTGGAGCGGGGCACCCCCGTGCTGCACCGCGAGATCGCCCTCCGCCCCGGCTCCGGCCCCCGCCACCTCGCCTTCCATCCGGACGGCGGGTACGCCTACGTCGTCAACGAGCTGACCCCGACGGTCACCGTGTGCCGCTGGGACGCCGGGGAGGGCCTGCTGCGGCCGCTGACCGAGACGCCGCTCCTGCCGGGCGCACCGGCCGGTGACGCCTACGCGTCCGGCATCGTCGTCTCGCCCGACGGACGGTTCGTGTGGACCGCGACCCGTGGCGAGGACGTGCTGTCCGTGTTCGCCGTCGAGGGCGAAGGGCTGCGGCTGACGGGTACGGTGCCCTGCGGCGGCCACTGGCCGCGCGCGCTGGCCGAGAGCGGCGGCTTCCTGTACGCCGCCAACGAGCGCTCCGGGAACGTCACCTGGTTCGCGATCGACCGGGACTCCGGGCTGCCCCGTTACGACGGTTCGGTGGAGGTGCCCGCGGCGTCCTGCGTGGTCTTCGACTGAAACGGACTTCGGCCGCCGCCTGCTTCGGCCGAGGCCGTCGCCGGCAGGCGTCTGACACCGGCCGATGCCGGCCCTGGCCTACGCGGTCTTCGGCCGCGGTCGGCTCCGGCCGACGTGGTCCGGGGAGAGCGGGGGTGCGGCCCGGCAGTCGTGGTCCGGGGAGATGGGGGCGCCCCGGTAATCGCGGTCCCTGGCAGTTGTGGGGACCAGCAGTCGTGGTCCCCGGCCGGGGCGTGGGTCCGGACATGCCGCGGGCCCGCTCTCCTGGCGGATCGGGCCCGTGGGCGTGCGTCTGCCGTGGCGCCGGCGCGTGGTGCGTCAGCGGGCCTGGGCGCCCTGCGGCTGCTGCGGGGCGATGCCCAGCGCCGTGGTGTACTTGGCCAGCGCGAGCTTACCGATCGCCGGGTAGGCGCCGAGCGGCTCCGCGGTGGCGCAGTCCGCCTCGGCGGCGGCCGCCGCCAGCAGGTCCGGGTCGATCTCGGGGCCGATCAGATACGGGGCCAGCGCCAGATGCTGCGAGCCCGAGGAACGCAACTGCTCGGCGACCGAGGCGATCGAGCCGTCCGCGTCCAGGGCTGCCGCCATCACCGGCACGGCCAGGCGTGCGGCGAGCAGCATGCCGGTGATGCCCGCGGCCTGCACGGCCTCGTCGCCGCCCACGGAGGCCAGGACGATGCCGTCCGCGGCGGTCGTCACGGTGAACAGGCGGGCCCGGTCGGCGCGGGCCAGGCCCGCCTCCGACAGCCGCACGTGCAGTGCCTCGGCCAGCAGCGGGTGCGGGCCGAGGACGCCGGTCAGGTCGGCGGCGACCCGGCTCTCCATCACGGCCTGGCGGACCCGCCGCAGCAGCGCGTTGTCCGGACCGGCCAGCAGTGGCACGACGACGGCCACCGGGCCGTCCGGCTCCTTGGCCTCGGAACCGGAGGCGAGAGCCTGCTCGTAGCGGGCGGTGCGCTCGTCGGCGGCCCGCGTCAGCACCGCCTGCAGGGTGGGGAACTCCGCGCCGTCCCCGTCCACGTACCCGATCCGGGCGTCCAGACCGGGCAGCTCGGAGCGGGCGATGCTCACGACCTCCTCCGCGAGGCCGCGCGTGGCAGTGCCGACCGCACCGGGCACCGCGAGGACGAGCGCGGGCGCGTCCTCGGGGGCCACCAGTGGTTCGGGGCGGCGGTGCCGTCCGGGCTGGCGGGGTCGCGGCATTCGTACGGGTAGGCCGGACTCGGGCCCAGTGGGGGAGCTCATGGCGCCGCATGTTACTGGCTTCTTGGGCTCCTCTGTTCGGGGAGGGTGCAGGTGAACGGTATACGTCCGCTTTTGTCTGATGAGTTACGTACACATCAGAAGTGGGCGATACCTGCTTCCGGTGATGCCCAGCAGGACGAACGGCGATCCGGTGCGGCGCGTTCAGCGGTTCACCACGTACAACATCTTTTCATCACCCGGCAGGGTGAGGCGTCCGGCCGCGAGGTCCGTGGCGATCCGTACCGCGCCGTGCAGCGGATCGCCCTCGGCCGGGACGCGCGGAGCGTACGGCAGCCGCTTCGTCAACTCCTTCGCCAAAGGGACGAGCAGCGGGTCGCCCATCCGGAACAGGCCGCCGGTGAGCGCGACCCGGGGCCCGCCGGAGGCGGGACACACTGCGGCGGCGGACTCGGCGATGTGCCGGGCCGCCGCGCGCAGGATCCCGGCCGCGACCGGGTCCCGCGGCGCGCAGGCGGCCACCCGGGGGGCGAACGAGGCGAGGACGGCGGGCCGGTCGGAGCGCGGGTAGAGCAGACCGGGCAGTTGCGGCAGCGGGCCGAACTGCTCCTCCGCACAGGTGCGCAGGTGCGCGGAGCCGCCGTCCCGTCCGTCGTGGGCGCGCAGCGCCGCCTCCAGTCCGGCCCGGCCGATCCAGGCGCCGCCGCCGCAGTCGCCGAGCAGATGGCCCCAGCCGTCCGCCCGTCGCCAACTCCTCAGCTCGGTGCCGACCGCGATCAGCCCCGTACCGCCCGCGACCACGGCGCCGGGGCGGGACCCGAGGGCGCCCGCATAGGCGGTCACCGCGTCGGCGGTGAGCGCGACGGACCGCACACCGAGTTCCCGTCCGAGCGCGTCCGGCAGTTCGGTGCGCAGCGCGTCGCCGAGGGTGGCGAATCCGGCGGCGCCGACGACCGCGGTCGTCAGTTCACTCACCCCGGTCTCGGCGACCGACGCGCGGGCCATGGGCAGCAGCTGTGCCAGCAGATGCGCGGGATCGATGCCCCGCGCCCCGGTCCGGACCGGCTCCCGTGATTCCCTCGGGGGTGACGGCTGCCGCCCGGGTACGCCGACCGTGACGCGGAGGCCGGACCCCCCCGAGTCGACGGCCAGGAATCCGGCCCCGGCTTCGGTGGGCCTCACCGGAGGCGGCCAGGTGGCGGCGGGCACGCCCCGGGCGTGAGAGGGAAGTCCGGGCCGGACGCGGCTGCGAGGGTGCCGAGATCCGGACAGTGGGGGCGACGGGCCGACTCGGCCTGACGGCGGCGGAACGGCTGGAGCACTGGACGTGGCACGTTGCGCTCCTTCCCGGTGGCCGGTCGGGCGATCCGCACCAGCCGGTTCGCCGACGCCGATGATGCCGATGACGCCGACGGGGAGGAAGACTAGCGGCGCGAAGCGGCCGTGCGCGCCCGGGGCGTCGTCTCCGTGTGCGGCCGTCTCTGCGTGCAAGGGGTGCCGGAGTGTGCCAGTAGAGTGACGCGGGTGGCACCACGACCCTTGCATGAACTTGTCGAAGCGGGCTGGGCGAAGGCTCTGGAACCCGTGGCCGGACGCATCGCGGCCATGGGGGATTTCCTTCGGGCTGAAATAGCCGCAGGCCGGACCTATCTTCCGGCCGGGGCGAACGTACTGAGGGCTTTCCAGCAGCCTTTCGACGACGTCCGTGTACTGATCGTCGGTCAGGACCCCTATCCCACGCCGGGGATGGCCATCGGACTGAGCTTCGCCGTGTCGCCCGAGGTGCGTTCGTTGCCGGGCAGCCTGGAGAACATCTTCCGCGAGCTGCATACGGACTTGGGGCTGCCCAGGCCCTCCAACGGCGATCTGACGCCGTGGGCCGCGCAGGGCGTGCTGCTGCTCAACAGGGCGCTCACCACGGCCCCGCGCAGCCCCGGCGCGCACCGCGGCAAGGGCTGGGAAGAGGTCACCGAGCAGGCGATCCGGGCGCTGGCCGGGCGCGGCACGCCGCTGGTGTCCATCCTGTGGGGCCGGGACGCCCGCAATCTGCGCCCACTGCTCGGGAACCTTCCGGCGATCGAGTCCGCGCATCCGTCGCCCATGTCGGCGGACCGCGGTTTCTTCGGCTCCCGCCCCTTCAGCCGGGCGAACGACCTGCTGAGCGGGCAGGGCGCGCAGCCGGTGGACTGGCGCCTGCCGTAGGACACGGTGCGTGTGATGGCTTCGGCCGGTACCTCCCGCGTCTCGGCCGGGAGCCGAAGCCATCACGCCGGCACCGCCGCCGAGGTCCGGTGAACGATGCGCCGCGAGCGCCGGTCCGGGCGGCGTGAGGGCCTCGGGAGCCGACCGTGCCCGGCGTTCTCCGGTCTGGGCCGCGGGCGGTTCCAGATCGCCGACGGCAATTGCGCGGGGTGGACCAGAAGCTGCCGGGGACACCGGTCGACGCCACTGTGACGGTCACGCGCTCACCGAAGTCCGTCGCCTGCGACCACGGATCGCATCGGAACGACCCGTCAGGGCGGCGGATTCCAAGGGGCGCTGTGACGGGGGATGTCCGGTTACCGGGAGTCTTGCAGAAGGCCCGGGCGTTCACGTCGGGGGTGAATGCGTCTCAAGGCTGCTCTGACGTGCACGTCAGAGCGGACGTTTTTGCTGCTCGATGTACTGGTGCACGATCGTCAACGGTGTTCCGCCGCATGATGCGGAGAAGTACGGGGGCGACCACAGGTGTCCGTGCGTGATGGCGGGGTTGATCCGGCCGCTGGTGAACTGTCCCCCGGCCTTTGGCCGGGAGGTGCCCAGCCGTATCCGGCGGGCGGAGACGCCTTTGAGGCTGTTGACCATTTTTGAGACGGCGGCCTTGGGCGGGATAGGGGTCTGTCCTGTTCGAACGGAGTCGAGAGCTTGGGGAAGCACCAGCAGGTGGATGTGATCGGGTTCGCCGTTGAACTCCTTCGGCTCCGCTTCGAGGTCCTCGCAGGCCTTGCGCATGATTTCTTCGCAGCGTGTCAGCATCTCGTCGTTGAACACGCCGCGCTGGTACTTCGTCACGAAGGCCAAGTGCACATGCATCGCCGAAAATAATGTGTCTGCCCCGCCTGTAGTCGTTCTGTCCGTCTATGAGGCCTGTCGCAGTTAAGGTCGTGGTTGTGCAGCTCCGCTACAACTACCGGGCCTACCCGGATGCCGCCCAGCGCGGTGCGCTGGCGAGTGCGTTCGGGTGCGCATGGGTGGTGTGGAACGACTGCCTGCGTGATCGGAGGGAAGCGCATGCGGCGGGGCTGCCGTATGTGAAGTCGGCGGAGTTGTCCCGGCTTGGTATCACCCAGGCCAAGCGCACCGGGGAACGTGCCTGGCTCGCCGACGTGTCGGCGGTCGTCCTGCAGCAGTCCCTGCGGGACCTGGATGCCGCGTACAAGAACTTCTTCGACAGCCTCACGGGCAGGCGGCAGGTCGGCAGTCTCAAGGTCAAGTGGTCGCGTCGGCTTCCGGCCGCACCCACGTCCCTGACCGTCGCCAAGGACAGCTGTGGCCGGTATTTTCTCAGCTTCGTTGTGGACACCGGGCGGGACATTCTCCCGGTGGTGGAGACGGAGTCCGGTATCGACCTCGGTCTGTCCGCCTTCGCCGTCCTGTCCGACGGCCGGAAGATCGACAGCCCCCGCTTCCTGCGCCGGGCGGAGAAGAAGCTCGGGCGTCTTCAGCGGGAGCTGTCCCGTAAGGCCAAGGGGTCGAAGAACCGGGCCAGGGCCCGTATCAAGGTCGCGCGCCGGCACGCCAGGGTCGCGGACCGGCGCCGGGACTTCCATCACAAGGCTTCGACACAGATCATCCGCGACAGTCAAGCGGTGTATGTGGAAGACCTTGCGGTGTCCGGCCTCGGGCGTACCCGGCTGGCCAAGTCCGTGCATGACGCGGGATGGTCCGCGTTCGTCGGCATGCTGGAGTACAAGGCGGCTCTGCACGGGCGCACCTTCGCCAGGGTGGACCGCGCTTTCCCCTCCTCCCAGGTCTGCTCGGCCTGCGGATTCCGGGACGGTCCCAAGCCCCTGCACGTCCGCGAGTGGGTGTGTGGTGAGTGTGGCACCGTGCACGACCGCGACCACAACGCAGCGGGAGCTGAAGCAGTGGTCCGGCCTGAGCCTGCGTGAGCTGGAGGAACGGGCCCGTGCGCGAGGCGGGTTCCTGGCCCGCAGCACGGTCAGCGACATGCTCCGCGGAAAGCACCGGCCGAGCCCCGAGACACTGGTGGCGTTCGTCCGCGCCTGCGGTGCACCGGAAACCGATGTCCACTCCTGGCTGGCGGCTGCCCGACGGGCCGAGGAAGGCACCGGCGCCCGGCCCTCCGGGCCCGCCCCTGTCCCGTACCCCTCGGACACCGCGGGGGCGCGGCGGCCGACCCGGCTGCCGGTACCGGCCCTCACCGCCCTGCGGCTCGGCGGGCTGTGTCGGCCGCCCCGGCTGTGGGTACTGGCCGCGGCGGTGACGACGGGCCTGGTCGCCGTCGTCGTCTGGACGAACTCGGCGGCCGTGCCCCCGTCGTCCTCACCGGACGCGCCCCCCGGCGTGAAGGCGGTGGCCGAGGACTCCCCGCGGGGCTATGTGGAGATCCGCCCGGCCCGCACACCCCAGCTGTGTCTCAGCGAGGGCCGGGACAGCCAGGGTGAATATGTGCACGCCGTCGCGGCGCAACTCCCCTGCGCGGAGGCCAGGCCGCCCCACACCTACCTCAGACCGGTCGGCACCGCCGCGTCGCGGACGCCGTATTTCATCGAGTGGCAGCACCCGGTGAACGGCCCGGGCTGCCTGACCCCGCGGCGTGCGGGGCCGGGCAAGGATCTGCTGGAACCCTGGCCGGCGAGAAGCTGCGACGCCACGCGCAGCTATCAGCACTTCCGTATCGAGCGGGTCGGACCGGCCGACGCCCGCTACCGCCTCCGCCAGGAGGGCACCGGGCGCTGTGTGGGCCTGCGCGACGATTCCACCGAGACCGGGGCCGACTTCACGATGGAACCGTGCAGCGGGGCGACGGACCAGGAGTTCCTGATCAGGACGGCGGCCTGAGGAGCGGCCGCGCCGGTGCCTTTCTCCTTCCTCGGCTCCGCCCCGGCCTCAGCCGACGACCGCGGCCCGTACGCACAGCACGTCCGGCAGATGCGAGGCCAACTGCTGCCAGCTGTCGCCGTCGTCGCCCGATGCGAACACCTCGCCGTTGCGGTTGCCGAAGTACACGCCCGCCGGGTCGCCGTCATCGGTGCAGAGGGCGTCCCGCAGCACCGTGCCGTAGTGGTCCTCCGACGGCAGGCCGGCCGTCAGCGGCTCCCAGCTCCGGCCCGCGTCCGCCGTGCGGAAGACCCGGCAGCGGCGGTCGGCGGGCACCCGGTCGGCGTCGGCGTTGATCGGGAAGACGTAGGCCGTGCCGGAGCGGTGCGGATGGGCCGCCGTCGCGAAGCCGAAGGTGGACGGCAGTCCCTCGCCGATGTCCGTCCAGTGCGCGCCGGCGTCGTCGCTGCGGTACACCCCCCAGTGGTTCTGGAGGTACAGCCGGTCCGGGCTGCCCGCGTCCTGGGCGATCTTGTGCACGCACTGGCCGAACTCGGGGTTCGGGTCCGGCAGGAACACCGCGGACACACCGGAGTTGGACGGTGCCCAGCTCGCGCCGCCGTCCGTGGTGCGGAACACCCCGGCCGTGGAGACGGCGACGGTGACCGCCTTCGGGTCGCGCTGGTCGGTGAGGACGGTGTGCAGTCCTTCTCCGCCACCGCCCGGCACCCACCGGCCGCGGGTGGGGTGCTCCCACAGGGGCCGGACCAGGTCGAAGCTCTCGCCGCGGTCCTCGGAGCGGTACAGCGCGGCCGGTTCCGTGCCCGCGTAGATCACGTCCGGTTCGGCGGCGGCCGGGTGCAATTGCCACACCCGCTCCAGTGAGGCACCGGTGTCCTTGGGGAACTTGACGGCGGGCCGGGCCGGTTCGGTCCAGCTGCGGCCCAGGTCGTCGGAGTGGAACACGGAGGGGCCCCAGTGGGCACTGTCGCCGCCCGCCAGGAGGCGAGGAGTGCCGCCCCGGGTGTCGATGGCGACCGAGTAGATCGCCTGTGCGTTGAAGCAGGGGCTCTCGTCGAACTCCCAGGCGCCCTCTCGTCGCCGCCCGATGAACAGGCCCTTGCGGGTGCCCACGGCGAGCAGTACCTCGGTCATGCCGATCACCTCCGGGATGCCGTCGCATCTCGTCGTCGTACAGCTGGTCCTCGAACACCGGCCAGTCTGCACCCCGCCACTGACAGTCACCTCCGATCCGCCGACACCGCAGGTCAGCACGGTGTTGTCGGCCCGTCGGACGCTGCGTGGCGCGAATGGTTCCGGCCGAGTGACCACGAGAGAGGGCCGGGCGCCCACGAGAAGGGGGCGGGCGGCGGCCATCGGACGGGGTGCCCATCCGTGGGACGGGGCCGGGCCGCCCACCCGCGTGGGCGGCGGCCGCGGCGAGCGTGTCGGCCGGGGACGGTCATGGCCCTGGGCCGCGCGGGGAACGGCGTCACCGCGCGCCCGCGTCCCCACGCCGCTCAGTCCGCGTCCGGCAGCGCGCGCTCCAGGATCGCGTCCAGGCCGGTTCCGTCGGGCAGCGTGCCGAACGAGTGGCCCCAGTCCCCGCCCAGCCGGGACGCGCAGAACGCGTCGGCGACCGCGGCCGGGGCGTGCCGGACCAGCAGGGATGCCTGGAGCGCCAGGGCCATCGACTCGACCAGCCGGCGCGCGCCCGCCTGGTCGGTCCCGGTGAGCCGGTCCTTGAGCCGGCCCACGGCCGTGTCCAGCCGGGCGTCCGCCCCGCGGGCCAGGGCGAGTTCGGCGAACAGGGCGTCCGCCGTGCCGGGCTCCCGGCCGAGTGCCCGCAGCACGTCGAGCGCGTTGACGTTCCCCGAGCCCTCCCAGATGGACAGCAGGGGAGCCTCCCGGTAGTGGCGTGGCATGCCCGATTCCTCGACGTAGCCGTTGCCGCCCAGGCACTCCAGGGCCTCTGCCGTGAAGGCCGGACCGCGCTTGGTGACCCAGTACTTGCCGACGGCGGTCGCGATCCGGCGGAACGCCTGCTCCCCGGCGTCCCCGCGCACCGCGCGGTCCGCCGCACCGGCCAGCCGCAGCGTGAGGGTCGTCGCGGCCTCCGACTCCAGCGCGAGATCGGCGAGGACGTTGCGCATCAGCGGCTGGTCGAGCAGCCGTGCGCCGAACGCGCTGCGGTGGCGCACATGGTGCCCCGCCTCGACGAGGGTCTTGCGCATCAGGGTGGCCGATGACATCACGCAGTCCAGGCGGGTGCAGTTGACCATCTCGATGATCGTCTTGACACCGCGCCCCTCCGGACCGACCCGCCAGGCGACGGTCTCCTCGAACTCCGGTTCCGAGGAGGCGTTGGAGCGGTTGCCCAGCTTGTCCTTCAACCGCTGGATCCGGAACGTGTTGCGGCTGCCGTCCGGCAGCACGCGTGGCACCAGGAAGCAGGACAGGCCGCCCGGCGCCTGGGCGAGCACCAGGAAGACGTCGCACATCGGGGCGGACGTGAACCACTTGTGGCCGTGCAGCGTGTACACGCCGGGCTCGGCGGTGGGGGCGGCCGCGGTGGCGTTGGTCCGGACGTCGGAGCCGCCCTGCTTCTCGGTCATGCCCATCCCGGCCAGCAGGGCGGGCTTCTGGCTGGGGACGCGCAGCACCGGGTCGTACTCCCGGCCGGTCAGCAGCGGTTCGTAGACCTCGGCGAGGTCCGGCTGGGCGCGCAGCGCGGGGACGGCCGCGTACGTCATCGAGGTGGGACAGCCGTGCCCGGCCTCGGTGTGCCCCCACACCAGCCCGCCCGCGGTGCGGGCGACATGGGCGCCGGGCCGCTCGTCGCCCCAGGGGGCGCCCGCCAGACCCGCGCCGACCGCGACCCGCATCAGGTGGTGCCAGGCGGGGTGGAACTCGACCTCGTCGACCCGGTTGCCGTACCGGTCGTGGGTGCGCAGCCGCGGCTCGTACCGGTTGGCCAGCTCCCCCCACTCCTGGGCCTCGGCGCTGCCGGCCCGCCGGCCGAGCCGTCGGACGTCCTCCTCGGCCCAGCCCGCGCCCTCCCGGCGCAGGCCCTCCAGCAGGGCCGGGTCCTCGGCGGCGTCGTACGGGGCCAGGGGCGGGGGCTGGTTGGTGACGTCGTGGGTGGCGGACCGCGGCTGGGCGGAGGCGGGTGTCGATACCATGACCTCATGTTGCGCTTTTCGTGCGGCTGCAGCAATAGTGCAATACGAAAGGGCCCGTACAGAGCGCCCGTACAGTAGGTGTCCATGCGGATGAACGTGTCGGAGCCGTCCGACGAGGTCCGTCTGCGGCCGCTGTCCGCCCGGTCGGTGGTGCTGAGCCTGCTGCTCGGCGTCCATCCGCCGCGGCTGCCGGTCAAGGACCTCGTACGGCTGGTGGAGCCCTTCGGAGTCGGTGGCTCCACCCTGCGGGCCGCGCTCAGCCGGATGGTGACCGCCGGTGACCTGCGCCGCACGGACGCCGTGTACGGGCTCAGCGACCGGCTGCTGGCCCGTCAGCGCCGTCAGGACGACGCGCTGCGCCCCCGCACGCGCGCGTGGCGCGGCGACTGGGAGATGGTGGTGATCACGGCGACGGGCCGCGGTCCCGCCGAACGCGCCGAGCTGCGGGCCCGGCTCGCCGCCCTGCGGCTGGCCGAACTCCGTGAGGGCGTGTGGCTGCGGCCCGCCAACCTGGGCCGCCCGCTGCCGGAAGACCTGGACCAACTGGCCCAGTGCTACACCGCCCGTCCCGACCGGCCCCCGCGCGAACTCGCCGCCCAGCTGTGGCCGCTGAGCACCTGGGTCGCCACCGGCCGGGCCCTGCTCGCCGAGGTGGCCGGTGCGGACCGTCCCGCCGACCGCTTCACCGGTTTCGCCGCGGTGGTGCGCCACCTGCTCACCGACCCGGTGCTGCCGGACGCGCTCCTGCCCGCCGACTGGCCGGGCCCCGCCCTGCGCGCCGCGTACGCGGACTACCAGCGAGAACTGACCGGCACGGTGCACCACGGGCCGGCGGCCGAGGCGGGAGGGCCACACGGCGCGGCCGCGGTCTGAGTGCCGCACGGGACGGCTGGCCGGTCGGCCGGGTGGCGGGCCGGGCCGTCGGGCCGTGACGTGGCGCCCGGCCGTCGGGTCGCTGCCCGTCTCCGTCAGACGGACCGGTGGTACTGGTCGGGCACGTGCACGTCGCCGCCCAGCTCGCGCGCCGCGTGCCGGGCGAACGACGGGTCGCGCAGCAGCTCGCGGCCGAGCAGGACCGCGTCCGCCTCGCCGTCCGAAAGGATCTTCTCGGCCTGCTGCGGCTCGGTGATCAGGCCGACCGCGGCGGCCGGCACGCCTGCCTCCCGACGGACCCGTGTGGCGAAGGGGACCTGGTAGCCGGGGCCGGTGGGGATGCTGACGCGGGGGGCGTTGCCGCCGGTGGACACGTCGACGAGGTCCACGCCGTGGGCCTGGAGTTCGGCGGCGAAGCGGACCGTGTCGTCCGCGGTCCAGCCGTCGTCCTCCAGCCAGTCGGTCGCGGAGATGCGGAAGAACAGCGGCTTCCCGTCCGGCCACACCGCGCGCACGGCGTCGACGACTTCGAGGGCGAAACGGGTCCGGTTCTCGTACGAGCCGCCGTAGGCGTCGGTGCGGTGGTTCGAGTGCGGGGAGAGGAACTGGTTGATCAGGTAGCCGTGGGCGCCGTGGATCTCGGCGACCTCGAATCCGGCGGCCAGCGCGCGGCGGGCCGCCGCCACGAACTGGTCCACGATCTCACCCACCTGATCGACCGTCAGCTCGTCCGGCACCGGATGACCGGCGTCGAAGGGGACCGGGCTCGGCCCCAGCGGCTGCCAGCCGTGGGCCTCGGGCCCGACGGGCGCACCGCCCTTCCAGGGCCGCTCCGTCGAGGCCTTCCGGCCGGCGTGCGCGAGCTGGATCCCGGCCACCGCGCCCTGGGTGGCGAGGAAGTCCGTGATCCGGCGGAACGCCGCCACCTGGGTCTCGTTCCAGATTCCCAGGTCGTACGGGGAGATCCGGCCCTCGGGCGAGATCGAGGTGGCCTCGGTGATGATCAGGCCCGTGCCGCCGGTCGCCCGCGCCGCGTAGTGGGCGAAGTGCCAGTCGTTCGGCGTGCCCGCCGCGGCGCCGTCCGGCTCCGCCGAGTACTGGCACATGGGCGCCATCCAGATCCGGTTGGGGATGGTCGCTTCGCGCAGGGTGAAGGGTTCGAAGAGGGCGCTCACGGCGGGCTCCAATCGACGTCACGGGACCGGTGGTCGACTCGTACGATAAACGTCGTAGTATGGCAGGTGTCAAACTACGACGGATTTCGTACAATGGCGGCTCCAGGACGAAGGTGAGCCGCCGTGACAACTGCCTCCGTGACCAGTCGTGACCTGCCGCACCCGGAGCGTGGCGAGATCCGCCTCGCGGGCGTGCTGCACGCGTTCTCCGACCCGCTGCGGCTCCAGATCGTGCAGGAGCTCGCCGCCGACGGAGGTGAGCTGCCCTGCTCGCACTTCGACGTGCCGGTCACCAAGTCGACCTCCACGCACCACTTCCGGGTGCTGCGCGAGACCGGGGTGATCCGGCAGGTCTACCGGGGCACGGCCAAGATGAACGGCCTGCGCAGGGACGACCTGGACGATCTTTTCCCCGGGCTGCTCGACTGCCTTCTCGTCGCCGCCGCCCAGCAGACCGCGCGGCTCGCCGACGACAGCTGAACCGCCCACCCCGGGAAGGCGGTCGAACGGCGGGTTCCACACGATCGTGGTCGGGCGGCCCATGCTGGTGCCGCTGTCCGTCACCGTCCGGATCCGTCTGTCCTGTCCGCCCGGCGGCGGCCGGCCCCGCTACGGTGCCGCCGTGCGTGCCGCCGCGAGCAGCGAGTCCCAGTCGGCGAGCTTCACCACATGCCGCCCCAGCCGCGTGCCCAGCTCCGCCTCGGCCCGCTCGATCGCCCGCCAGCCCGGCCACTCCACCGGCTCGGACCCCTCCGCCCGCAGCACCGCCACGGGATCCCGCGGCACCTCCCGGCGCAGCAGTGCCGGCGCGTCCGCGAGCAGCGACTCGACCGTCTCCTTGGCGCACGGGCGGTTGGTGCCGATGACCCCCGTCGGGCCGCGCTTGATCCATCCGGCCACGTACTCACCCTCGGACGGGACGCCCGCACGGAGCACGCGGCCCCGCTCGTTCGGCACCGTTCCGCTCTGCGCGTCGAACGGCAACCCCGCCAGCGGCACCCCGCGATAGCCGACCGACCGCAGCACCAACTGCGCCTCGACGGTCTCGAACCGGCCGGTGCCCGTCACCCCGCCGTGGCCGTCCGGCGCCGTCCGCTCGAAACGCACCGCGGCCACCCGCCCGCCGCCGGCCAGCAGTTCCACCGGCCGCAGGAAGAAGCGCAGTGCGATCCGGCGCTCCGTCTCCCCGGACTCCCGTGCCGCCCAGCCGCGCAGCACCTCCAGGTTGCGGCGCTGCGGGCCGGGCAGCCCGGACGGATCGGAGTACGCCGGATCCATGGCCAGTTCGGCGGGGTCCAGATCGATGCCGGTGCCGGGCAGCGCGCCCAGTTCGCGTAGTTCCTTCGTGGTGAAGCGGGCCTGCGAGGGGCCGCGCCGGCCCACCATGACGACCTCGGACACCCGGCTCGCCGCCAGCGCGGCCAGCGCGTCCTGCGGCATGTCGGTCGGGCTCAGCTCCGCCCTGCCGCGGGAGAGCATCCGTGTGACGTCCACCGCGACATTGCCCACGCCGATGACCACGGCGGACCGGACGTCCCGCACGAAACCGGCGTCGGCGGCGTCCGGATGGGCGCTGTACCAGGACACGAACTCGGTCGCCGACCAACTGCCGGGCAGGTCCTCGCCCGGGATGCCGAGGTGCCGGTCGGTGGCGGCCCCCACGCAGTAGACGACCGCGTGGTACAGCTCGCGCAGCCGTGCCACGCCCGGCCCGCCCGGCCCGCCGACCCGGATGCCGCCCAGGAACCGCACCCGGTCGTCCTCCAGGACCGTCCGCAGATTGCCCTGCAAGGACTTGATCTTCTCGTGGTCGGGGGCCACTCCGTAGCGGACCAGGCCGTACGGGCACGGCAGGCGGTCGAGGACGTCCACGAGCACCCGGGTGTCCCGCTGGACCAGGTTCTGGGCGGTGTAGCACCCGCTCGGTCCGGAACCGACGACGGCGACACGCAGCACGGCGGACTCCTAACCCTGGGGGCGCAGGGGCGCTGGTGGCTCCAGCATCGCACTGTCGGGGGTCGGCTGACAGGGTGCGGCAGGGTGACAGGCGCGCGTGTCTGTTGCCAACGGGATGTGATCATGGGGTTACGTTGCGTGTGTGCTAGAAGCATCCTTTCTTAATCTTTCCGGTCGTTGCGCGGCGGACGGCACGGTGTCCGTGGGGCCGGCCTGGGAAGTGCGGGAGGACGAGGGCGCCGCGTCGTGGTTCACCGTCCGGCTGGCGTTCGCCGACGGCGCCCGGATCGACGTGCTCGCCGTGGTCTGCGAGGCGTGCGTCTTCTTCGAGGACGTCCGGGCCCGGCCCGCGCTGTCCCCGGACGACCTGACGGTGCTGGCCGACTGGATCGAGGAGCCGCTGTTGGCGGCGTGCGGGCTCGGCGCGGATTCCCGGGCCGGCGGCGGGACCTCGGCCGGGGCGCGGCGGGCCCGTCCGGCCTGGCCACGCGGCACCGAGGGGTGCCGGCGGGCCGCGGGCGTGTACCGGTCCGCCCAGGAGGAGGGCAGGGACCCGGTTCTCGCGGTGATGTCCGCGACCGGCTACGGCCGCCGTCAGGCGCTCGCGCTGATCGGACAGGCCCGGGAGACGGGCCTCCTGACGCCGCGCCACGCCCGGCGCTGACCGGCCTCAGGCGCCCCGCCGCCGCGGTGGGTGCCCCGGGCCCGTCACGTACGGCGCTGCCGCCGGGCGCGTGCGGCGCGCGGTCCGCTCATCTGCGGTGCAGCCCACGGCGGCCCGCCTCGGTTCCTGATGCCGTGTCACCGCCCCGCCGTGACCGGCCCGGTCCCTGATGCCGTGTTCCCGCCCCGCTGTGGCGGAGTGTCACCGCATGTCCTGCATCCGTGCGATCTCACTCGTCTGCTGGGCGACCACGTCGTCCGCCATCTCCTCGATCCGGATGTTGTTGCCCTGCGCCTTCACATCGGTGGCCATGGTGATCGCGCCCTCGTGATGGGTGGTCATCAGCTTCAGGAACAATTCGTCGAACGCCTTGCCCCGAGCCGTGCGCAACTCCTTCAGCTGCGCCTCCGTCGCCATCCCGGGCATCGCGGCGTGGTCGTGCTCCGCGGGCTGCGCGTCCTTGCCGTACGACGTCAGCCAGTCCCGCATGGCGGTGATCTCCGGGCCCTGGGCCGCGGCGATCCGCTCGGAAAGCCTCTTGACCTGCGATGACTGCGCGCGGTCCGGGACGAGTTCGGTCATTTCCAGGGCCTGGGAGTGGTGCTGGACCATCATCCGCGCGTAGCCGACGTCCGCCGAGTTGGGCGAGTCGTCCTCGGCGCGCTGCTCGGCGGCGTCCGCGGCGGACAGCGTGTGGTTCTCCCCGCCCGGCTCGCCGGGCACGATCACCGAAGGGCCGCCGGCCTTGGGCGGCTTCGGGTCCGGCCCGGAGTCGCAGCCGGTCAGTCCGAGCACGGCGACCGCGGCGAGTGAGGCCGTGACGAGGGACGCGCGGAACGCTCGGCGGTGGTGCACGGCGACCTCCTGTGGCAGGCGGGGATGGGCGATGGCCGACCGGCACCCGGCGGGTGCCGATGAACGTGTTAGCACGCTTCCGCGCGTGACTGATCAAAAACCTTCATGACGACTTCGTTGCCCACTGTTGATATGTGCATGAGGAAGACGATACTTCGAGGGTCCGTGACCCGTTCCGACGTGAACGGAACAAGGGAGGAAGCAGTGATCCTGTTGAAAGATCCTCGAACGCGGCGCAGACGTCTGGGCATTGCCGCGACGGCCGCGGGACTGCTCGCGGCGCTGCTGACGGCCCAGCCGGCCGTCGCGACCCCCGACTCGGGGGACGGCACGGCCCCCCGTGACGAGGTGTCCGCGAGCGTCCGGGCCGATGTGCGGGACGCCATCTCCGCCGGGGAGATACCCGCCCAGGACGAGGTCGTCCACTCCGCCAACATCGACCATCTGACCAACGTCCCCAAGGACGCGCTTCCGGGGACGAACTCGGACCTCGCCTTCCAGGGCAAGTACGCCTTCGCCGGCAACTACGACGGCTTCCGGGTCTTCGACATCAGCAACCCGAAGTCGCCGAAGACGGTCGCCCAGGTGCTGTGCCCGGGCTCGCAGAACGACGTCTCGGTCTCCGGCGACCTGCTCTTCCTGTCCACCGACTCCTCGCGCAGCGACAGCAGTTGCAACAGCACCACCCAGCCCGCGACCGAGAAGTCCTCGTGGGAGGGCATGAAGGTCTTCGACATCAGCGACAAGAGGAACCCGAAGTACGTCGCCGCCGTCGAGACCGCCTGTGGCTCCCACACCCACTCGCTGGTGCCCGAACGCAAGAACGTCTACATCTACGTCTCCTCGTACTCGCCGAGCGCCGCCTACCCGGACTGCCAGCCGCCGCACGACGGCATCTCCGTGATCAAGGTGCCGCGCAGCCACCCCGAGCAGGCGGCGGTCGTCGGCTTCCCGGTCCTCTTCCCCGGTGACGGCCCCGACGGCGGCGGCAACCCGGGTGCGCCCACCAACCCGGGCGTGTCCAAGACCACCGGCTGCCACGACATCACGGTGCTGCCCTCGCTGGACCTGGCGGCCGGCGCCTGCATGGGCGACGGCATCCTGTTCTCGGTCAAGGACCCGGAGCACCCGAAGGTCATCGACCGGGTCCAGGACAACGTGAACTTCGCGTTCTGGCACTCGGCGACCTTCAACCAGACGGCCGACAAGGTGGTGTTCACCGACGAACTCGGCGGCGGCGGCGCGGCCACCTGCAATGCCGCGATCGGACCGAACCGCGGCGCGGACGGCATCTACGACATCGTCGGCAAGGGCGAGAACCGCAAGCTGGTCTTCCGCGGCTACTACAAGATCCCGCGCCACCAGGCGGACACCGAGAACTGCGTCGCCCACAACGGCTCGCTGGTCCCGGTGAAGGGCAGGGACATCATGGTCCAGGCCTGGTACCAGGGCGGTGTCTCCGTCTGGGACTTCACCGACTCCGCGAAGCCGAAGGAGATCGCCTACTTCGAGCGCGGCCCGCTGACCACCGACACCCTCACGGTCGGCGGCTCGTGGTCGGCGTACTACTACAACGGCTACATCTACTCGAACGACATCGCCAAGGGCTTCGACGTGCTGAAGCTCCGCGACCGGCGCACGGACGCGGCGACACGGATCCGCCTGGACGAACTCAACGTCCAGACCCAGCCGGACTACTTCGACCGCTGAGCCTGATCCGGCGGACCGGGCCGGCCGGAGTCGTCGGACCGGTCCACCGATTCCGTGTCGGTGGCGAAGAACCGTGACAGATCCGATGTGCACCTCCCGCCGGACACCCCTGCGGTGTCCGGCGGGACACCCATCGCCCAGTCGAGCCGGTAGCGGTCGAACAACTCCGCCCGCAGCACCGGGACCTGCATCGGCACTCCCGGCACCAGCGCCGCGTACACCGCGCCCATGAGCAACGCGCGCAGCATGGGGTAGTCGGCGGTGACGTCCTCGGAGCCGTACCGGTCGACGGTGTCGCTCAACAGTTCGCCCAGGCGCCGCTGCTCGGGGCACTGCACGAAGCCCTCGGCCTGCAGCAGGCCCGCCATGTGCTGGCGCATCAGCAGGGGCCGGTCGCGAGCCAGCCCCAGGATCGCGTCGATGGCCCGCGCCAGCCGTTCCCGGCCGTCCTCGGTGTGCGGCTCGGACTCCAGCGCCTCCTCCAGCGTGCGGTGCATCAGCCGGTGCACGGCCGACTGCACGAGCTGGCGCTTGCCGGGGAAGTAGTACGACACCAGTCCGCGGGCCGAGCCCGCCCGGTCCGCGATGGCGCCCAGGGTCGTGCCTTCAAAACCGTGCTCGTCGACCAGTTCGACCGCGGCCTGCAGAAGCCGTTCCCGGGAACGCCGTCGCAACTCTTCGTTGACCGAGGCGCTGCGCGGGGACATGCTGAAAACTCCTTTGTTGACTGGCTGCCAGCCAACTATACTCAAGACATCAGGCCCGGCCGTTGCGCGGGCCTGTTGAAGGCTGCCGTCCGTCCGGGGCGACACGGGGGATCGCCTCGGCGGGCGGCCGGCACGCCCCACCCGCACCCCTGTCGCACAGCGGCCCACCCGTCCCTGCGGTGAGCACGGGAGGCGAGCCGAGGAGGCGTGCGGAGAGGGGACCGGACCAGCGGATCCTGGCCAGGATCACCGAGATGGTGAAGGACGAGCACAAGCTGCGGGAAGCGCTCGCGTCGGGCGACACCGACGGCGCCGATGAACGGCAGCGGCTCTCGGTGAACTGGAGCGCGCACTCGACCAGTGCTGGGACCTGCTGAGTCCGGCGCCGCGCCAAGTCCGAGTTCGGCGAGAACCCCGACGACGCGCGGGTGCGCCCCAGGTCGCAGGTCGAGGACTACCGAGGCTGAACCGGCCGGCCCGGCGGCCCCACCAGGTCGAGCACCGGCCGCAGCCCGTCCGGCCGCTCGGCCGCCGGCAGGTGGTCCACGAAGTGCACCCGGCAGCCCAGCGCCGCCGCACCGCCGTCCGCGGACCGGCTGTCGCCCACCATCAGCACCTGCTGCGGCCCGACACCGAGCGCGTCGCAGGCCACGGAGAACAACCGTGGATCGGGCTTTTGCACGCCGTGCTCGTACGACAGGACGTACGCGTCCACGTACGCGTCGAGGCCGTGCGCGCGGAACACCGGGCGCAGATCCCAGCCGATGTTGCTGACCACGCCGACCGGGACACCGCGCTCGCGCAGGCCGCGCAGCACCTCGGCGGTGTCCGGGTACGGGGACCAGGCGGCGGGGGACATGTGCCGCTCGTACAGCGCGTCGTACAGGTCCGGGTCGGGCAGCGGCACACGGCGGGACAGACCCGTGTACGCAGCCCGGTGCAGTTCCGCGCTCTCGTCCCGTACGGCCCACACCCCGGTGAGGTCCGCGGGCACCCGCTGCGGGGACGCGCCGCCCGGCAGTGCCCCCGCCGCCTCCAGCGCCCGCGCCGTCCCGGTCAGCTCCGGCTCGGGCAGCGTCAGGGCGGCCTCGTCGAGGACGGCCCGCAGCCAGGACTCGGTGGACTCGATGCGGAACAGGGTCCCGGAGAAGTCGAACAGCACGGCAGCCATGCGGCGGACTTTACCGGTGCGGGACGCGCCGCAGGCCGCCCCGCCCCAGGCCCCTGCCGTATCCGAGCACCGCGAGCGCCACCGCCAGCGCCCCGAGCAGCCAGCCGCCCAGCACGTCCGAGGGCCAGTGGACACCGAGCCACACCCGGGTGAGCCCGGAGCCGAGCACACAGACCACGGCCACCGTGAGGGCAGCGCGCCACCAGGTGCGGCCCACGCCCAGGTGGTGGCACAGCCACAGCAGGAGACCGCAGACCACGGTCGCGGTCATGGCGTGCCCGGACGGGAAGGCCGCGTAGTGCGCGGAGTCGACGGGGTCAGGCCAGACCGGGCGCCGACGGCCGACGGCGGCCTTCAGAGACTGCTGCACCGCCGTGCCGAGCGCACCGGCCACGGCCAGCCACAGCGCCGTCCACCAGGCCCGGCGGCGCCACACCAGCAGGCCGGCCGCCGTCGCGCACACCAGGCGCATCGTCAGCGGGTCGAAGACCCAGTCCGTGAGGATCCGCGCGGTGCGGGTGAGGCCGCGCTCGGCGACCGCCCAGCGGTGCGTGGTGCGGGCCACGGCACCGTCCAGCGAGACCAGGGGGCGCCACTCGACGGCGACCAGGGTGAGGAGCAGGGCGGAGGCCACCGCGAGGGCCAGGGCGGCACGGGCGGCACCGCGGTCGCCCGGCGGGTGGCACGAGGAGTCGTCGGATGCACGGCGCATGGGCCGATCATCGCGGATGCGCGCAGCGGGCGGGCGACACGGGGTCAGCTGAGCGCCCGCAGCCCCGGCAGCAGGGCCACCAGCACCGGAACCGCGGGCACCAGCGCCGCCGCGGCCGTCAGCCGCAGACGGCGCATCGCGGTCAGCCGGTCCGCCGGCGCCAGCAACCGGTGCACGCGCTGCGGGACATGGGCCAGCGGGGCGGGACCGGGCCCGAACACGCCGCGGTCCTCGTTGAGTTCGACGAGGGCCAGCGCGGTGGTGAGCCGGCCGAAGCGGCGGGAGGCCATGTCGTCGGCGGCCAGTTCGACCAGTCGGTGCATCTCGTCGCGGAACGCGGCGAACACCGGCACCTGCGGGAACCCGCCCGCCAGCGCGGCCGAGCAGTGCAGCAGCCAGTGGTGCCGGGCCTGCGCATGACCCTGTTCGTGGGCCAGCAGGGCATCCAGCTGCTGCCCCTTCAGACGGCGCAACGCGGCCGTGGTGACGACGAGCTGCGATGCCGGGCCGGGCAGCCACCAGGCGTCGGGCCGCTCACCCTCCAGTACCACGAGCCGGCCGGCCAACGGCTCCTCACCGGGCAACAGCGGGGCACGTACCAAAAGTTCGGCCCGCCGCAGGCGCCGTCGCGTCCGGGCCCGTGCCACCTCGCGGACCAGCATCGCGGCGCTCCACAGGCCCGCACCGGCCAGGGCCAGGGCGGTCGCCGCCGCCCAGGGACCGGCCGTGCCGAACGGGTACGCGTCGACGACCGCGCGCGGCGCCGAGGCGAAGACGTGCCCGTGCACCGCCTGCCAGGCGGCCGCCGCACTGAGCGTCATCGACAGCACACAGCAGAGCAGCACCCCCGCGACGACGCACTGCCACATCCACAGGGCGACCACGGGCTCCCGGTCCGGCCAGTCGGCCCGCGCGAGCAGCCTCGGGGCGACGACGGCGGTCAGCGCGCCGAGCAGCATCAGTGCCGCGGGGACCATCATGGTGAGCACCCTATGGGGGGTGCGTCCCCCGGGGGTACGGTCGGTCGCCGCAAAGTGACGCAGGCAACGTCCGCCACCCACGGGCCACCAGGACCCGGGTCAGAAGCCGACGAGCATCGCGACCATCCCGATGCCCATGGACAACCGGCAGACCCGCGCCAGCTCCGGCCGGTCGCCCCAGCCGGAGCCGCCGCCTGCCGCCGTGGCGAGCGGGACCAGACGGACGCCCGCCAACAGCACGTACCCGGTGAAGTAGAGGAGCAGCACCCCGGTCACCAGGGGGATTCCGGCGCCGCCGTGCCCGTGGTGCGGGGCGCCGGGGGACAGGGCCATCGCGGCCGCCATGTAGACCATCGCCGCGCTGCCCACCAGGTGGTGCAGATGGTGTGGTCTGCTGCGCGCCGTCCACAGGGCGTGCAGCCCGGCCGCGCCGAACACGGCCGCGTACACCGGCCACGCCCAGGACGGAGGGGTGTACACCGTGGCGGGCACGGCCATGGCCGCCATGCCGAAGCCCATGAGGGCCTCGCCGCCCGCGGAGCGCCGCTGCTCCGCCACGGCGCTGCGCATCCGCACCAGGCAGTAGGCGCCGGTGACCGCGCACAGCGCGACCAGCAGCCAGCCGGGTGAAGCAGGTCCGTGCACGCGCGCCTCCCCGTTTCCCCGTCCCGTTTCCCCGTCCGGCGCCCCAGGCGCCGTCGCTGGTTGCGATGCCCGGGACACGAGGCGCGCACGCAAGCGCAAGGGTGTACACGGGGAGCACTCGGCGGAGCACACCCGGTGAGGTGCGCCTTTTCCTGGGGCGGTCTCCAGGTCGCAGGGGCGGCCGGTGCCACCGGGGTGGCTGGTGCTGCCGATACGACTGGTGCCCATCGGTACGGACGGTGCCACCGGCATCGACAGCGCGGTGCACCGGCACGGACGAGGGCGCCGGCAGAGAACGCAGGGCTGGGCCGTACCGGCGATCAGCAGCGGCCGGTGCCTAGATCCCCGGCCGGAACCGCAGCGGATGATCGGCCGGGACCTCGACCAGGACGATTTTGATGCCGTCCGGATCGGTGATCCACATCTCGATCAGCCCCCACGGCTCCCGCACCGGCGCACGCACGATCTCGACGCCCTTCGCGCGCAGCTCCGCATGCGCCGCCTCCACGTCCTCGACCTGGAGCCACAGCTGCGGGGCCGCGGACGGGACGGCCCGGGACCGGCCGGAGACCTCCAGGAAGCCACCGCCGAGGAAGTAGACGGTCCCGCGCTCGGGCCCGGTACCGAACTCGCGGTGGACGGCGAGACCGAGCTGTTCGCCGTAGAAGACCCGGGAGCGCTCGGGGTCGGTGGGCCGCAGAAGTGTCCGGCTGCTGAGTACGTGCACCATGCGCCAGCACCCTAACGGCAGCGTTACCCTCGTCCGTGCCGAGCCGCGCCCCCAGATCGGAGACCCTTGCCCATGGACACCGCCACCACCGGACTCCTCTTCCGCGACGCCACCCACGCCGACGTGGCCACGCTGGTCGCACTGGTCGAATCGGCGTACCGCGGGGACGCCAGCCGGGCCGGCTGGACCACCGAGGCGGACATCCTTCAGGGGCAGCGGGTCGATCCGGAGGGCGTGCTGGAAGTGATCAAGTCGCCCGACAGCAGGATGCTGACGGTGTGGCGGCAGGACGAGGTGGTCGCCTGCTGCCAGCTGGAGCGCCGCGGCGGCCACGCCTACTTCGGCATGTTCGCGGTCAGCCCCACGCTCCAGGGCGCGGGCCTCGGCAAGCTGGTCATCGCGGAGGCGGAGCGGCGCGTCCGCGAGACCTGGGCCGCCACCGAGATGCACATGACGGTGATCTCCGTGCGGGCGGACCTCATCGCCTGGTACGAGCGGCGCGGCTACCGCCGTACGGGACGGATGACGCCGTTCCCGTACGGCGACGAGCGCTTCGGCATCCCGCAGCGCGACGACCTTCAGTTCGAGCTGCTGGTCAAGGAACTCGGCTGACCGTCACGCGGTGAACCGGCCGGTCCGCTTGATCTGCGGATAGTCGGTCGTCGCGCCGTCCAGTTCCAGGGCCCGCACCAGCCGCAGGTGCTCCTGGGTGTTCACCACCCAGCCGATGATCCTCAGGTCCGCCCTGCGGGCGTGCTCGACGACCTCCAGGGTGAGCCGCCGGATGTCCAGGCAGAGGGTCGTGGCACCGGCCGTGACGGCGCGTTCCACGACGTCCGTGCCGTAGCGGCCGGCCACGAGCGCGGTGCGCACGCCCGGCACCAGCCGGGCGATCTCGGTGATCGCCTCGTCGTGGAACGAGGACACCTCCACCCGGGAGAGCAGGTCCCGCCGCACCATCACCTCGGCCAGCGCGCGGGCCGCCGTCACATCCTTGATCTCGGCCTGCAGCGGCGCCTTCACGGCGTCCAGCACCTCCTCGAAGACCGGAACCCGCTCGCCGCGGCCCGCGTCGAGCGCGCGCAGCTCGGCGAGGGTCTTCTCGGCGATCGGGCCGGTGCCGTCGGTCGTGCGGTCCACCTCCGCGTCGTGCATGACGACGAGGGCACCGTCCTTGCTCAGGTGCAGATCGAGTTCGATGGCATCGAGGCCGGCCTGCTGGGCGGCGACGAAGGAACGGAGGGTGTTCTCGGGCTCGACACCCATGACTCCGCGGTGACCGATGGTAAGGAGGTTCAAGGTTCGACTCGCTTTCCGTCGACGGCGGCTCGGCACACGCGCGGACCGGACGGACCCCATCGTCCACGCGGCGGAATCGCAGCCTAACCGCCGCCTGCGCCAATGAACCCGCGCGTACACGGGGGATTGGGGTGACGGGCGGGGCGGTTTGGCGCCGTACCGCCGGGTGGTGGTCACTCCGGCGTGGGCGAGTCCTCCGCGAGGTTGACCGGCTGGATCTGCACCCTGTTCGACACGCTCCGTGGGCCGAGTATCCGCCCTCTGTAAAAAGGAAGTAGGCGTCGTCCTGGTTTACGGCAGGAAAAACAGCGGTGACTGTGCGGTTCGGCAGGATAATTTCCCGAGGGCCCCCTTGCTAGAGGAAAGGCTGGATGCATACGGTGTCCTTACGCGAGGTTGTCCCGTGAAGGATGGAAGATGACGGAAATTCTTGTGCAAGTGGGTGTGGAGGGGAAGGTTCCTCCGGCGGTCAGGGTGATCGAGCACCCGGCGTGGCCCGTGCTCAAGGATGCCGTGGAAGAGATCCGGCCATGGCAGTCCAAGGACGGGGCGATCGACTTCGGCGGGCAGGACGCCCCGGACCGGGCCGATGCCGAACAGGCCGTCGACCGGATGATCGACGCCGTCGGGCAGCTGGCCCCGCTGCTGCCGCACGACGCGGCCTACCATGCGGCGCTTGCCCAGGACCTGCGCCGCTGGGCCGACGACGGCTTCCGCGTCCCCGACTTCCTCGACTCGCTGCTCGCCTTCCAGCCCGCGGCGCAGCGCGCGGACGGCCTCCAGCACCTGGTCGTCTTCCCGATGTACACGCAGAACGGCAACCCGGACCGCAACCTGGAGGCGGTCGTGCTGCGCATGGTCTGGCCCGACTGGCTGGCCGAACTGGAGCGCACCCGCTACGACAACCCGCTGTTCTGCGGCATCACCTTCGAGGACTTCACGGCGGGCTACGACACCAACTCCGCCGTGCTCTTCCCCGAGACCATCGCCGTACGGGAAGCGCCGGAACGATTCTCCTGGGGTGGCATCTTCTGCGACCGCGAGGCCGCCCGCTTCCGCCGGGTGACCGCTGCGGCCGTCGACGTCCTGGGCCTTGAGCTGCCCGAGGACGTCGCCGCGCTGGTGGGCGACCAGAAGCGCTGCGAGGAGGCCTTCGTGCTGTGGGACATGGTGCACGACCGCACCCACAGCCACGGCGACCTGCCGTTCGACCCGTTCATGATCAAGCAGCGGCAGCCGTTCTGGATGTACGGCCTCGAAGAACTGCGCTGCGACCTCACCGCCTTCAGGGAGGCCGTGAAGCTCGCGGCCGACGGCGTGCCGCAGGCCCGGGACGTGCAGTACGCGGTCCTGTTCGACCGCATGTTCCGCTTCCCGGTCACCGGCGAGCGCGTACGCAACTACGACGGGCTCGGCGGCCAGCTCCTCTTCGCCTACCTGCACCGGCACGACGTCGTCCGCTGGACCGACAACAGCCTCTCCATCGACTGGGAACGTGCTCCGCAGGTCACCAACCAGCTGTGCGCCGAGATCGAGAAGCTGTACCGCGACGGCATCGACCGCCCCAAGCTGGTCCACTGGTTCGCCGGCTACGAACTCGTCGCCGCCTACCTCGCCCCGCACCCGGGCTCCAAGTGGGCCAAGGGCCCCGACGCCCTCGACCTGAGCCAGCCGCCGCGCAAGCTCGTGGACGACGTGCTTCCGGACGAGTTTCCGCTGAGCATGTTCTATGAGGCACTGTCCAAGAAACTCAAGAAGGTGATCGCTTCCACTCGGGGCATCACGGCGGACAGCGCCGAGCAGGTCGCCGCGTGAGCGGCCGTACCGTAGACGCTCGGCAGGCTCAGGAGGCGACGATGGGGAACGGGAACGGGACACTGAGCGGTGCGGTCATCGCGGTGGCGGGCGCGGGCGGACCCGCCGGCCGGGCGACGCTGCGCAGGCTCGCCGAGGCGGGGGCGACGGTGGTCGGCGCCGACAACGACCCGCAACGGCTGTCCGAGGCCGTGGATGCGGCCCGCTACGCCTCCGGTGGCGCCACCGTCACCGGCGACACGGTGGACCTGCTCGACCTGCAGTCCACCCGCGAGTGGGCCACCCACATCGAGAAGGACTTCGGCCGGGTCGACGGACTGGTCCACCTGGTCGGCGGCTGGCGCGGCAGCGAGACCTTCACCAAGACCAGCCTCGACGACTGGGACTTCCTCGAACTGCTGCTCATCCGCACCGTGCAGCACACCACCCTCGCCTTCCACGAGGCCCTGCAGCGCAGCGAGCGCGGCCGGTACGTGCTGATCAGTGCCGCCGGTGCGAGCAGGCCCACCGCGGGCAACGCGGCCTACGCCGCCGCCAAGGCCGCCGCCGAGGCGTGGACGCTGGCCATGGCCGACTACTTCCGCAAGGCCGGGGGCGCCGAGGGGCCGACCTCGGCGGCTGCGATCCTGGTGGTGAAGGCACTGGTGCACGACGCGATGCGCGCCGACCGCCCCAACGCGAAGTTCGCGGGCTTCACGGACGTCGGGGACCTGGCCGAGGCCATCGCCGAGGTCTGGAACAAGCCCGCCGCAGAAGTGAACGGACACCACCTGTGGCTGACCGAGAAGCCATGAACCCTCCCAGGACCGACGCCCGCCGCCACCACGACCCGCAGGCCCGGGGTTTCGCCAGCGACAACTACGCCGGAGCCCACCCCGAGGTGCTCGCCGCCCTGGCCCTGGCCAATGGGGGCCACCAGGTCGCCTACGGCGAGGACGTCTACACCGAGCACCTCCAGCGGATAGTCCGCAGCCACTTCGGGGCCACGGCGGAGGCGTTCCCGGTCTTCAACGGCACCGGCGCGAACGTGGTCGCGCTCCAGTCGGTCACCGACCGCTGGGGCTCGGTGATCTGCGCCGAGAGCGCGCACATCAACACCGACGAGGGCGGCGCCCCCGAGCGGATGGCCGGTCTCAAGCTGCTCACCGTGCCCACGCCGGACGGCAAGCTCACGCCGGAGCTGATCGACCGGCAGGCGTACGGCTGGGAGGACGAGCACCGGGCGATGCCGCAGGTGGTCTCGATCAGCCAGAGCACGGAACTGGGCACGGTCTACACGCCCGACGAGATCCGTGCGATCTGCGAGCACGCCCATGCGCACGGCATGGTGGTGCACGTGGACGGCTCCCGGCTGGGCAACGCCGCGGCCTCCCTGGACATGCCCATGCGGTCCTTCACCAACGCCGTCGGCGCCGACATCCTCTCCCTGGGCGGGACGAAGAACGGCGCGCTGTTCGGTGAGGCGGTCGTCGTCATCAACCAGGACGCTGTGCGCCGCATGAAGCACATCCGCAAGATGTCCATGCAGCTGGCCTCCAAGATGCGGTTCGTCTCGGTGCAGTTGGAGGCGCTGCTCGCCAAGGACCTGTGGCTGCGCAACGCGCGGCACGCCAACGAGATGGCCCAGCGGCTCGCCGAGGGCGTGCGCGCGGTGCACGGCGTGGAGATCTGCTACCCGGTGCAGGCCAACGGCGTCTTCGCCCGGCTTCCGCTCGATGTGGCCGAGCGGCTGCAGAAGCGGTTCCGCTTCTACTTCTGGGACGAGGCGGCGGGCGTGGTGCGCTGGATGTGCGCCTTCGACACCACCGAGGAGGACGTGGACGCGTTCGTGGCGGCGGTCAAGGAGGAGATGGCGCACACGCACCGGTAGGCAGGGGCCCGCGGGTCCGGGCCATGACTCCGGGACTCGGAGGCGGCGTCACATCCTGCATAGATATGCGGTCATCTGAAAAGTCATTGACTCTTGGGTGATCGCATTCCTAAGCTCTGCGGGCATGGAGCTGATCCAGAACACGCCCGACCTGTCCGCGTATTTAGCCGCCGACGAGGCCATCGATCATGACCACCCGGTGGTGCGCGAGACGGCGGCCCGGCTGGCTGAGAACGTTCCGGACTCGTATGCCTATGCGCGAGCCGCCTTCGAGTTCGTCCGGGACGCCGTTCCGCACTCGCAGGACTCCGGGGATCCACGGGTCACCTGGCGTGCCTCCGACGTCCTCGCGCTGCGGACCGGCATCTGCTACGCGAAGGCCCACGCGCTGGCCGCGTTGCTGCGGGCCGAGGACATCCCCACGGCGCTGTGCTACCAGAAGCTCGACGTGGTGCACGGACTGGTCGCCGTCCGCTTCAACGGGGCATGGCACCGGCAGGATCCGCGCGGCAACAAGCCCGGCGTCGACGCGCAGTTCTCCCTCGACGGCGAGCGGCTGGCCTGGATGCCTGACCCTGAGTCCAATGAAGTGGACTATCCGGTCTTGTATGCTGAACCTCATCCGACCGTGCTGCGCGCCCTGAAGACGGCCCCGGACCGGCCGGGTCTGTGGACGACGCTCCCCACCGCACTCTGAGGCGAGACAGAGCCCCTCACCCTCACCGTGTCCGACGAGGTGCGCGCCCTCGCGCCGGGCTTCATCCATGTCGTGATCGAGGCGCAGGGCCTCACGGGTGGACCCAGTACCGAGGTGAGTCCGGCACTGCGCGACGACGCGGCCCGCCGGCTCGCCGCCCGCCTGGCCGGGCGCGCTCCGCACGAGGACCCGCACATGGCGGCCTGGCGAGAGGTCTGCACCGCGTTCGGCGCCAAACCGTCCCGCACCCGCAACTCGGCGGAGGCGCTGGGCAGGCGGGCCTCGGCGAGGTGGTGTGGCGCGACGACGCGGGCGTGACCGGCCGCCGCTGGAACTGGCGCCAGGGCCCGCGCACCCACCTCGCCGAGGCGACGGCCTCCGGCGTCTTCCTGCTGGAGGGCCTAGCCCCGATGCCGGTCGCCGACGTCCATCGGGCCGCGACCGAACTCGCCGAAATGCTGGCGAAGTTCAGCCCCGGCGCCCACATCTCCGTCGGTGCCCCCGAGCCCGCCGAGACCCCGGCGCGCGGATGACCGGCGCGGCCCGCCGGCCGATACGGCGCGCGGCCGGGCCGCGCCGTGGGGCCCGATCCGGCGCCCCGCTGCGGTGCGATCGGGGGCGTCAGCGTGCCTCGGCGGCGCGCAACTCCTCCTGCGTCGGGGCCGTGCCGCCCAGATGGGCCGGCAGCCACCAGTGGTCGTGGGCGCCCTTGGGGGCTCCCGGGTAGGCGCGCTGGGCGGAGTCCAGGAGGTCCTGTACGCGCTCGCGCAGCCGGCGGGTGATCGCGCCCGCGTACTGGTCGCGGGGGGCTTCGATGGTCTCACCCACCCGGACGGTGACCGGGAGGTGGCTGCGCTTGAAGTTGCGCGGGTGCCCCTTGGTCCACAGCCGCTGCGTCCCCCATACGGCCATCGGGACCAGCGGGACCCCGGCCTCCTGGGCGAGCCGCGCGGCGCCCGACTTGAAGCTCTTGAGCGTGAAGGACTGCGAGATGGTGGCCTCCGGGAACACCCCGACGACCTCGCCGGACCGCAGCGAGTCCAGCGCGTGCTCGTACGCCGCCTCGCCCCGTCCGCGGTCCACCGGGATGTGCTTCATCCCGCGCATCAGCGGCCCGGAGATCCGGTGGCGGAAGACGGACTCCTTCGCCATGAAGCGCACGAGCCGCTTCTGCGGCAGTGCCGCCAGGCCGTTGAAGATGAAGTCCAGGTAACTGATGTGATTGCTCACCAGGACGGCACCGCCCGAGCCCGGGATGTTCTCCGAACCCTTGCAGTCGATCTTGAGGTCCCAGACCTTGAACATCGTCTTGGCGAAACCGATGACGGGACGGTAGACCAGCTCCATGGGCGGGACGGACCCTTCCTGCTCAGCCTGGGAAGGCACTCCCGGCGGACAAGTTACGCAGCCGTAGGTTTACGGCGCATCGCAGATCGTGCCCGAAGAACGGACGGGGAGCCAGCCTTGGCACCCCGACGCGGCGAGATACTCGTCACGTCGGCCCAGCGGTCGCGCCGGCCCGTCACCGCCGCCTCCGCCCGGCGCCGACACCGGCCCGCCGCGGCAGCAGGGACAACTCGCCCCCGGACAGTGGCCGAACGCCAGGTCCAGGAAGGCGGCGGCGAGCGCGACGCCGATGGCCAGGCGCGCCCGGCGACCAGAACCACAGCCGGAAACAGCCGCCGCCGCTCGCGCTGCCACGGCCGCCCCCAAGCGCGCCCCCCTCGCATCGTTGCCCGTGCCCGTGCCCGTGCCCGTGCCCGTGCCCGTGCCCAGGGGCCGAGCGCTCCGCAGCGAAAACAGGCGCGGGAGCCGGGAATCATTGCGGTCTCGTGAATGCTCCAGCTGAAGAGGGAGCGGATAGGCGGTGAGCGGCTATGGAGTGCCGGGCAGGCGGCGGAGCGGGAGGACACGGGTGCACGGACGGGACGAGAGCGAGCGACTGGGGGCGGCCGAGCTGGGCACCGAACTCGGGGCGCGGGCCACGCTCGTACAGTTCTCCAGCGCCTTCTGCGCGCCCTGCCGGGCGACGCGGCGAGTCCTCGGCGAGGTGGCCGGCCTGGTCCCCGGGGTCGCCCACGTGGAGATCGACGCCGAGGCCCGGCTGGACCTCGTACGGGAACTCGGCATCCTCAGGACCCCCACCGTGCTGGTCCTCGACGCGGCCGGCCGGGTGGTGCGGCGAGCCGCTGGGCAGCCGCGCAAGGTCGATGTCATCGCGGCGCTGGGGGAGGCGGTGTGACGCTGCCGCTCGTGACGCCGAAACAGCTGCCGGATGCCCGGGCGTACTTGACTGCGCATGCCACCTATCGTCAATCTGACCTCATGGTCAAGGAGCTCCTTCTCTTCGGGCGGGCGCACGTCGACCTGACCCGTACCGCGAGCGCGCGCTGTCCCGGCCGTTGAGCAGCAACGGCCCCGCTCGTCACCTCCCCGAGAAGGACACCTCCATGACGGCCACGCCCGGCCTCGGCGCCTCCCGGCCCGCCTCCACCGACCTGTTGCGCTCCGCCTTCCGGCGGCACGCCGCGGGGGTCGCGGTGATCACCGCCCGCGGCGCGCTGGGGCCGGTGGGCTTCACCGCCACCTCCCTCACCTCTGTCTCGGCCGAGCCTCCGCTGCTCTCCTTCGGCATCGGCATCGGCGCCTCCAGTTGGCCCGCAGTGTCCGAGGCCCGCCACGTCGGCGTCCACATACTCGGCGAGCATCAGCACGAGCTGGCCGCGACCTTCGCCCGCAGTGGCGCCGACCGGTTCGGTGCGCCCACCGCCTGGCGCGAAGGGCCGGAAGGTGTGCCGGTGCTCGGCGGAGTGCTCGCCTGGCTGGTGTGCCGGGTCGTCGAGCGGGTCCCCGCGGGCGACCACCACATCGTGCTCGCCGAAGTCGTGCTCGGCGACCCGGGCGGAGCGGGCCGCCCCCTCCTTTACCACGGGGGCGGCTTCAATGCGCTGAGGGACTGAGCGCGCTCCCGCCCCCCTGCGAAGCTGTCGGGTTCCGGTTACGCTGCGTTGCGCAGGTCACAGTTCAAAGCGCTTGCTCAGTGGGCAACAACTGAGTGTACTGACGAGTAATATGCAGTTCGGAGCGCGCGGCCGACCCGACCGGGATCGGCCGCCGCAGGCGCCTATGCTGCCTGGAAGAGGCAGACCGGAACAGACGAAGCAGTAGGAGAGCCGGCGTGAGCTTGAGGATCGTTGTCACTGTGAAGTACGTGCCCGACGCCACTGGCGACCGGCACTTCGCCGATGACCTGACCGTCGACCGGGACGACGTGGACGGCCTGCTCTCCGAACTGGACGAATACGCGGTCGAGCAGGCGCTGCAGATCTCCGAGAACTCCGACGACGACGTCGAGATCACCGTCCTGACGGTGGGCCCCGAGGACGCCAAGGACGCGCTGCGCAAGGCGCTGTCCATGGGCGTGGACAAGGCGATTCACGTCGAGGACGACGACCTGCACGGCACCGACGCCATCGGTACCTCCCTGGTGCTGGCCAAGGCGATCGAGAAGGCCGGGTACGACCTGGTGGTCTCCGGCATGGCCTCCACCGACGGCACCGGCGGAATCGTTCCGGCCCTGCTCGCCGAGCGCCTGGGCGTTCCGCAGGTCACCCTCCTGTCGGAGGTCTCGGTCGAGGGCGGCACGGTCAAGGGCCGCCGCGACGGCGACGCCGCCTCGGAGCAGCTGGAGGCTCAGCTTCCGGCGGTCGTGTCGGTCACCGACCAGTCGGGCGAGGCCCGTTACCCCTCCTTCAAGGGGATCATGGCGGCCAAGAAGAAGCCGGTCGAGTCCTGGGACCTGTCCGACCTGGAGATCGAGGCCGAGGAGGTCGGCCTGTCGGGTGCGTGGACGAAGGTCGACTCCGCGGCCGCGCGACCGGCCCGTACGGCGGGCACGATCGTCAAGGACGAGGGCGAGGGCGGCAAGCAGCTCGCCGAGTTCCTCGCGGGCCAGAAGTTCATCTGAGCCCGCAATCGCCGACCGCCCCTCAACTTTCGTACGCAGGAGAGCAATCCCATGGCTGAAGTCCTCGTCTACGTCGACCACGTGGACGGTGCCGTCCGCAAGCCCACCCTGGAGCTGCTGACCCTGGCCCGCCGGCTCGGCGAGCCGGTCGCCGTCGCCCTCGGCGCGGGCGCCGCCGACATCGCCGTCACGCTCGCCGAGCACGGCGCGGTGAAGGTCCTCACGCACGACGCCGCCGAGTACGCCGACTACCTCGTCGTACCCAAGGTCGACGCGTTGCAGGCCGCCCACGCGGCCGTGTCCCCGGCCGCCGTCCTGGTCCCGTCCTCCGCGGAGGGCAAGGAGATCGCCGCCCGGCTGGCGCTGCGCATCGGCTCGGGCGTCATCACCGACGCCGTCGATCTGGAGGCCGGCGCCGAGGGTCCGGTGGCCACCCAGTCGGCGTTCGCCGCGTCCTTCACCACCCGGTCCCGCGTCGCCAAGGGCACCCCGGTCATCACGGTCAAGCCGAACAGCGCGGCCGTGGAGGCGGCGCCCGCGGCCGGCGCGGTCGAGGCCCTGGACGTGACCTTCTCGGCGCAGGCGACCGGCACCAAGGTGACGGGCCGCACGGCGCGCGAGTCGACGGGCCGCCCCGAACTGACGGAGGCCGCGATCGTGGTCTCCGGCGGGCGCGGTGTCAACGGCGCGGACAACTTCGCGATCATCGAGGCGCTGGCCGACTCGCTGGGCGCCGCGGTGGGTGCCTCGCGCGCCGCGGTGGACGCGGGTTGGTACCCGCACACCAACCAGGTGGGCCAGACCGGCAAGTCGGTCTCCCCGCAGCTCTACATCGCCTCCGGCATCTCGGGTGCGATCCAGCACCGGGCGGGCATGCAGACCTCGAAGACGATCGTGGCGATCAACAAGGACCCGGAGGCCCCGATCTTCGACCTGGTCGACTACGGCGTCGTCGGCGACCTCTTCAACGTCGTCCCGCAGCTCACCGAGGAGGTCAAGGCCCGCAAGGGCTGATGCCCGCCGGGCCGGCCGTACGGGGCCCCGCGACCGCGTGCCGGTCGCGGGGCCCCGGTTCGTTCCGGTGCGGTCAGCCCAGGGCGAGGGAGGCCCGCACCGGCAGATGGTCGCTCGGGAACCGGCCGTCGGCGGAGAAGGTGTCGATCACCGCCCGCCGCGTGGTCACCCCCGGTGTGGTCAGGATCCAGTCGATGCGGTCGCCGTCCGGGGTCAGCGGCTGGTAGCCGTGGAAGGTGGCGTACAGCGGGCTGCGCTCGGCCGCGGTGTCCCAGGCGTCGACGAGACCGGCGGCCAGCAGCGTGCCGTAGACCGGGTTTCGGTGGGCGGCGACGTTGAAGTCACCGGTCACCACCAGCGGCAGCGAGCCGTCGAGGGTGCGGACGCGCTCGGCGATCAGTGCGGCGGAGCGCTCGCGCGCGGACTGGCTCGCATGGTCGAGGTGCGTGTTGAGGAGGTAGAACTCCTGGCCGTCCGCGTGCCGGTCCCGGAACCGCACCCAGGTGACCATGCGGGGGAGTGACGCGCCCCAGGCGGTCGAGCCGATCACGTCCGGGGTATCGGACAGCCAGAAGTGGTCGTACTCGGTCGGGGTGAGGCGATGAGTGTCGTAGAAGACGGCCATGAACTCGTCACGGCTGCCGTGCAGACGGCCGGTGCCGATCCAGTCGTAGCGTGGCCCGAGGTCGGAGGCGATGTCCATCAGCTGCGGGAAGAGGCCCTCCTGGGTGCCGATGACATGCAGGGCCGCGCGGTGCAGCAGGGCGCGCATCACCGGCCTGCGGACCGCCCAGCTGTTCGGCTCGGTGGTGCTCGCGAAGCGCAGGTTGAAGGACATGACCTCCAGTCCGCGGCTCGGCTCCGCCGGTTCCGGGGCGGCCGAGGCGGACGGTGCTGTACTGGTGAGGGGCAGGGCGGCCGCCGCGGACAGGGCAGCCTTGAGGCCCAGGCGGCGCGTGACTCGGCTGTGGTTCGGCACAGGGGCTCCTTCGGTCGTTGGGGCCGGACGAGTCGGTGGGCGAACTACGCGTGACACTGCCCACGGGATGGGCGTGAACATGACGACATGGCCGAGTGGCCGCCCGCGGACATGGTGTTGACCATCCGGAAGGCGCCCGGATAACTTCATTCTACGGATTGTTGATTCCGCTAGGCGGAAAAAGTAGCGGAGTGTCAGACGGAAAGCGGAGGGTGTGGCGATGGGCCAGCAGCAGAAGGTTTCGACGAGCCTCGCGGCCGCCGTCAGCGAGGACATCGGCGCGGCCCTCGCCCCCGTCGACGCCGAACTGGAGCGCCGCTACCCGGGAGACCCCGGCACCCGCCAGCCCGTCCACACCGTCTACGTCCCCGGTGACCTGTTCGCCGCCGACACCATCCGCACCTGGGGCGAGCAGGCCCTTGCGGCGCTCGACGAACACGCCCCGGACGCGGGCTCCTTCGCCGCCGTCCTCGGCCTCGACGACGAACTGGCCGGACCCGTGTACGACCGGATGCGCGCCAAGCTGGAGCGCGAGCCCGTCGAAGACCTCCGGGTCGACTTCGAGGACGGCTACGGGCAGCGTCCGGACGCCGAGGAGGACGAGGCGGCCGCGCGCGCGGCCCGGCTGATCGCCGAGGCGTACGCGCGGGGCACCGCGGCACCGTACATGGGCATGCGCATGAAGTGCCTGGAAGCCGCGGTGCGCGAGCGGGGCATCCGCACGCTCGACGTCTTCCTGACCGGCCTGATGGAGGCGGGGGGCCTGCCGGAGGGACTGGTCCTCACGCTGCCCAAGGTGACCTACGCCGAACAGGTCACCGCCATGGTGCGGCTGCTCGACGCCTTCGAGGAGGCGCGCGGCCTTGAGCCCGGCCGGATCGGCTTCGAGATCCAGATCGAGACCAGCCAGTCCATTCTGGCCGACGACGGCACGGCGACGGTCGCCCGGATGATCCGGGCCGCCGAGGGCCGCGCCACCGGACTGCACTACGGCACCTTCGACTACAGCGCCTGCCTCGGTGTCTCCGCCGCCTACCAGGCCGGCGACCACCCGGCCGCCGACCACGCCAAGGCGGTCATGCAGGTCGCGGCCGCGGGCACGGGCGTGCGCCTCTCGGACGGCTCGACCAATGTGCTCCCGGTCGGCCCGGCCGAACAGGTGCACGCCGCCTGGCGACTGCACTACGGCCTCACCCGGCGCGCGCTGGCCCGCGCCTACTACCAGGGCTGGGACATGCACCCCGGCCACCTGCCCACCCGCTACGCCGCCGTGTTCGCCTTCTACCGCGAGGGCTTCGAACCCGCGGCGGACCGTCTGGCCCGGTACGCCAACCGGGCCGGCGGCGCCATCATGGACGAGCCCGCCACTGCCAAGGCCCTCAGCGGCTATCTGCTGCGCGGCCTGGACTGCGGGGCCCTCGACCTCGCGGAGGTCACCCGGCTCACCGGTCTGACCCGCCCGGAGCTGGAGGGCTTCGCGGCGCCACGGCGCGGCGACCTCACCGCGTCGTCGGCCGGGTAGCGGACCCGGCGCGGCGGGCCGGCCGCGGCTCAACGGCTCCGTCGCCGGACGGGGTGCAGTGGCCGGACCGGGCACCGTACCCGGCGGCGTCGGCGCCCGGTGCTTCCCCGGCAGGGGACCTGGCCCGCCTCCGGCCGGACCGGGTGCACCCCGGGGCAGGCTGGGGATGCCGGGCTATTCCGGCCGGTCGCCGGTCCACCGGTCGGCCTGCCGCGCGTCGGTGTACCGCTCAAGGCCGGACGCCGTCGCCCAGCCCCGTTTCGCGAACAGCTCCGTGCCGCGGTCGCACAGCCCGGCGTCGGCCCGGGCCCGCGCGCAGAACTCCTCGGGCGTGCCGCCGAACAGCTCCCGCAACTCGGCGGACGCCCGCAGCAGCCGTGCGAGCAGCGGCCGTTGGCCCGGATGGTGCCGGGGCCCGCCGCCCCCGTCGCCCAGGACGCCGTGCCGGTTGACGTACGCGTACACCCCCGCGAGCGCCGTGCCGTCGGCCAGTTCGATCCGCACGTCGGGCGCGGGCAGCCAGGCCCGGTGGTAGTTCCCGGTGGGCAGCGGCACGCCCTCGCTGGCGTCGACCACCGCGAGCTGCCGTGCGTCGAGCCAGGTCACGAACAGCTCCCGCACCGCGGCGGGCGCGCGGAACGGTGCGGCGGAAACGTACCCCATGCGGCTCACGTGCGCGGAGACACCGATCCCGAGCCCCGTCACCCGGGCCTTCACCATGGGGACGCCGGAGGTGACCGCGGACTCGGCCATCTTGTGCCGCAACTGGCCCGGGCAGGCGTTGGAGCCGACCGCGAGGACCGGTACCCGGTCCGGGTACACCAGGCGGTCGACCGGCAGGATCCGGTCCCCGCACAGGAACCCGGAGTCCGCGGGCCAGGCACCCGGATAGTCCAGTGGATGGTCCCGCGGCGCCTCGGCGAGACCCAGTTCCTCCAGGGTCCGTCCCGTCATCGGCGCTCAGCCCGCCGGCGGCAGCTCGCCCGAACCACGGGTGACCAGCCGGGTCGGCAGTTCGATGCGCTCCGGGGTGACGAGGCTGCCGTCCAGCTGCCGGAAGAGGCGTTCGGCAGCGGTGCGGCCGAGGGCCGCCGCATCCTGGGCGACGACCGTGACGCCCGGCCGGAGCAGGTCGGCGAGTTCGATGTCGTCGAAACCGACCAGGGCGACGGGCCCGGTGTGCTCGGCCAGGACCCGGATCACGGTCACCGTCACCCGGTTGTTGCCCGTGAAGATCGCGGTGACCGGGGAGTGCGCGGCCAGCATCTCGGCGGCGGCGCGGCGCACCCGCTCCGGGTCGGTGGCGCCCAGGGACATCCAGCCGTCCTCGACCTCTATCCCGGCGTCCTCCATGGCCGCCCGGTAGCCGCGCAACCGCTCGGCCGCGGTGTGGATGCGGGGCATGTCACCGATGAACCCGATCCGGCGGTGTCCGTGGGCGATCAGATGGGCCACGCCGTCGCGGGCGCCGCCGAAGTTGTCGGACAGGACGACATCGGCGTCGATCTTCCCGGCCGGACGGTCCACGAACACGGTCGCGACGCCCGCCCTGATCTCCGGCTCCAGATAGCGGTGGTCGCCTCCCGCGGGGATGATCACCAGTCCGTCCACCCGCCGCGCGCACAGGGCCAGCGCCAGTTCCTGCTCGCGATCCGGGTCCTCGGCGCTGGAACCGTTGATCAGCAGGGCGCCGTGGGCGCGGGCCACTTCCTCGACGGCGCGGCTGAGCGGACCGTAGAACGGGTCGGCCAGGTCCTCCAGGACCAGGCCGATGCTGGCGGTCCGGCCCTTGCGCAGCACCCGCGCGCTGTCGTTGCGCCGGAAGCCGAGCGCGTCGATGGCCTCCTGCACGCGGCGCTCGGTGTCGGGGGTGACCCCCGGCTCGCCGTTGACCACCCGGGAGACCGTCTTGAGTCCGACACCGGCCCGGGCCGCCACGTCCTTCATGGTCGGACGGTTGCCGTAGCGGGACCCGGAGTGGCGGTCAGCGAGGCGGTCGGCGCGGCGGGTGGTCTCTGGCACGATGCGGCGTCCTGTCCTGTCATCCACGGGGCGGTGCGAAGGTCCATGGGTTCGTATGAGGATGTGGCGTCGAGCATAGAGCCTGGACAACGTTGTCAGATCCAGGGGAGACTGTCCACCGCAATCACCGGCCTGCGCCCCATGACGAGACCAGGCTGTCTCGCACTTCGTTTTCTCATGTTCGACGGGGAGATTCGACTCTGATGCACACCGACCTCGTGGCTGCGCTCGACATCGGCGGCACCAAAATCGCCGGCGCGCTGGTGGACGGCCACGGACGGATTCAGGTACGCGCCCAGCGTGCGACACCCGCTCAGCAGGACGGTGAGACCGTCATGCGAGCCGTGACGGAGGTGCTCGGCGAACTCGCCGGGTCGCCCCTGTGGGCGCGCGCGGGCTCCGTCGGCATCGGCAGCGCCGGCCCGGTGGACGCCTCGGCGGGCACGGTGAGCCCCGTGAACGTGCCCGGCTGGCGCGGCTTCCCGCTGGTCGAACGGGTCCGGGCGGCGACCGGCGGCCTTCCCGTGGAGCTGATCGGCGACGGCGTGGCGATCACGGCCGCCGAACACTGGCAGGGGGCCGCTCGCGGTCATGACAACGCGCTGTGCATGGTGGTCTCCACCGGCGTCGGCGGCGGTCTCGTCCTGGGCGGCCAACTGCACCCCGGACCCACGGGCAACGCGGGCCACATCGGCCACATCAGCGTCGACCTCGACGGCGATCCGTGCCCGTGCGGCTCGCGCGGCTGCGTCGAACGGATCGCCAGCGGCCCCAACATCGCCCGGCGCGCGATGGACTGCGGCTGGCAGCCGGGCCCCGACGGAGACGCCTCGGCGGCCGCGGTCGCGGCGGCCGCCCGCGCCGGAGACCCGGTCGCGGTGGCCTCGTTCGAGCGGGCCGCGCAGGCGCTGGCCGCCGCCATCGCGGCCACCGCGACCCTGGTCGAGATCGACATCGCGGTGATCGGCGGCGGTGTGGGCAAGGCGGGCGACATCCTCTTCGCCCCGCTGCGCAAGGCCCTCGGCGACTACGCGACCCTCTCCTTCGTCCAGCGGCTGACGGTGACCCCCGCGCAGATGGGCACGGACGCGGGTCTGGTGGGCGCCGCCGCGGCCGCGCTGGCGCGGAGGCCGGACGCGACCGCGGCGGGGGTCTGACACCGGTCGCCCGGTGCCGTCACAACGTTCACCGGCCGTCGGCCGGGCTCAGCAGCTGATCTGTGCGTCCGCCCAGTCCGCGTGGTCCGAGTCGATGCCGTCGCCGCCGTCGGTGACGACGAGCCGGACCACCTGGGCGCCGGTCACGTCCGCGGTCAGCGGCTGGGCTGGCATCGCGTTGGTCAGTACTCCGGTGGCGGCGGCCTTCGTGCCGTCGGCCCAGATCTCGAAGGTGACGGTGCCGTTCGCGCCCTTCTCGTCGTCGACCCCGACCTGCGCGGTGACCGTCTCGCAGGCGCCGCCCGTGTAGTAGGCGACGGAGCTGTCGGCGTGCACGCCGAGCCCCTTCGCGTACGTCGTTCCGCCCAGGGTGAGGGTGTGGCCGTCGCCGGCCGCGCTCTCGCCGTTGCTGGTGTCGCGTTCCACCGGGCCCCAGGCGTTGGTGGTCTCCAGCCACGGCAGGTCGCCGAGGTACGAGGTGCCGGACGGGGGCGGCACCGCGACGGACACGGTCAGCGGCAGCGCGCTGTCGACGGGCGTTCCCGAGGGTGAGCGGTACGCGGACTTCAGGGTCAGGCCGTACGACCCCGTCGGTGTGCCGGCCGGGGCGGTCACCCGCCAGCCGGTGCGCAGCGACCGGCCCGTCGCCAGGGAGGCTGCCCGGGTGGACGACGTGGGAGTGACGGTCCAGCCCTCGGGACCGGTCAGGGCCACGGACACCTGCCGGGCCGGGGTGCGGCCGAGGTCGGTGACCGTGGTCGTCAGCTCGGCCGGGGTGCCCGCCTCCAGGTACGGGCTGCCCTCCAGGCCGAGTTCGACGGCCGGCGGCTGCGTGGCCCAGTCGTGGTCGGCGAAGACCCGGAGGAGGACCGTGCCGTGCGCCGGTACGGTCGCGGAGACGGTGCCCGCGGTGTTGTAGCTCCGGTGCTGCCACAGGTCGCGCAGGGTGTAGCCGGGGGCGTCCGGAAGGCCCGCGGCCTGCGCGGTCGTCGTGATGCGCTGGGCGGTGCCGGACTCGTTGAACAGGGCCACCGTGCGGCTGCCGTCCTGCATCTCCTTGGTGACGACCCAGCGTCCGCCCTCCGACGAGACGACCGTGCCCTGCTTGCCCAGCGGGTCCTGGTCGACGGCGACGACCTCCTTGTTGTCCAGGATGTCGAAGGTCGACTGGGACGCCTTGCGCAGGTCGGTGCCGATGAGCAGCGGCGCCGCCATGACCGACCACATGGAGAAGTGCGAGCGGTACTCGGTGTCGGTCATGCCGCCGTTGCCGACCTCCAGCATGTCCGGGTCGTTCCAGCGGCCGGGTCCGGCGTACGGCGCGAGGGGCAGGTTCTGCTTCAGGATCGACAGCATCGATCCCCAGCTGTCGCTGATGTCGCCCGTCGTCCGCCACAGCTGGCCGAGGTCGCCCGCCCACTCCCAGGGCTTGTTCTGGCCCCATTCGCAGATGCTGTAGACGATGGGCCGCCCGGTCGCCCGCAGGGCGTCCCGCATGGTGGTGTAACGCAGCTTGGCGTCCACGCCCTGGTTGTTGCAGTTGTCGTACTTGAGGTAGTCCACCCCCCAGTCGGCGAACTGCTGGGCGTCGCTGTACTCGTGGCCGAGGCCGCCCGGGAATCCGGCGGGGTTGCACGTCTTGGTGCCGGCACTGGTGTAGATGCCGAGCTTGAGCCCTTTTCCGTGGACGTAGTCGGCGACGGCCTTGATCCCGCCCGGGAACCGGACCGGGTCGGGGACCAGCTGGCCGGCCGCGTCCCGGCTCGGCAGGGCCCAGCAGTCGTCGAGGTTGACGTACTGGTACCCGGCGTCCTTGAGGCCCTTCGCCACGAAGATGTCGGCGATGCCCTTGACCATCTCCTCGTTGAAGTCGGCGCGGCAATGGGTGGAGTTCCAGTTGTTGAAACCCATCGGCGGGGTGAGGGCCAGGCCGTCGGCGGGCGCGGCGGCCCGGGACGGCTCGGCCGCGGCGGGGGCGACGGACCCCGCTGCCGGGGCCGCCGCCGCGATGGCGGGGGAGACGAGGCCGGCCGAGCACAGCAGTCCTGCGGCGAGGGCCCCGACCATTCTTCGGCGGGCCGTGCGGGTGGTGCGGGTACGAGGGTGACGCATCGTTACGTTCCTCCGACTCGCGAAAGATGGGATGACGTCATGTTCGCGTCATGGCCGTCCGTTCACGGTAGGACGTGTCGGACTATGGTGGAAGAGGAGCGGTGACGGCCGACTGATATCGCGCCAAACTTCTTGATGGACACATTATTTGCAAGGGATGTCGCGCCACGCGTTCGGTTGTGTTGGATCACCTTCCTGAGGGCCGACGGGTGCACTCCTCGCCCGACCGGTGCGCGTCGTCCGTCGGCTCGCCCAGGACATCGGATGTACGGGCCTTCCAGGTCGCCGGTCATCTCCCCCGGAACCCACTCCGACCGGATGCCCGCCGCCGCGGTGCCGGACCGGGAGCACCCGACGTGGTCCAGATCACCGGGGTCCTGCCGCTGTCCTGGCCACAACCCCGGACCAGGCGGTTTCCCGGCCGAGCGCCGTCCCCGATACTCGGGACATGGAGTTCGTCGTCTTCATGACCTTGCCGGGGCTCGTCATCCTGCTCACGGTGATGGCCTTCGTCGACCAACTGCTGCTGCGGGCCGGACGCGCGGGAGTGCTGCCCTGGCGCAACGGAGCGAGGACCGGGCAGGTGTCGGCCACCGGATTCGAGCAGCTGCACGGCGCACTGTCACCGGGCAAGCAGCACGAGTTGCGGGAACGGCAGTCGGCGCTGCTGCTCCGCGACGACGACGAGGACGGGGCACCCCCCGCACCGCAGCACGGTGGACCTGGAGGGGGGAACGGCCGTCATCCGCGTGACTCCGGGCGGCTCGCACAGTTGATAGGGGCATGAAGAAGCGCAGCATGCTCGCCCTCGCCTCCCTCGCCACCGGCTTCGTCGTGGCCGCGATCACCCCGTCCCACGGGGTGGACCATGAGGTCCGCGACGATCTGAACGTCACGGACACGCTCGGCACCGTCGACCACGCCGTCGGCCAGGAGGGCCTCGCCGCCGCCGACCACGTCCCCTTCGAGGAGTAGATCCCCGGCTCCGGTCTGCCGCCCCGGTCGGGTGCCGGTGCCGCGCACCGGCATCCGCGTCGCCCTCTCAGCCGTGCCCGGTCTCCGGGTGATCCGACCGCAGCACCTCCGGCGCACAGCGCGCGACCCGTTCGGCCCGGGATTCCAGAAAACGCTGCTCGGCGATGCTGGCGGTGGCCTTCGCGGCACGCCGGTAATGCGCGTACGCCCCGGCCAGGTCGCCGGTCTTCTCCAGCAGATGCGCCCGTACGGACAGCAGCCGGTGATGCCCGGCCATCCGCTGGTCGGCGTCGAGCGCGGACAGCAGGGCCAGCCCGGCGGGCGGACCTTCGGTCTCGGCGAGCGCGACGGCCCGGTTGAGGGTGACCATCGGGTTGGGCGCGATCCGTTCCAGGATGAGGTAGAGGGCGTGCACCTGGCGCCAGTCGGTCTCCTCGGCCTTGCCCGCGTCGGCGTGCGTGGCGGCGATGGCGGCCTGCAACTGGTAAGGCCCCAGCGTCGGACCGGCCAGCGCCGCCTTGACCAGTTCGGTGCCCTCCTCGATCAGCCCGCGGTCCCACGCCCCGCGGTCCTGCTCGTCCAGCGGTACGAGGTCCCCGGCCGTCGTCGTCCGTGCCCTGCTGCGGGCATGGGTCAGCAGCATCAGCGCGAGCAGCCCGGTCACCTCGTCGTCCGCGGGCAGTTGCGCGTGCACCCTCCTGGTCAGCCGGATCGCCTCGCGCGCGAGGTCGGCACGGTGCAGCGCACTGCCCGACGAGGCGGTGTAGCCCTCGTTGAAGATCAGATAGAGGACGTGCAGGACGACCCGCAGCCGCTCCTCGCGCTCCGCGCCGTCCGGCAGCGCGAAAGAGCTGCCGGCGGCCCTGATCCGCTGCTTGGCCCGGCTGATCCTGGCCGCCATGGTGGCCTCCGGCACCAGGAACGCGCGGGCGATCTCGGCCGTGGTCAGGCCGCCGACCGCGCGCAGCGTCAGAGCGGTCTGGGAGGCCGCGGTCAGCGCCGGATGGCAGCACAGGAACAGCAGGACGAGCGTGTCGTCGGTGTCCGGTACGTCCTCGGGCACCACCTCGGTGGCCGCCGCCGACTCCCGGGCACGGCGCGCACGGTCGCTGCGCGCCTGGTCGACGAGCCGCCGGGACGCGACCGTCAGCAGCCAGCCACGCGGGTTGTCCGGCACCCCCTCGGCCGGCCACTGCACGGCGGCGGCGAGGACCGCTTCCTGTACGGCGTCCTCACACCCTTCGAACTGGCCGTGCCGGCGTACCAGGGTGCCGAGGACCTGCGGCGTGAGTTCCCGCAGCAGGTCCTCGAAACGCGGTGCTGTCATGCCTCCAATTGTCCGTCGGCGAACATGACCTGCCGCACCTCGACTCCCAGACCCTCGATCGCGGCGTCCGGGATCTGCGCCGCCAGCTCGATCGCCCGCTCCTTGTTCTCGCAGTCGATCAGGTAGAAGCCCCCGAGATGCTCCTTCGCCTCCAGGAAGGGTCCGTCGGTCACCACCGGCCGGCCCTCGCGCACCGAGACCACGGCGGCCTGCGACGGGTCGACCAGCGCCTGCGTGCTGATCAGCTCACCGGATGCCTTCAGCGACTCGATGAACTTGCCGTGACCTGCGCCGATCGCCTCCTTCTCGGCTTCGCTCAGGGCATCCAGCACGGCCGGGTTGATGTGCAGGCTGATCAGGAACTGCATCTCGTACTCCTCGTGGTTCACGGGCCCTGGCTGGGCCCTTCGACCTCTTGGTCGGAGCAGGCGCCGCCGTCTTGACATCCCCTGCCCCGACGGTCGCACGAATTTCTTGCGTGTTTCTCCTGTGCGGGTGCGGGGGGCGCGGTGCGACGGCGCCCGGCCAAGGTCCAGGCCACCGATGTCCTTCCGGCGGCGGGGCCGGGCGGGGGTCCGGGCCTCCGGGTGTGGAGGGTATGTACAGCGACGTGACGGTCGTCATCGAGGCGCGGTTCGTGGAGTACCTTCGGGGCCTATGGGAGAAGGAAGAAGTGGGTGCGGGGTTTGTGGACGCCTCCTTTTCCCATGTTCGCTCCCAGGTGATCTCCTGAAGACGGCTCCGTCGCTGCTCAGCGGCCTTCCAGCTCTGGAGTATGAATGATCGTCTGGATCAATGGCGCGTTCGGTGCGGGGAAGACGGCCACCGCACGGGAACTGATCGACCTGATCCCGAACAGCACGCTTTTCGACCCCGAGGTCATCGGCGGAGCGCTCGCGCACCTGCTGCCGCCCAAACGCCTCGCCGAGGTCGGCGACTTCCAGGACCTGCCGATCTGGCGCCGGCTGGTGATCGACACGGCGGCCGCCATGCTGGCCGACCTCGGCGGGACCCTGGTGGTCCCGATGACCCTGCTGCGCCAGGAGTACCGGGACGAGATCTTCGGCGGCCTCGCCGCCCGCCGGATAGCCGTACGGCATCTGCTGCTCGCCCCGGCCGAAACGATCCTGCGGTCGCGCATAGCCGGGCGGGAGGCCCCGCCCGACGGCGAGTTGCGGGTGCGCCAGTGGGCGTACGACCACCTTGAGCCGTACCGCGCCGCGCTCGCCTCCTGGCTCACCGCCGACGCCCATCCCGTCGACACCGGAGCGCTGACCCCCTACGAGGCGGCGGTCCGCATAGCCGATGCCGTGGCCAGTGGCTTGGCCGCCCCCTGCGACATCGTGCAGACGCCGGAACCCACCACGGAGACCCTCGCGGCCGGGGTGCTGCTGTTCGACGACCAGGACCGCGTCCTGCTCGTCGACCCGACGTACAAACCGGGTTGGGAGTTCCCCGGCGGTGTCGTCGAGCCCGGCGAGGCACCCGCCCGCGCCGGAATGCGCGAGGTCGCCGAGGAGACCGGGCTACGGCTGGCCGAGGTGCCGCGGCTGCTCGTCGTGGACTGGGAATCGCCCGCACCGCCCGGCTACGGCGGACTGCGCCTGCTGTTCGACGGCGGCCGGCTGGCGCCCGCCGAAGCCGGCTCGCTGCTGCTGCCCGGGCCCGAACTGCGCGCCTGGCGCTTCGTCACCGAGGAGGAGGCCGCCGAACTGCTGCCGCCCGTACGGTACGAGCGTTTGCGGTGGGCGCTGCGGGCGCGTGAGCGCGGTGCCGCGCTGTACCTGGAGGCAGGCGTTCCGCAGGGCTGACCGAACGGGATCCGTCCGTTTCCGGACCTCGCCGCGCCTGGTGATGGCCGGCATCCGGTGACCGGCCCCGAGGGCCGGCAGCCGGGTCGTGGGCATCGGAGTCCCGGACGCCGAGCGCGAGTTCGCGGTACGGCGGCGCGGCCTCGGGGCCCGGCCGAGCGCGGTGAGCGCGTCCGCGTCGCCCGGCCGGAGCCGACCGCCCCGGCGTCGATCAGCGCCACCGCGTCGCCGTCGGCCTATGGGCGGACCTGGCTGACCGGGGGACGCGGCAGGTGACGACGGGGCAGCAGCCCGACGACGTCCGTTGCGCCGACCGTAGGCAGGGTCCCCGTCCGCGGACGGGGACCCGCTGCCGTGGGCAGAACGAGAACGGTTCAGCCCGCGGCGTAGTTGCCCAGGAACAGCGCCTCCGCCACCGCCAGCCGCTCCAGTTCCTCGGGCGAGACACTCTCGTCCACGGCGTGGATCTGCGCCTCCGGCTCGCTCAGCCCGATGAGCAGGATCTCCGCCTCCGGGTAGAGCTGCGCGAGGGTGTTGCACAGCGGGATGGAGCCGCCCTGACCGGCGTACTGCATCGTCTCGCCCGGGTAGGCCACCGCCATGGCGTCGGCCATCGCCCGGTACGCGGGGCTTTCGGTGTCGGCGCGGAACGGCTGGCCCTGCCCGATCCGCTCCGTGTGCACCCGGGCGCCCCACGGCGTGTGCGCCTCCAGATGCGCCTGGAGCAGCTTGCCCGCCTCGCCCGCGTCGACGCCCGGCGGCACCCGCAGACTGACCAGGGCCCGCGCGCTCGCCTGCACGGACGGGGTGGCCCCCACCACCGGCGGGCAGTCGATGCCGAGCACCGTGACGGCCGGGCGGGCCCACAGCCGGTCGGCGACGGTGCCCTCGCCGATCAGCCCGACGCCCGCCAGCACCTTGGCGTCCGCGCGGAACTGCTCGTCCGGGTAGTCGAGCCCGTCCCAGCGGCCCTCGGAGGCGAGCCCGTCGATCGTGGTGGAGCCGTCCGCCGCACGCACCGAGTCGAGGACGCGGATCAGCGCGGCCAGGGCGTCCGGGGCCGCACCGCCGAACTGGCCGGAGTGCAGATTGCCCGCCAGCGTGTCGACCTGTACCCGGACCAGCACCATGCCGCGCAGCGAGGCGGTGGCGGTCGGCAGGCCGACGCGGAAGTTGCCGGTGTCGCCGATGACGATGGCGTCGGCCGCCAGCAGCTCGGGGTGCTGCTCGGCGTACCGCTCCAGACCGCCGGTGCCCTGCTCCTCGGAGCCCTCGGCGATGACCTTGACGGTCACCGGGACACCGCCGTTCGCCCGCAGCGCGCGCAGGGCCAGCAGGTGCATGATCACGCCGCCCTTGCAGTCGGCCGCGCCCCGCCCGTACCAGCGGCCGTCGCGCTCGGTCAGTTCGAACGGCGGCGTGGTCCAGGCGCTCTCGTCGAGCGGCGGCTGCACATCGTAGTGGGCGTACAGCAGAACCGTTTTCGCGCCTTCTGGTCCTGGCAGGCAGCCGTACACCGACTGGGTGCCGTCAGGAGTGTCGAGCAGGGCCACGTCCTGGAAGCCCTCGGCGCGCAGCGCGTCGGCCACCCAGGCCGCCGCCTGCTCGCTCTCGCCCTTCGGGAACTGATCGAAATCCGCCACCGACTTGAACGCCACCAGTTCGGTGAGTTCCGCCTTGGCCCTCGGCAGCAGCGAGGCGACGGTCTCGGCGACCGGATTCGACGACATGGGCACGCTCCTCGTGGGTGCGACGTTGTAGTGGTGAGAACACCGATCCTCCCACAGTGGCCTGCGGCGACGTCCGCCGTAGGATGCGGGGGGACATAGGGTCCCCCCCTTGCTCGGGCGTGGTCGCGAGTCTGGGGAGCGGTAGCGGCAGCGGCTTGATCGGAGCAGTAGACCATCGTGAGCGGCGAGAACTCTTCGGCGGAGGACGTACAGCAAGTGTGGGACGTCGTCGTGGTGGGCGCGGGACCCGCGGGGGCCTCCGCCGCCTACGCGGCCGCGGTCGCGGGGCGGCGCGTGCTGTTGCTGGAGAAAGCCGGCCTGCCCCGCTACAAGACCTGCGGCGGCGGCATCATCGGGCCCTCGCGCGACGCGCTCCCGCCCGGCTTCGAACTGCCCTTCAAGGACCGGGTGCACGCGGTCACCTTCTCGAACAACGGGCGCTTCACCCGTACCCGCCGCTCCAAGCAGATGCTGTTCGGGCTGATCAACCGCCCGGAGTTCGACCTGCAACTGGTCGAGCACGCACAGAAGGCGGGTGCCGAGCTGCGCACGGGCGTCACGGTGTCTCGGGTGGAGCAGCACGGCTCCGCGGTACCGGACCGGCGCACGGTCGCCGTCGTGCTGCAGGGCGGCGAGACCGTGCTGGCCCGCGCGGTGGTGGGCGCCGACGGCAGCGCCAGCCGCATAGGGGCGCACGTCGGCGTGAAGATGGCGCAGGTCGACCTCGGTCTGGAGGCGGAGATCCCGGTGCCGGAACCGGTCGCCGAGGACTGGAAGGGGCGGGTCCTCATCGACTGGGGGCCGATGCCCGGCAGCTACGGCTGGGTGTTCCCCAAGGGCGACACCCTCACCGTCGGTGTGATTTCGGCGCGCGGCGAAGGCGCGGCCACCAAGCGGTACTTGGAGGACTTCATCGCCCGGCTCGGCCTGGCCGGCTTCGAACCGGCCGTCTCCTCCGGGCACTTGACCCGGTGCCGTGCCGAGGACTCCCCGCTGTCCCGCGGCCGGGTCCTGGTCTGCGGCGACGCCGCCGGGCTGCTGGAGCCGTGGACCCGCGAGGGCATCTCGTTCGCGCTGCGGTCCGGCCGGCTCGCGGGGGAGTGGGCGGTGCGCATCGCCGAGGCGCACGACGCGGTGGACACCCGCCGCCAGGCCCTGAACTACGCGTTCGCGATCAAGGCGGGGCTCGGGGTGGAGATGAGCGTCGGCCGCCGGATGCTCGCCGTGTACGAGCGCCGTCCCGGTCTGTTCCACGCGGCGCTCACCGGCTTCCGTCCCGCCTGGAACGCCTTCCGGGACATCACCCGCGGGTCCACGACCCTAGGCGGCCTGGTCCGTAACCACCCGATGGCCCAGCGCGCCCTGACCGCGCTGGACCGGCGGCCCGACCCGGTGCCGGACGTCACGGCGGACGACGGGGCGGAGGAGGACGCGGTCACTTCGTGACGGCGATCCGGAAGACCGGGTGATCGGGCGCGTCACGGCGCAGCCGGGCATCGGCGGGGCCGGCCCGGCTCCGCCGACGAAGGCGCCCACCCCGGCCTTCCGGCGCTTGAGCCGGGCGCGGGGCAGCGGAAGAACCTTGTCCTCGTCGGCCTCGTCCGCGACTCCCGCCGGGGCCCGCTCGGGTTCGGCGGGCTGCCACGGTGCCGCTCGGCGGGCCGCCGCGAAGGCGATCGGCTGCGGACGCGTTTCGGTTCGGCGGGCTGGCGGGGAGGCGATCTGCTGCGGCGGGCCGGTACCGGCTTCCGTACGCGTGCGAGGTGCGCCGCCGGGCGGCCGCCCACCGAATACGACGGCTCAAAGACCCGGCCGTACTTCCCCGGGAGTACGCCTGATCACCTCACTCGGCGGATGCCCGCCCGCGTCGGCGGCGTCTAGCGTGGCCGTCATGGAGGAGCAGCGCGTGCGTGGGCACGGCCCGGTGCGGTGGTGGCGGTACGGGCCGCCGTGGTGGGACCGGCCCGACGACGTCGAGCCGCGGGCCGCCCGGCTGCCCTGGCGTTCCACCGTGCTGTTCACCCTCGTGGTGCTGGTCGGCTCGAACTTCGCCGCCCACGGTCAACCCCACCGGGTGCCGTTGGACGGCTACGCGCGCGGGCTGCTCCTGGCCGCCTCCGTACTGTTGCTGTGGCGGCACCGCACCCCCGCGTCCGTGGTGTTCGGCACCGCCGCGGCGACCCTGGTCTACCTGGGTGCCGGCTACCCGTACGGACCGGTCTTCCTTACCGTCGCCGTGAGCTGCTGCACCGCCGTGGCCGACGGGCACCGCAGGGCCGCCTGGACGGCCGTCGGACTGCTCTGGGCCGGGCACATCCTGATCGCGCTCTGGCTCTACCGCTGGCTCCCGCCGGCGGGGGACGCCGGCGGGACCATCGGCCAGGAGATCGTGATCGCCACCTGGGTGCTGGCCATCGGAGCGCTGTCCGAGCTGGCCCGGGTGCGGCGCGAGCAGTGGGTGCGGGAACGAGCCGACCGTGCGCAGGCGGCCCGGCGGCGCGCCGACGAGGAACGGCTGCGGATCGCCCGTGAACTGCACGACGTCCTCGCCCACAGCATCTCCGTCATCAACGTCCAGGCGGCCATGGGCCTCGCGCTCCTGGACCGCGACCCTGAGCAGGCCCGCGCGGCCCTCACCACCATCAAGGCCGCCAGCAAGGAAGCGCTCGGCGAAGTGCGGCAGGTGCTGGACACGCTCCGTGCTCCGGGCGCCGCGCCGCGTGCGCCCGCGCCCGGTCTCGACCGGCTGCCCGAACTCGTCGAGCAGGCGGCGGGCGCGGGTCTCACCGTCGCGGTCGAGGGCACGGCGCCGAAGCTCGCACCGGGCGCCGGCCTGGCCGCCTTCCGCATCGTCCAGGAGGCGCTCACCAACGTCGTGCGGCACTCGGGTTCGCGGCAGGCGCGGGTACGGCTCGACGGGGACGCGGCAACGCTGCGGCTGCGCGTCGACGACGACGGCCCGGCGACCGGTGCCGACGCCTGCGGCAGCGGCAACGGGCTGGCCGGGATGCGCGAGCGGGCCGCCGCCCTCGGTGGCACGATCGAGGCGGGCCCGCGCCCCGACGGCGGCTTTCAGGTGCTCGCCGTACTGCCCTTGCGGACCAAGGCCGAGGAGGACGACCGGTGATCCGTGTACTGCTCGCCGACGACCAGTCGCTGGTGCGGGCCGGTTTCCGGGCGCTGCTCGGCGCACAGCCGGACGTCGAGGTGGCCGGGGAGGCCGCCGACGGGGCCGAGGCGCTGGCCAAGGTGCGCGAACTGCGCCCCGACGTCGTCCTGATGGACATCCGCATGCCGCTGCTCGACGGGCTGGCCGCCACCCGGCGGATCACCGGGGAGCCGGAGCTCAGGGACGTCAAGGTGGTCATGCTCACCACCTTCGAACTCGACGAGTACGTCTTCGAGGCGATCCGTTCGGGTGCCTCCGGCTTCCTGGTCAAGCACACCGAGCCGGAGGAACTGGTACGCGCCGTACGGGCGGTGGTCGAGGGCGACGCACTGCTGTCACCGAGCGTGACCCGCCGCCTCATCGCCGAGTTCGCCGCCCGGTCCAAGGAGCCCGCGGCGGCCGATGAACTGGCCCGGCTCACCGAGCGGGAACGGGAGGTGATGGCCCTGGTCGGCATCGGTCTGTCGAACGAGGAGATCGCCCGTCGTCTGGTGGTCAGCCCGCTCACCGCGAAGACCCACGTCAGCCGCACGATGGTGAAACTGGGCGCCCGGGACCGCGCCCAACTGGTCGTGCTGGCCTACGAGTCGGGCCTGGTGCGGCCGGGGTGGCTGGGCTGAGACGCCTGCTGGAAGCGGACCAGTACGCTGACGACCCGGGCCACGAAGATCACGGCGGCGAGGACGAGGCCCGCGCGGAGCGAGACGTACTCCACTGTGTCCGGCAGTGTGAAGGCCAACGCGGGCCCGGCGACGGCCCCGAAGACGACCGCCGCCGCGAACACCGCACTGCAGAGCGCGTATCCGATCTCGACCGTCATCGCGTCCCGCTCGGCCTGACCGCGCCGCCCTCCGTAAGCCGCCACCGAAGGAGTGTCCCAGGCATGCGGCCGGCGGAGCAAGACAACACCGCCGGGCGCAGGCGGGGGAGGAGCCTCCCTGGGCGTGCCTCGAAAGTCCCGCCGGGGCCGCGCCACTGACTTCGAGACGTGGCTAGTCGCCCACGGTGACGCGATCCGCCTCCCGGCGGGTGGACTTGGTGACGACGACGGACTGCTGCGGACGCCGGGTGCGCAGGCCCGTCAGACTGAGGAGCAGCCCGGCGGCGGCGATGCCCGTGATCACGATCAGGCCGGGCCGGTAGCTGTCGAGGACGGCCTGCGCAGTGGCGTGCTCGGGGGCGCCCGCGGTGACCACCGCGGTCACGACGGCCAGGAAGATCGCGCCGCCGACCTGGACCGACGTGTTCAGCAGCCCGGAGACCATGCCCTGCTCGTGGTCGTCGACCCCGTTGGTGGCCTGGATGTTCAGCGACGGGAAGACCAGTGCGCAGGCGGCGCCGATCAGCAGCATCGACGGCAGGATGACGGCGGCGTACACGGGGTCGAGGTTCACGCGCAGGAACAGCGCGTACCCGACGACCATGAACGTGAAGCCCGCCGCTATCAGCCGCTGGGTGCCGAACCGGTCGACGATCGCGCCGACCTTCGCCGAGGACACCGCCACCAGCGCGCCCGCGGGCAGGAAGGCCAGCGCGGTGTGCAGGGCCGACCAGCCCAGCAGGGACTGCATGTACAGCGTGGTGAGGAACTGGAAGCCGACGTACGAGCCGAAGAAGGCCACCGCGCCGAGCTGGGCGCGGACCTGGCTGCCCGAGCGCAGCACGCCGAGCCGGATCAGCGGGCCCGGGGAACGCCGTTCCACCAGGACGAACGCGGTGAGCAGCACGGCGACCCCGAGGAAGGACAGCAGCGTGCGGGCGGAGGTCCAGCCGGTCTGCGGTGCCTCGACGACGGTGAAGACGAGCAGCAGCATCGACGCGGTACCGAGGACGGCGCCGGGGACGTCGTAGCCGTTGTGGTCCCGCTCGCGGGCGCTGCGCGGCAGCAGCCTGAGGCCGGCGACGAGCGCGATCAGGGCGATGGGCGCGGGCAGCAGCATCGTCAGCCGCCAACTGGCCTCGGTGAGCAGCCCGGACAGCACCAGGCCCATGGAGAACCCGGTGGCCGCGCACGTGGTGTAGATGGCCAGGGCGCGGTTGCGCAGCGGGCCCTCCGGGAACGTGGTGGTGATGATCGACAGGCCGGCGGGCGCCGTGAACGCCGCGCTGAGGCCCTTGATGAAACGGCTGGCGATCAGGAGCGGTCCGGAGTCGACCAGCCCGCCGAGCAGCGAGGCGAGCGCGAAGACGCCCAGGGCCACCAGGAACACCTGGCGCCGGCCGAGCAGATCGGCGGTGCGTCCGCCGAGGAGCAGCAGGCCGCCGTATCCCAGGATGTAGCCGCTGACGATCCACTGCAGCGTCGGCGTGGACAGGTGGAGATCGGAGCCGATGGACGGCAGGGCGACGCCGACCATCGACACGTCGAGCGCGTCGAGGAACATGGCGGCGCAGAGCACGAGCAGCGTGCCCCACAGCCGGGGGGTCCAGCGTCCCTCGGACGCGACGGTGAGCGATGAGGTCATGGCGGCGAGGGTACATGCATATGCATTGAATGCGAGTGCATTTAATGAGAACGAAAAGAAGTCGCCGCTCTGCTACCGTGCGTTCATGGCGGCGAAGAGGGCCGAGCAAGCGCTCGTGGACCAATGGCGGGACATCCTGGCACTGCACGCCCGCACCCAGTGCGAACTCGACCGGGCGCTGCACGGGCACGGCCTGTGCGCCAGCGACTTCGAGGTGCTGGACCTGCTGTCCCAGAACACCGGAGCGGACAGCGGATGTTCCCTCCGGGTCCAGGAGATCTCCGACCGCATCCACCTCAGCCAGAGCGCACTGTCCCGGCTGATCGCCCGCCTGGAGCGGGACGGACTTGTCGAGCGCGGCCTGTGCGAGGAGGACCGGCGGGGCGTGCGCGTGGCGCTCACGGCGAAGGGCCGCGCGCTGTACGGCCAGGTGCTGCCGGTACAGCGCGCGGTGCTCACCCGGATGCTGACCGTCTGACGGCCTCCGTCACACCGCGGACCTCTCCCGCCACAGCGCGGCCAGCGCCTCGTCCCCGGTGACACTCGGGACCGGAGCCCGGTTCCACAGCGCCAGATACAGCCGGTCGGCCGGACCGGACAGTTCGGCATCCGGCCGCCCCGCCTCGTCCTGTGACGTCACCGGCGGAAGGTCCGACAGCCGTACCGTCCACACCGCGCTCCCAGCCGGGTCCGGGCCCACCGCCCGCACCCGCAGCACGCGCGGCTCGTCGGTACGGACCCGGCTGCCGGCGCGGGCGTGGAAGCCGCGCAGCAACTCGTCGATGCCGTCGACCGCGAACTCCGGGGCGATCGGCGACGCCTGACCGCCGCGCGCCGACTCGGCGTCGTACCGGTGCACGGTCGTCTCATGAGCTTGCCGACGCGCCCAGAAGGCCAGCGGCGACGGGCCCGGCGCGGGAAGGAAGGTCCAGCACACGACGTCGGCCGGTGCCGCGGTCAGCGTGTCGACGAGCCGGCGGTGGCCGTCCCGGTACCAGTCCACCAGCGCCCCGCCGTCGAGGTCGGGCGGATCCCCGAAGCGGCGCGGACCGGTGTGCGCGTCCGCGACGAACCCGGCCGCCCACCGGTGCACGGCACCGGTGTGCCGCAGCAGATCCCGCACCCGCCATTTGGGGCAGGTCGGCACCTCGGCGTCGGTGCCCGCCGCGGCGGCGGCCGCGGCCAGCAGCCGGCCCTCACGGTCCAGGATCCGGACGAACTCCGCAGTCTCCATGCAGCGAGTGTGCCGTACCGGACCGACACCGGGCCTCGCGTACCGCGCTCACGTGCCCGGGCATCCGGGATGACGGCGTGCGTCCCGTGCCCGGTGCCCGGGGGTGACAGCCTGTTACGTGGGAAAGTGTTCACTCGCTGGACCCGTTTTCGGGCGGCCGCCGCCGTCAGGCCGTTCGGTGCGGGGCCGGTGAACGACCACTGGAGAGTGCTCACGCTGCGCTGTTGTCCGGATACCTTGTGGCGGGCGGCCCGGCGGGCGCCCGGAACAGCGCCGCAGGGGACGGGATGGGCTTCGGCTTCGGTAAGCAACGGGGCGGGCAACTGCCCGCCGAACAGAGCAGTTTCGTCGGGCGGGTCGAGGAGGTCGCCGGGTGCGGCGCGCACTCGACCAGGGGCGTCTGGTGACGCTCGTGGGGCCGGGCGGCGTCGGCAAGAGCCGGACGGCACAGCGCGCCGCGCGCACCGTCGCCGACCGGTTCCCCGACGGGGTGTGGTGGGCCGAACTGTCCGGGCTGTCCGATCCGGAGCTGCTGCCGGGCCTCCTGGCAGCCGTCCTGGAGGTGCCCGAACAGGCGGGCATGGAAGGGCTGGACGCACTCGTGGCGCAGGTCCGCGGACGGCGGCTGCTGATCGTCCTGGACACCTGCGAACACCTCCTGGAGGCGTGCGCCGGGCTCTGCGACGTACTGCTGCGCGGCGCGGCGGAGGTGAGTCTCCTGGCGACCAGCCGGCAACCGCTGGACGTCGCCGCCGAGTTCGTCGTCCCCCTCGCGCCCCTCGGCCGGGACGACGCCATGGAACTGTTCGCGCAGCGGGCCGCCCTGGCGGCACCGGGCTGGCCGGGCGACGAGTCCGGCCGCCCCCGCGTACGGGAACTCGTCGAGCGGCTCGACGGCATTCCGCTCGCCCTCGAACTGGCCGCGGTACGGCTGCGGGTGGCGTCGCTCGAAGAACTCGTCGCCCGGCTCGACGGCCGCTTCGACGTGCTCACCGGCAACCGGCGCGGCGCACTGGACCGGCACCAGACCCTGCGCACGGCGATCGGCTGGTCGCATGAGCTGTGCACCGCCGACGAACGGCTGCTGTGGCGGCGGCTGTCGGTGTTCGCCGGCCCCTTCGACCTGACCGCCGCGGAACAGATCTGCGCCGATGACCTGCTCCCCCGCGAGCGGGTCGTGGCGACGCTCTTCTCCCTCGTCGATAAGTCCGTGGTGCAGCGCACCCACCAGGACGGCACCAGGTACGGGCTGCTCGACACCCTGCGCGCCTACGGGGCCGAGCAACTGGACGCCGCGGGCGACGCCCTCACGGTCCGCGAACCGCACTTCACGCACTACGAGGACCTCGTCGGGCGGTTCTGGGACGAGCTGATCTCCGACGCTCAGGTCGGCCTGTACCGGGAAGTCCGCTCCGGGATCGCGGACGTGCGCGAGGCGCTGCGCACGGCACCGCTGCACCAGGCGCTGGAGGCGGTCGCCGAGATCGGCGAGGTACTGGTCGCGGCCCTGTGCTGCCTGGGCCTGGCCTGGCACGCCGCCCACAGCGGACGCCAGGTGCGCGCAGCCTGGCTGCTGGGTTACGCCGACGGCGCGCGCCGGCTGGCCGGGGACCCGGTGGCCATGCTGCCGAAACTCCTGCAGGAACGCGACAGGGTGTGGCAAGCGGTGCGGGAGGCGCTCGGCGACCAGGACTTCGACCACCGGCGCGCGCTGGGCGCCCGGATGTCGGGCACCGAGATCCTTCAGGCGGTCCGCACCGACGCGGACGTCCCGGTGCCGCACCAGCGGACCGCTTCCGGGCCCGCGCCGCGGACCGCCACCGGCGAACTGACGGCACGCGAGCGGGAGGTCGCCCGACTGGTGGCGCAGGGGCTGTCCAACCGCGAGGTCGCCGAGCGGCTGGTGATCTCCAAGCGCACCGCGGACACCCACGTCGAGCGCATCCTCGCCAAGCTCGGCGTCACCTCACGCACCCGGATCGCCGAGGCCCTGCGGCCCTAGCGACGCCTACGTATGCGGAAACACCAAGGTCGGCATACGGACCTTCGGCCAAGTCAGCCGCACCGGCCGGGCCCGGCCAGCAGTCTGATGACCGCCGCCTGATCAGCCGGACCGGGCGGACGTTCCGCCGACGGCTGCCGGCGGCCGCGCGGGAGGATGCGTGGCTGCCCCGGTCGGTGGGGCAGCCACGCATCGACACCCGCACGGAGCGTTGCGGACGTGCCGCGGGGCCGGTGCCCAGCCGCCGCCCCGCACCGCAGCCCAGCCGAACGTTTCCCGGAGAGACAGTGCATGCCCGAGATGCCGGAATCCGCTGCGACCGCCACCCGGAGCACCTCTCAGGCATATGTCGAGCACGTACGCGGCTGCCTCCGCTGCCAGCCCCGGAGGTACGGGGTCGGCTCCGCACTGGGCCGTGCGGTCCGTCGCGCCTGACCGGTGGGACCGGTGCTCTCCCCACCGGCGGAACCGGTGCGCTCCCGAACCCCACCCGCGCGCTCCCGGACCCGCCCGCGCCATGGCACCTCGGGCGCGCGGACGGCCCGCGTCCGGTCCTCGGCGTTGCGGTGTCGTGCGGGAGCGAGTGCGGGTGCGGGCGGGTTGTGGTGGGTGCCGGTGGTCGTCGGTGCGCCCCGGTGCGCCCCGGGGCGCGGCGCGGTCGCGGTGGGGTCGCGGTGGGGAGCTGCGGCCGTCGGAGCTGCGGTCGTCAGCGTCGGGACGGGCTCGCCGCGGGATCCGGCAGTTGTACCTCCGTACGGGGATTGGGCGGTGCGGGGTGACGCCGCCCGGCGGGGAGACCGGCCTCGACGTCGGTGATCAGCAGGGCCAGTGCGGCACGACCGAGCGGCGCGGGCAGCCGGGCCTCCACCGCCGCCAGCGCCCGCCGGGCCCGCCGCCAGGCCCGGCCGGGCCGCCCGCACCGGTGATCGACGGCGGCACGGGCGTAGCGGGCCAGCAGGGTCGCCCAGGCGTCGTCACGGATGCCGGGGTGGGCCAGCGCGCGGCGGGCGCTGCGCAGGGCCGCGCCCGGGGCGAACCCGGCCTGCACCATCGCGAGAACAGCCCGGCTCACGGCCGCGGACGGGCCCGCCGGAGCATGGTCCGGGATCGTGTCCGCGGCGTGCCGGAAGTGTTCGGCGGCCGCGCGGGCCTCGCCCTGTCCCAGCGCCAGTACGCCCTGGACGTGCGCGATGCGGCCGACGAGGGCGTCGTCCCCGGTCAGCACAGCGGCGGGCCAGGCCCGGCCCAGCAGGATGCGGGCGGTGCGCGGATCGTGGGGTGCGGCCAGCCAGGCGGCCAGCCACTGCGCGCGCGCCACCGCGGGGCTGTCCGGCTCGCAGTGCGGCAGCAGCCGCAGCAGATAGCCCAGGCCCTCTTCGGCCCGGTCGTACACCACCCACCAGAACCACAGGCCGGTCACCATCTCCAGGGCCGCGTCGGCGTGTTCGGGCCGGGCGAGGGCGTAGCGCACCGTGTCCGTCAGCTCCTCGTGCTCGTCGAGCACCAGGCGCACGGCCTGCCGCTGGCCACCTGCGCTCCACAAGTGCTCCGCGACCGCGGCCACCCGGCGGCCGTGGGCCACGCGCCGCTCGGCGGTCACTGCGAACTCGCCCATCTCGCGCAGCCGCTCGGCACCGAACTCCCGGGCGGAGCGCGCCATCCGGTAGCGCGGCCGGCCCCGCCCGCCCGGATCGCCCACCCGCTCCAGGATCCCCAGCGCCGCCAACCGGTCGAGCGCACCCGGTACCCGGTGCTCCGCCACGCCGCCGCCGGTGCACAGGAACACCGCGGTCGACTCGGTGAAGGAGCCGGCGAAGACACCGGCCCGCGCCCACACCGTGCGCAGTTCGGGCGTGCACAGCAGGTAGTGGGCGCGGGCCAGCCGGTCCTGCTGGTGAGCGAGCAGCGACGGAAGACGGGTCACCGGGCGGTCGGCGAGCTGCCCCGCGGCCAGCTCGATGGCGAGGGGATTGCCCTCCAGCAGCCGGCACACCTCCCGCACGGCCCACAGCTCGGAGCTTTGCGGGGCGAACCCGGGGACCCTGGCGCGGGCCCGCGCCAGGAACAGTTTCACCGCCGGGGCCGAGCGGTCACCGCCCGGTTCCCCGAGCCGCAGCCCGCCGAGCCGCAGCACCCGTTCGTGTCCGAGGCCCAGCGGGCGGCGCGAGGTCACCAGGATCCGTACGTCCGGAACGGCCATCAGCAGCCGCTGCACCAGGCCCGTGCACTCGGTGCGGACGGGGTCGACGTCGTCGAGGAACAGCAGGATCCGCCCGTCCCGCAGCGCGCGCACCGCCCCGACCGCATCCCGGCCGCTCGGCCCGGAGGCGGCGCCCGGCCCGCTGAGCGCCCGTACCACGGAGGCGGCCAGCGCCCCCGGCGAGCACGGGCCTGTGCCGGCGCGGCGCACGTGGACGATCCGCCGCCACGGCCCGTCGGCCGTCACGACCGCGACGGCGTGGGCCAGACGGCTCTTTCCCACCCCGGCGTGACCGGTCACGCTCACCATCCGGTGCGCGGTCAGCAACTCGCGCAGTCTCTTCGTCTCCCGTGCCCTGCCGACCAGGTCATGTTCCACCCCCGCACGGGACACAGGCGGTACACAGGAGTCGCCGACACATGTCCACACGTTCGAAACACCCCATGCCGTACTTCACGCAAACCGACGGACGAAGGCGGCGGTCACGGCCAGAGAATCGTCTCTGCTGTGACTGCCACGGCACGCCCAACGCGTCACCCGTGCGCCGGGTGGCGCCGCCACGGGCCGAATCACACCCGCCAACGACCGGTCGAACGCCTGTCCGCCCAGTCCCTCCGGGGTATGGCGGGCGCCGCTACGTATGCCCAGGAGAGGTGCTCCCGCAGGGTCCCGCATGCGTACGTATGACGTTCACCGTGCGGGCCGTGCGGGCGGGGCGGGCGGTCGGCCTGCCGCAGCGCGCCGCGTCGTCACGCCGATCAGCACGGCCACGGCGGCCAGCGCCGCGACGCTGGTGAGTGCGGTGGACAGGGAGAACCAGTCGGCCATGAAGCCGATTGCGGGCGGTCCGAGGAGCATGCCGCCGTAGCCCAGCGTGGAAGCGGTCGCGACCCCGCTGGGGCCGGCGAGCATCCCGGCCCGTTCCACGGCGACCGGGAAGAGGTTGGCGAGGCCGAGCCCGGTGACGGCGAAGCCGAGCAGGGCCGCCCACACGGAGGGGGCGAGCGAGCCGAGCAGCATGCCGGCCGTCGCGACGGTGCCGCCCGTGACCACCGTACGGGTGTGTCCGAGACGTTCGAGCAGGGCCGTACCCGTCAGCCGCCCGACCGTCATGGCGAGCGCGAAGCACGAATATCCCACCGCTGCGAGGCCGGGCGAGGTGTCCAGATCCTGTTCGAGGTGGAGGGCACCCCAGTCGGCCATGGCGCCCTCGCCGTACGCCGTGCACAGCGCGATCAGGCCGAAGACGACCACCAGCCCGCGGGTGCGGCCGTCGCGCCGCCGCGTCGTGCCATCGGCGGTGCCGTCTGGGCGCTCGACCGGTCGCGGCGGCTCGTGCCTTAGCAGCATAGGCCCGGCGATGGCGGTGACCAGCAGCCCCACGACGGTCAGTCCGAGCAGGTGCTGCGTGGGGGAGAGGGCGCCGGCGACCAGTCCGCCGAGCCCGGCTCCGATCATGCCGCCCAAGCTGAAGGCCGCGTGGAAACTCGGCATGATGGGCCGCCGCAGCGCGGCGACCAGGTCGACGGCCGCGCTGTTGAAGGCGACGTTGATCCCGCCGTAGGCCGCGCCGAACACCAGCAGGACGGCGCCCAGCGCGAGCGCCGAGTGGGTGAGCGGGGGCAGCGCGACGCTCAGGGAGAGCAGGACGGCACAGACGATGGTCACCGGATGGGCGCCGTAGCGGCGGCACAGGCGTCCGGTGAGGGTCATGGTGACCACGGCGCCCGCCGAGACGCCGAGCAGGGCGAGCCCCAGCGAACTGGCGGAGGCGTTGGTCTGGTGCTTGATGGCGGGGATACGGACGACCCAGCCCGCGAAGACGAAGCCGTCGAGCGCGAAGAACGTGGTGATCGCGATGCGCAGACGGGTCATCGTGTCGCCTTGGGGGGCAGTGCGGGTGAGGGTTTTGTTTATTCGCGGCACAAAATCAGGCTAGGGGCGGGGCCGAGGTGGGGCAAGGGATTGGGGAGCGCGGGCAAGGGATGTGGCGGGTGCCCGTCCGTGGCCCGTTTGCCGGCTTCCGTCCATGCCTGCCCGAATTGGTTGGGTCGGTCGGTGAAGTAGCGTGCGGCCGGCTCCGTCGCGGGAATGTGCCGGGCCTGGCTGAAGCCCGCCTCGCGGGCCGGGGCGACCAGGTCCTCCGGGCAGCTCCGCCGCGACATCCGGTCTGCGCTGCGCGAACGAGTCGAGTCGGTGCCGAGGAGGGCGAACTGCCCGACTCGGGCGACGCGTTCGGCCACCAGCTCCTCGACGAAGCAGGCCCGGGCCACGATCGATGCGCGCATGACGCGGGTCTCCTGCGGGTCCATGTCCGGGCGTGCGCGCCAGGTCTTGCCCGGGTCCGCCAGCCGTAGACATGATCGCTGATCGGGCGGGCGTTCGGCGTCTTGGCTACAGGATGGTTAATGCTTTCGCACGTGGTGGTTGCGGGGCGGTGAGCAGTCCATGATGTCCTCATGACGTTGGCCTCGCGCGCACTCGCGCAACTGGCGACCTGGCCAGATCTGAAAAGGTCCATGCCAAGCTGCGGCCAGGGACAGGCACTCCGTTCGGCGCAGGGTGAGATCGTCCACTTCCACTCGGACCGGGACATCGATCTGCTGCTGACCGACCGTGCCATCCGGCGGTTCGCCGGCGACCTCAGGAACACCGGGGCGATCCGCATCGTGCCCGGCTCGAAGTGGGTGACCATACATCTCGACGCCGCGAGCGACGTCGATCTGTTGCTGACGCTGGTGAGCGTCGCGCTCCAGGCGCAGTCGGCGTGGCCGGACCCCGTCGGCCGGCCTTCGCTCGGCTGCAACGACCAGCGAAGTGCGGGGTTCTTGCGGGCCGATCCCGGCGGCATCTGACGCGGCGGACACTCCCTGGCGCCTCGCCCGGCAGCCACCCGGCAGGGCGCCGATTCTTCAGCGCACCCGCATCGCGGCCCGACTGCCCAACCACCGGACCACACCGGGCCTTTGCCGCTCGCCCGGCTCCGTGCTGCGGGTCCCTGCTCACCCGGCGCCGGGCCCCGCACCGCCGAACTGCGTCGCCATACCGCGGAACTGCGTCCCCGTACCGCTGAACCGCGCCGTGCACAGCCCCCTGCCCCCTGGCCCCGCATCGCCGTTCGCCTGTCCGGCGTCGCCTTGCCGGAACCGTCGGCTCGATTCCGCCTTCCCGGCGTCGCTTTCCCGGCGTCGTCTGCTCTGCTCGGAGGCCGGTGGCGGCGTCGTCATGCCCGGGACCGTGCCTCGGTTCCGGCCTTCCGGCATCACCTTCCCGGCTCCGCCGACCCGGAACCCGGTGGTCGCGCACCGCACTTCACACCGCCAGGACCCGGATTCCCGCCTCCTCGAACCGAAGTGCCGTCTGTGGTGCCACCGCCGCGTCCGTGACCAGCGTGTCCACGTCCTCGGCCGCGCAGATCCGGGCGAACGCCCGCTGCCCCAGTTTGCTGGAGTCGGCGGCGACGACCACTCGTTCGGCTCGTTCGCACAGCAGCCGGTTGACGGCCGCCTCCGCCTCGTCGTGCGCCGCGGCGCCGTGCTCGACGTCGAAGCCGACCACCCCGAGCACCGCCACGTCCATGGTGATCTGGCCGAGCACCCCGTCCGCGAGCGGTCCGATCAGTTCGTACGACTGCGGCCGCGCGACCCCACCGGTCACCACGATCTTGAACTGCGGCCGCACGGCCAGCTCGTTGGCGATGTTGAGTGCGTTGGTGACCACCGTCAGCGCAGGTGAGCCGGCGGCGAGGTCGGCGCGTTCGGCCAGGGCGCGGGCCACCTCCGTCGTGGTCGTGCCGCCGGTCAGACCCACCGCCTCGCCCGGCGCCACGAGCCTGGCCACCGCCTTGGCGATGCGCTGCTTCTCGGATGCGCGGCGGGCGGTCTTGTAGCGCAGCGGCAGCTCGTACGAGACGCCGTGCACCACCGCGCCGCCCCGCGTGCGCACCAGCATCTGCTGCTCGGCGAGCTGGTCGAAGTCACGCCGGATGGTGGCGGCCGAGACCTCCAGTTCGGCCGCCGCCTCCTCCACGTCCAGCCGGCCGCGCTCGACGAGCAGTTCCAGCAGCGACTTCCATCGGGCGTCGCGCGACATCCGCAGCCTCCGTCCCTCCGCCCAGTCCTCTGTACTTCCGTGACCTTAGCGCACGCTTCACTCGTCCGAATGATTGATTGTGCTTGAAAGTCCGCGATATCTTGCAGGAACGAGCAATCGACGGGAGGGGTACGGCATGACTCATGTCGAGGACGAGCTGAACAGCCAGCCCGAGTGCTGGTCCCGGGCGGCGGAGGAGGCGCCGCGGCACGGCGGGGCGTTGCCGCGTGCGGGGGAGCGGGTCGCGATCGTCGGGTGCGGCACCTCGTACTTCATGGCACAGGCCGCCGCTGCCCTACGGGAGGGCGCGGGCCAGGGCGAGACGGACGCCTTTCCCGCGTCGGAGTTCCCGCACGGGCGCGGGTACGACCGGGTCGTCGCCCTCACCCGCTCCGGCACCACCACCGAAGTGCTGGAACTGCTCGGCCGGTTGCGCGGCAGCACCCGCACCACCGCCGTCACCGCGGACCCGGACACACCGGTGCGCACGGCCGCTGACGAGGTCGTGGTGCTGCACTTCGCGGACGAGCGCTCCGTCGTGCAGACCCGGTTCGCCACCACCGCGCTCACTCTGCTGCGCGCACACCTGGGCCTGCACACCGACGCCGTGGTCGCCGACGCGCGTACGGCGGTGTCCGCCCCGTTGCCCGACGGGCTCGTCGAATGCACGCAGTTCACCTTCCTCGGCCGGGGCTGGACCGTCGGCCTCGCGAGCGAGGCCGGGCTCAAGATGCGCGAGGCCGCACTGTCCTGGACCGAGGCATACCCGGCGATGGAGTACCGGCACGGCCCCATCAGCATCACCACCAGCACCACGGCGGCCTGGATGTTCGGCGAGGCACCCGAAGGACTCGCCGAACAGGTACGGGGGACGGGTGGCCGGTGGATCGAAGGCACGCTCGACCCGCTGGCCGAACTGGTCCGCGCCCAAAGACTCGCGGTGGCCGTCGCCGCCCGTAAGGGCCTCGATCCCGACCGGCCGCGCCACCTCACCCGCTCAGTGATCCTCGCCCCTTGACCCGCGCGCCGGAAGGAGTACCCGTGTCGCTCGCAGCCACCGGCGACCTGGTCGCCCACGCCGCCGGAACAGCCTCAGCCGTCGCCGCCTTCAACGTCATCACCCTGGAGCACATCGAGGCAGTCGTCGCCGGAGCCGAGGCCGTCGGTGAGCCGGTGATCCTGCAAGTCAGCCAGAACGCGGTCAAGTTCCGCCACGGGCGGCTGCTCCCGCTGGCCGTCGCGGCGGTCGCCGCCGCCGAGCGGGCCGCCGTACCCGTCGCTCTGCACCTCGACCATGTGCAGAGCGACGACCTGCTGCGCCAGACCCTCGACGCCGGGTTCGGGTCCGTGATGTACGACGCGGCACGCCTGCCGTACGCCGAGAACGTCGCCGCGACCAGGGACGCCGTCGGCTGGGCACACGCCCGGGGGCTGTGGATCGAGGCCGAACTGGGCGAGGTCGGCGGCAAGACGGTGCCGGGCAGCAGGGCACCGCTGGACGCGCACGCGCCCGGAGTCCGCACCGATCCCGACGAGGCGCGTGCCTTCGTCGCCGAGACCGGGGTCGACGCCCTGGCCGTCGCCATAGGCAGCGTCCACGCCATGACCACCCGTACGGCCACCCTCGACCACGGCCTGCTGGGACGGCTCGCCGCCGCCGTGCCCGTCCCCCTCGTCCTGCACGGTTCCTCCGGGCTGCCGGACGACGAGCTGCGCGCGGCCGTCGCCGGGGGCATCGCCAAGGTCAACGTCGGTACCGCCCTCAACGTGGCGATGACCGGCGCGATACGTGACTTCCTCGATGCCCACCCCGCAGCCGTGGACTCCCGCACCTACCTCGGCGTCGGCCGGGAAGCCATGGCCTGCGAGGTGGCGCGGATCGTCCGAGCCCTCGGCCGGCCGAGTCCCCGATGACTGCCCGCACCGCACCCCGCACCGCACCTCACACCGCGCCCCGCGGCGAGTGGACCGTTCATCGCCTACTTCTTGACGGCCTTGAGCACCACGAACTTCGGATCACCGGCGATCAGCCGGCTGTTGCCGAACAGGCGGCGCAGCTTCACGTGGTAGCCCAGGTGCCGGTTGCCGATCACCCACAGCTCACCACCCGGCCGCAGCGTGCGCCGCGCCCCGGTGAACATCCGCCACGCGGTCGCGTCCGTGAGCGCCTGATGGGAGTGGAACGGCGGATTGGTGAGGACGACGTCCACGCTGCCCGCCGCCACCCCGGCGAGCCCGTCCCCGACCCGGAATTCGGCGTGCCCCGGTACCCCGTTGGCCTTGTAGGTCGCCTCCGCCGAGGCCACCGCCTGGAACGACTCGTCCACGAACAGTACCTCGGTCTCCGGATTGGCCAGGGCCACCGCCGTCCCGACGACGCCGTTGCCGCAACCCAGGTCGACGATCCTGCGGCTGCCCAGGCTGTCGGGCAGGTGCTGCAGGAAGAACCTGGTGCCGATGTCCAGCCGATCGGCGCAGAACACACCCGCGTGGTTGACGACGGTGTGTCCGGAGGCCGGACCGATGCCGTCGGGGAGCGCATAGCTGTACGGCCATGGGCTCGCGGGGCGGGTCAGGGACGGGTCCGGCGTGCACAGGATCAGCCGTGCCTTCTGCTCGGCCAGCGAAGTCCGGGTCGGGCCGAGGATCCGCTCGAAGAGCTGGAGCGTCGAGGTGTGGATCTCCTTGACCATGCCGGTACCGACGACGACCGTGCCCGAGTGCACGGCGGGCGCCAGCCGGAACAACTGGTCCTCCAGCAGCGCAAGGCTTTTCGGTACGCGGACCAGCAGCACGTCGACCCGCTCGGGCGGCGGATCCTGCGTGGTGAGCAGGCGCACGGCACCGGGCTGCACACCGGACCGCGCGAGATTCGCCCGGGACGCCTCCTGGCTGAGGAAAGAGTCGGTGATCTGCACCGGCCGGTGCTCGGCCAGTGCCGTGCTGAGCGCGCCCCACCGGTCCCCGACGACCACGATCCGGCCGGACAGCGCGACCCCTCGCTCGGCCAGATGCCGCAGCAGATAAGTGTCGGAGGCGTCCCAGGCACGCAGCCGGTCACGCGGATCATCGGGGAAACGGGACAGCTCGAACGTGCCCCACGGGGTAGTCATACGGTGGTCCATCGTGGGTCCAGGCTAGCGGAGCCGCAGCTCAGGGCCGGTCGGGCAGGATGGGATCCATGACGGCGGAGCTGTTTCCCAGAGCACGGGCCGAGATTGCGCCGGGGGCCGTGCACGTGCCGGACTGGCTGGACGCCGACACCCAGCGCGAACTGCTGACGGCCTGCCGCGAGTGGGCCCGTCCGCCCGCCGGACTGCGTACCGTCCACACGCCCGGCGGCGGCACCATGAGCGCGCGCCAGGTCTGCCTGGGCTGGCACTGGTACCCGTACGCCTACACGCGCACCGTCGTCGACGGCGACGGCGCACCGGTGAAGCCCTTCCCCGCCCGGCTGGGCGAACTGGGCCGCCGCGCGGTGGTCGACGCACTAGGCCCGGCAGCGGTCGCACCGGAGCCGTACGACATCGCACTGATCAACTTCTACGGCGGCGACGCCCACATGGGCATGCACCGCGACGCGGACGAGAAGTCCGACGCACCGGTGGTGTCGCTGAGCCTCGGCGACACCTGCGTCTTTCGCTTCGGCAACACCGAGACCCGCGGCAGGCCGTACACGGACGTCGAACTGCGCAGCGGGGACCTGCTCGTCTTCGGCGGCGCCTCCCGGCTCGCCCACCACGGGGTGCCCCGGATACACCCGGGTACGGCACCGCCCCGGCTGGGGCTCACCGGGCGGCTGAACATCACGCTGCGGGTGAGCGGTTGCTGAGCGGTCCGGACCGAGAACCCGGGGAACGACCGGGCGCGGCGTTGCGGCAGACCGCCGGCGCCGCGGCACCGCCCTCCCGGCGGACCGTCCGATCGCCGTGCCGTCCGATCGCAGTGCCGGTCGCAACGGGTGGGGATCATGGGAGACTCGGCCCCATGACCGGCAAGGCGGACCCCCGGGCGGCGGGGGATGGGACCACCTCAAGGACGCGGTTGGACCGGGGGCGCGGGGCGCTCGGACCCGCGTTGGAGCTCGTGCACACGGGACGGGCCCCGACCCGGGCCGTGCTCACCGCCGAACTGGGCGTGACCCGGGCGACCGCCGGAGCGGTGGCCGCCGAACTGGAGGCGCTGGGCCTGATCCGGGTCGACGCCCGCCCGGCCGCGGCGGCCGGTTCCCAGGGCCGCCCCTCGCACCGGCTGGCGGTCGCCGAGGACGGACCCGTGGCGCTCGCCGCGCAGGTGCACGCGGACGGCTTCCGGGCGGCCCTGGTCGGTCTCGGCGGCCGTATCGTGGCCACCGCACCCGGCTGCGAGACCATCGACGCCGACCCGGCGAAGGTGCTCGGCTCAGTGGTCGAGGCCGGCGCCGAACTGCTCCGTGCGACGGGCCGTCGCTGTGTCGGCGCCGGACTGGCCGTGCCGTCGGCGGTGGCCGAACCGGACGGTCTCGCCCTCAATCCCCTCCACCTCGCCTGGCCGGTGGGCGCGCCGGTCCGGCGGATCTTCGCGGAGTGCGTGCGGGCCGCGGGGATCACCGGCCCGGCGTTCGCGGGCAACGACGTCAATCTGGCCGCGCTCGCCGAGCACCGGCACGGCGCCGGCCGTGACGCCCGTGACCTGCTGTGCGTGGCCACGGGGCACCGGGGGGTGGGCGGTGCGCTGGTCCTCGACGGACGCCTGCACACGGGCAGTTCGGGTCTGGCGCTGGAGGTCGGCCACCTCACGGTGAACCCGGAGGGCCGCCCCTGCCACTGCGGCAGCCGTGGCTGCCTCGACGTCGAGGCGGATCCGCTGGCCCTGCTCGTCGAGGCGGGCCGCACCCCCGGCCCCGAGGTGTCTTTGCTCCAGCAGGCCGACGACCTCGTCCGCAACGGCTACGCCGACCCGACCGTCCGCAGGGCGACCGAAATCCTGATCGGCCGTCTGGGGTTGGGCCTCGCGGGCCTGGTGAACATCCTCAATCCCGACCGGATCATCCTCGGCGGCCTCCACCGCACCCTGCTGGAAGCCGATCCGGACCGGTTGCACGCGGTGGTCGCCGGCCGGAGCCTGTGGGGTCAGAGCGGGGGTGTCCCGATCCTCCCCTGCACTCTCGACCACAACAGCCTCGTCGGCGCGGCGGAGCTGGCCTGGCAACCGGTCCTCGACGACCCGCTGACGGCGTTGCCCCTGATGCCCTGACGCCACACGCCCGTGGATGCCACGACCCCTGACGCTGGGCGACCACTGCCACCACTGCCACCGTTCGCGGCAGGCCAGGAACGGTACCTCCCGTCCCGGCCCGAGCAGGGAACCGCCGTGGCGAACCTCCCGCTGAACTCCGCGGCCGTGAACTGCTTCGTACGTCACCGCAGGACGGCAACCACCCGTTCGGATGCCGTCCTGCCGTCGGGGGCCCGGTCACTCGTCGGGGCGTCAGCCACTCCTTCGGGCAGCTCAATGGTGAGGATCCGCCCGGCGTTCGCGTACTCCCCGGGGGGTATGCGCACTGCCGCTGGCCGTACGACGACCCGGACCCCGCCCAGGAGCCAGTCTCGGAGCATCACCCGACACGTGCTTCTTCGGAGGAGATGACCTGCGATGCAGAACCTGGCGAACTGGGACGGCGGTCCCGGCCCGTGGATCTTGTTCTTCCCCCTGTTCTGGGCGGCCGTCGTGATCGGCGTCGGCACCGTCCTGCGCCGCACGGTCCGGCGTGGGCGTGGGTCGCCCTGGTGGCCGGAGCCCGCCGGGCGTCCCGTGGGCGACTCACCGATCGCGATCCTCGGCAGGCGGTTCGCCACCGGCGAGATCGACGAGGACGAGTACTGGCGCCGGCTCTCCGTGCTGGACGAGCGGTTCGGCCACGCGGACAGGATCGGCGCGGCGTGACCGCCAGGTCCGGCGTACGGACCTCCGCCGCCGGGCCATGGGCGCCGGGCGGGCGTACGGCATCGGCCCGTCGCCAGCGGGGCTGCCAACGCCCGGACCGGGCATGCGCCCGACTCATGACCCGCAGGGCCGCGAGCGCGCCCCGCCCCGGCGTGCCACCGACCCCCAACCGGACGCTGTCAACATCCGGACGGGGCCCACGGCACCGCCACGCCACCGGGAGGTCTGTCACCAACACAATGACCGATAAGGCCAGTCAGGCCAGTTCACCGACCGCTGGGCACGCCGGACGGAGGTCTCTCCACGGACGTTCCGGCCACCGGACGGCCCGAACGACGGGGCCGATTCCTCCGGGGCGGAGCCAGTCGGGAGCCGCGCGTGGCTGTCGGCGGTGCGAAGCGCCGACGGCCGCCCGGCCTCCCGGGCTTCGCCCCCACCCCGAGTCTGCGGCCGAGGATGAAGACACCGGGAACGAGGACACCGGGAACGAGCACGCCCGGGATGAGGACACCGGCGATGAAGAAACCGGCGATGAAGACGGTGCCCCGCCCACGGCCCTGCCCGCTTCCGTCCGTACGGATCACGGTGGCCGCACAGGCGGTTCGCCCGTCGGGCCCCGCACGGGACCGCGTCTGGACCGGCGGGTGGCCCGCCAGGACCTCCGGGTGACCGCCCTCATACCCCCGGGGAAGGGAGGGTCACCGCCCGGTCAGCCGACAACGGCCGACCGGGCGGGAGCGTGTGCCACGGCGGGCACGCAGGCGACGGGTTCGACCTCCGTGAACCGAGGGGTGGGCTGCTCCGCGGCCGTACGCTGGGGCGCGCGGCCGCGCTGCGGCTTCGCCTCCACCAGCGCGGGCAACGTGAACCACACGACCTTTCCCTCGTCGCCGTCCGGGCGTGCGCCCCAACTCTCGCTCAGGGCCGCCACCATGGCGAGCCCGCGTCCGCGGGTGTCCAGGGGGGCGACGTCCTTGATGTCCGCGGCCACGGGGAGGCGCGGATCGCGGTCGCGCACCGACACCGTCAGCCGGTCGAGCAGCAACTCGATCTCCACGGTGCACGACTTGTCGGGCCGGGCGTGTTGGTGGACGTTGGTCAACAACTCCGTCACACCGAGCGCGGCCCGGTCGATCAACGGGTCAAGATGCCAGTAGCGCAAATGCGCAGATACGATTCTGCGGACCTGACAGATCCGCGACGGCAGGGCTTGGAGCTCCACCGTGCAGTGCCTGCTTGGGTGACTGATCACGGCTGCGACTCCCCGACGTGAGGTCCGGAAGAACACGGAGTACGGATCCAGCGAGGCGCCTGCATGGGCGGCCGCCTGCTGTCGTGGCCGGCGGGCTGGTTCGCAGCGTTATCGCCGGTAAACCCAGAGTGACGTGAGACCAGAGTGACTCAGGACACACGCGTGCGCAACTCGCCGTCGCTCAGCCCTCGCGCCCCGCTGCCCGGCGCACCGCCTCGATGAACCGACGTGCCGCGGGCGGACCGGTACGGCCGGGGGCCGGGTCGTGATCGCCCAAGGTCAGCAGGTACCGCTGGCCGTTGAGGTCCGCCAGGGCCCGGCCGTCCGGGGCGAACCAGGGCTTGGAGGCACGCACCGCCTGGACCGGCGCGCTGTCTATCTCGCTGCCGTAGCTGGTCAGCAACTCGACCCTGCCGTCGCTGATCCGGACCTGCCCGGCCCTGGTCAGTGAACGCAGCCGCTTCTCTATCCGAACGCCCGTGGCCGTGAACTCCGGCTCCGCCATGCTGCCCCGCCCCCTCGCGCTCGCCCGCCGGACCGGTGCCCGCCGGGGCGGGGGCCCGGTGCCGTCCGGCTCGTTCCGTGATCCAGTGTGCTCCTTCGCACATGATGCCGCCCCGCACCCGGTGCAGTCTGCCCGCCCCTGGCTCTGAACACCAGTACCCATGGTGCCGTACGGGGACGCGCCCGGAGCTTTTCCGGAATGCGCCCCCACGCGCCCCGCCGGCCGCGCCCAAGCGCCGTCTTTGGGCCGCTCAAAGGTGTGTTTATGCAGATGAGAGGCAGTGTGGAAGCTGCCTATGATCGGAGTGGCGACCGTTGCTGGCGCCCGCGGCGCGAAGGGTAAGGAGTCACCTCGTGAGCACCACCCCACAGACCCGGACCGGCGCCACCCAGGACGTCGACCGCACCGATGTCGCCTACCGAGCGTGGCTGAAGGACGCCGTCCGCAAGGTCCAGGCCGACGCCAACCGCTCTGCCGACACCCATCTGCTGCGCTTCCCGCTGCCTGAGGACTGGGGCATAGACCTCTACCTCAAGGACGAGTCGACCCACCCGACCGGCAGCCTCAAGCACCGGCTCGCGCGCTCGCTCTTTCTCTACGGCCTGTGCAACGGCTGGATCCGGCCCGGGCGGCCGGTGATCGAGGCGTCCAGCGGTTCGACGGCCGTGTCCGAGGCGTACTTCGCCAAACTGATCGGCGTGCCCTTCATCGCGGTCATGCCCCGCACGACCAGTGCCGAGAAGTGCCGCCTCATCGAATTCCACGGCGGGCGATGTCACTTCGTGGACGAACCGCGGAAGATGTACGAGGAATCGGCCCGCCTCGCGATGCAGACCGGCGGCCATTACATGGACCAGTTCACCTACGCCGAGCGTGCCACGGACTGGCGTGGCAACAACAACATCGCCGAATCGATCTTCCGTCAGCTGGAGTTGGAACGCTTCCCGGAGCCCACGTGGATCGTCGCCACCGCAGGCACCGGCGGCACCTCGGCGACGATCGCGCGCTATGTGCACTACATGCAGTACGACACCCGTATCTGTGTCGCCGACCCCGACAACTCGTGCTTCTTCGAGGGCTGGACCACCGGCGATCCGGAAGTCACCTGCGACTGCGGCTCGCGCATCGAGGGCATCGGCCGGCCGCGCATGGAGCCGAGCTTCGTACCCGGCGCCATCGACCGGATGATGAAGGTGCCGGACGCGGCCGCCGTCGCCGCCGTACGGTCCCTGGAGCGGGTCATCGGCCGCAAGGCGGGCGGCTCCACCGGCACCGGCCTGTGGAGCGCCCTCAAGATCGTCTCCGAACTGGTCGCCGAGGGGCGCTCCGGCAGCGTGGTCACCCTGCTGTGCGATCCGGGTGACCGCTACCTCGACAAGTACTACTCGGACTCCTGGCTTGAGGAGCAGGGCCTGGACATCGAACCGTACTCGGCCGCGATCGACGCACTGCTCGCCACGGGAGCGTGGCCGGTCTGACCCGCGCCGCGCAGCCCCGCGACACGAAGTACGCGAGTTCTGGGTCCTTTGCACCCGGAGGCGGCCGAGGCGGTTCTCACCCGGACGCGGGACCTGCCGGGTCCCGGTCGGCGAGGCGGCGGTCCAGCGCGGTCATCGCGTCATGGAACGCGCGGCCGACGCCGGGGCGCGCGAGACGGGCGACGGCGCGGAAGAGTCCCGTCCCGTCGAGCGCGAACGTCATCCGTACCCGCGTGCCGGTGCCGGCCGGGGCGAGCCGCCACTCCTCGATCCAGGCGCGCGCGCCCGGCGTGTTCGTCACATCGATGCGGTAGGCGTACGACTCGGACGGCTCGGCCTCGATCACCGACTCCTCGAACCGGGTTCCGCCTCTGAGCCGGACCTCCCGTCCGCCGTCGGTCGGCCGGGCGGACGCCACCGCTGAGAACCACTGGGGCCAGCCGGGTACGTCCTCGGCGAGCGCCCGGAAGACGGCGTCGGGCGCGGCGCTGATCTCGTGCGTGAACACCAGGCGTACGGGGGCGTTCTCGACGAAGTCGATTCCCACCGGACGCAGACCGTGAGCCATGGCTGCCAACCCCCTCGTGAAATCCCCCGGGGGAGACGAGGCATCGTCCCGCCGACCCCGGCTGACGGATCGTCAGTCGGCAGTATCCCCGGTCGGCGCCCCCGCCACCACCAGTCGCCGCAGATGCTCGGAGATCTCCGCGCGTGCCGCGTCCGGCAGGCCCGCGTCGGTGATCAGCGTGTCGACCTGATCCAGGGTGGCGAAGGAACTCAGGCCCACCGTCCCCCACTTGGTGTGGTCGGCGACCACCACCACACGCCGCGCCGACTGCACCAGCCGCCGGTTGGTCTCGGCCTCCGCGAGGTTCGGCGTCGACAGCCCGGCCTCGACCGATATCCCGTGCACCCCGAGGAAGAGCAGGTCGAAATGGAGCGTGCCGATCGCCTGGTCGGCCACCGGCCCCACCAGCGAGTCGGACGGGGTGCGCACCCCGCCGGTCAGCACGACCACGGGCGCGCCCTGCCGCTGCCCCGAGGTCCGCTGCGCGGCGTGGAAGACGTCCGCGACCCGCACGGAGTTGGTCACCACCGTCAGATCCGGCACTTCGAGGAGATGGTGCGCGAGTGCGTAGGTCGTCGTGCCACCGGACAGGGCGATCGCGGTGCCCGGGCTGACCAGGTCGGCGGCGGCCAGCGCGATGTCCTCCTTGGCACTCAGCTCCAGACCCGACTTGGCTTCGAAACCCGGCTCGTGCGTGCTCGCCTCGATGACCGGAACCGCCCCGCCGTGCACCTTCTCCAGGACTCCCTGGCGGGCCAGCGCGTCCAGGTCGCGTCGCACGGTCATGTCCGACACGCCGAGCTTGCGCGTCAGTTCGTTCACCCGGACGCCGCCACGCCGGCGGACCTCGTCCAGGATCAGGGCGCGGCGCTGCTCCGCGAGGAGGTTCTGATTCTCACTCACGTACGCTCCGGTCCTTTCGCCTCGGTCGCCGAGTCGCCCGCCGCACCCGCTCCGACCAGGCTGTTCCGCCGTGCTGCTGGTGCGCGGACGTCCCATCTTGTCACGGGAAGCTTGCGGTTGCGTCCCCCGCATCGACGTGCACTTGCCCTTCGGGCACGATCTGTATCGCCGGGTGTCACACGGATCGAGGAGATTCCGTGACGAGAGGTGTACAAACACCTGGAGCGGAGAATCTGAAGGCCGCGCGGAGACCATCCGCCGGCCCGTCGCGGGGGAAGTGCGAGGACAGTGGAGCGTGCGCAGCAGGAGACCGCGGCCGACGGGGCTGACAGCCCCACGACGCGGCCCGAAGGTGCCCCGATCGACCTGGAACTCCTGGTCCACGGAGTAGGGGGCGCCACACCTCAGGAGATGCTCGACGATCCGTGCACGGTACGGATCACCGGCGACGACAGGGCCGCGGTCTTCCGGCGTGCCGTCGACGCCGACGCGGAAGCCCGGCCCGAGGAGTACCGCGACAGACCGGTCGCCGAGGCGTACGTCTGGTCCAATCTGACCTCGGGCAACAGTGCCCGCGCCCTGTGGCTCCTGCTGCTGCCCTTCATGGTCGTCAACCTCGCGCACTGGATGCGGCCCAGCGCCGCCGGACACCGGCGGACGGTGCGGCTGTACGGGCTGCTGGTGCGGCTCGTGGGACTCACCCTCACGGTGCTGCTGGTGGCGGCGGCCTGCGAGGTCGCTTTGGACCTGGTGGCCTGGCAGTGCGCCGGCGTCAGCGCCTGCGCCGAGCGCCACACCTGGCTGGGTTTCCTCTCGCCCTCGGTCTCCGGCGACGGCTGGTGGAGTTCACCCGGCCGTCGGCTCGCCCTGGCCGCCGCGGTACCGGCCGCCCTCACCTGGCTGCTCTGGTACCTGTCCCGGCGCACCTGGAGCGCGTACGAGTCCCAGCCGCCGCTGACCCACCGCCCGGAACAGGACGAACAGACCGGCCCCACCGCGCTGGGCCGCCCCGGCTTCTGGTACGGGCGCCGGCTGGTGGCCCGGCTGCGCGCCGGGCACACCGCCGCGGGCCTGCTGACGGTGACGGCCGCGGTCGTCGCCCCGGCCGCGCGCTTCGACCGCGGGACGGGCGGTTCCGGATTCCTCGACGTCCTCGGCTGGCTGCTGCTCGCCGCGCTGTGCGCCACCACGGCCACGGTGCTCTGGGTGGTGTGCCGCCGGGGCCGCAGCGAGAGCCGCCTCGACCAGGAACTCGACGAGCACCTGGTACGGCGGCTGCCGCTGGGCGCCCTGGTCCTGCTGGTCCTCGCGCTGCTGTACGCGGGCTGGTCCCGGCCGGGCTGGCAGTCGGCGGGGCGGCTGTCGGGCGACACCGCCTTCGGCGTGGTCGTCCTCGCCCAGGGCCTGCTGGTGATCGTCATCGGCGTGGTCGCCCAGGTGCTGTACCGCTCGGTGCCCCGGGCTCCCGCTGCGGCCGCGGCGACGGACGCCGAGGCCCGACGGCGGGTCGCCATGCGTGGCTTCGGCGGACCCGCGGTCGCGCTGCTCGCCTGCGGGCTGGGCGGTGTGCTCTCGGGGGGCGTCGCACAGCGCGTGGCCGACTGGATGGACGGCACCGGCTCCTCCATCGAAGGCCCGCCGGTGCTGCTGACCTGGCAGGCGTCCGTCATCCCGCCGCTCCTGGTGGCCCTGCTCGGGTTGGTCGGCTGGCTGGCCTGGCGCACCTGGCGGCTCAGCCGTGCCGAGTGCGCCGCGGTGGACACCGACTACCCGAAGGAGCCCGCCGACGCGGCGCGCACCCGCAGTATCGCGCGCACCCGTGCGATGGCCACGCTCACCGACCGGGCCCCTCTCCTCATCGCCCTCGTCTGCGCAACCACGCTGCTGCTCGGCGCCGGTGCCCTGGTCGGTGCCATGGACACCGGACAGACCCCGGTGGAGGCGGCCCGGCACGCGTACGCCGTCGTGCAGGGCGCGGCCGAGGCGGCGCAGGCCCTGGGCTCCTGGCTGGTCGGACTCGGCTTCGTCCTGTTCGTCGCCTTGGGAAGGCGCGCTTACAAGGACGCGTCCGCGCGGCGCACCGTCGGCATCCTCTGGGACGTCGGCACCTTCTGGCCGCGCGCCGCCCATCCGTTCGCGCCGCCCTGCTATGCCGAGCGCGCGGTGCCCGACCTGACCTGGCGGATGGCGACCTGGACACGCAGCACCGGTGGGCGCCTGGTGATCTCAGGGCACTCCCAGGGCAGCGTCCTCGCGGCCGCCGCGGCCTGGCAGTTGACGCCGTCCGTGCGCGGACGGGTCGCGCTGCTCACCTACGGTTCTCCGCTGGAGCGCCTGTACGGCCGCTGGTTCCCCGCCTACTTCGGTCCCGCCGAACTCGGCTCGCTGCACCGTGAGGTGGCCTGCTGGCGCAATCTCTACCGGCTCACCGACCCCATCGGCGGCCCGGTGCGGCTGCCGGGGGACTGCGGCCCGGACGTGGACCGCGAGCCGCTGAAGGACCCGCTCGCCTACGGCCGCACGCCCCAGCATCCGCTCCCCGCGCCCATCCTGGGCCACTCCGACTATCAGGCCGACCCCGTGTTCGCCGAGGAACGGGAGCGACTGCTGGCCCGGCTGCGCCCCGACGTACCGGGCCAACGCCCCGGACCGGCGGCCCGAGCGGACCGGTGAAGTCCGCTGCGGCCGGCCGGAGCAAGCGGAGCGGCGAACCGGGGGAGGGGGCAGAGGGCGCGAGGAACCCGTGCGGCAGGCCACGACGGCTGTCGCGGACGCATCGCGTCACGTCAGGTCGTTCCGGCGGATCGGTCGCAGCACGGCCGTCCGGCGGAACGGTCGGGTCAAGGCAGTTCCGGCAGGTCCTGCGGGTACAGCAGGGTCAGGTCGTCGGTGGTCGGATCCGGGAGCTGGGCGACCCGGCTCGCGTGCCGTTCCACCATCGCCTCGAAGGTCTGCCGGGCGGTGCGGCCGTTGCCGAACGCGGCGCCCTTCGGGATGGCCGTGAAGTACTTCAGCAGCGCCTCCGACGTGCCCTGCGCCAGCCGGTACTCGTGCTCGTCGGTCTGCTGCTCCACGATCCGCAGCAGTTCCTCCGGACCGTAGTCACCGAAGGTGATGGTCCGTGAGAAACGGGAGGCCACACCGGGGTTGACGGCGAGGAACCGCTCCATCTCCGTCGTGTAGCCCGCGACGATCACCACCACCGCGTCCCGGTGGTCCTCCATCAGCTTGACGAGGGTGTCGATGGCCTCCTTGCCGAAGTCCCGGCCCGCGTCCTCCGGTGAGAGCGCGTACGCCTCGTCGATGAACAGCACCCCGCCGCGTGCCCGCTGGAACGCCTCCTGGGTGCGGATCGCGGTGGACCCGATGTGCTCGCCGACCAGATCGACCCGGGACACCTCGACGAGATGCCCCTTCTCCAGCACGCCGAGGGAGGCGAGGATCTCGCCGTAGAGCCGGGCCACGGTGGTCTTGCCGGTGCCCGGAGAACCCGTGAACACCAGATGGCGCTTGACCGAGGCCGCCTTCAGGCCCGCCTCGCGGCGGCGCCGGCCCACCTCGATCATGTCCGTGAGCGCGCGGACCTCGCGTTTGACGCTCTCCAGGCCGACCAGCCCGTCGAGTTCACCGAGGACGTCCTGGGAACTCCGGGCGGGCTGCGGACCTTCCGCGGCGGCGACGATCGGTTCCTGCTCGCCGCTGCGCTGCCCGGGGATGGCGCCCAGCAGCCCGGCGGAGGGGCTGGTCGTCTGTACGGCGGTCTCCGGTGCCGCCGGTGGCCTGAGCCCGCCGCCGCTCTCGTCGCTGGTGCAGTCCTCCACGACAGGTCCCGTGCCGGAGCCCTGGTCGGGACCGCCGTCCGCGAACTCGTAGCCCCCGCGCGCGCAGCGTTCCGTGCGGCACTTCCGCAGTGTTGCACGGCAGCCGTCTATCACATGGAAGCCGTAGCCGCCGCTGCCCGTCACCCGGCAGCCCAGGAAGCTGCCCCGGCCCCCGGCGGACACGTAGAACCCCGCCTCGGCGGGGGAGTCCACCGTGCAGCGCTCGATGGTGGGGTCCGCGCCCTTGGTGACGATCACACCGGTCTGGGTGCCGTCCAGGGTGCAGTTGTTGAGCGTGCCGCCGCTGCCGTGGTCACGGAACCAGGCGCCGGTCGCTGCCTCCCGGATACGGCAGTCGTCGAGCTGCGCGGTCGCCCCGTCACTGACCGACACGGCGGTGTTGCGCACCTGGGACAGGTCGCTGTCCACCACGTCCGCGCGGGAGCCCCGGTCCAGGACGAACAGGGCGTCCGGCACGTCGTGCACCCGGCAGGAGTCGAGCACCGCGGTCGCGCCGTCGCTCACCCACACCGCGGGGTAGTCGCCCGTGCTGTCGAAGATCTCGCACTGGTTGGCGTCCACCCGGGTGCCCGGGTCCCACACCGACAGGCCGTTGCGCCCGAACTGCCGCACGGTCGTCCGGGTCAGGGTGAGCACCGAGCGGGAGCGCAGGTCGACCGCGTTCTCCGGGATGTCGTGGATACGGCAGTCGGCGAGGGTGAGGACGGCGTCCGTGTCGAGCGTGACGCCGTCCGCGGCCGTGCGGTGCACATCGCAGTCGGTGAGGTGCGCCGTGGCCCGCGCGGTGATCTGGGCGCCGGCGCCCCGCACCTCGTAGACCTCGCAGCCCACCGCCTCCAACGCGGAATTCTCGCCCGTCACCATCAGACCCACACCCGAGGCGTGGTGCACCCGGCAGCGCTCCAGCCGGGGGTGCGCGCCGCCGCGCACCGTGATGCCCGACTGCCCGGCCGCCACCACCTCGCAGTCCTCGAACACCCCTGCCCCGCCGTCGAGTACGGCGATGCCGATGCCCGCCGGATTGTCCACGGTGCAGCGCCGCACGGTCGGGCGGGCCGAGCCGCGCACCTCCACGCCCGCGGCGGAGCGGGTGACGACCCGTACGTCCCGCAGTTCGGGTGAGCCCTCCTCGACGAGCAGCGCGGGCGCGGCGGCGTCCTGGCCCTCGACGAGCAGGTCCTGCACCACGGCCGAGGCGCGCACCGTCAGCGGTACCCCGTCCATCGGGGCGATGCGCACCGAGCCGGGCGAGCCCTCGGGGCCGCGCAGCGTCACCGCCCGCTGTATGACGAGGTTCTCCCGGTAGGTGCCGGGAGCGACGGTGAGGACGTCGCCCTCGGCGGCGGCCTCCAGGGCAGCGGCGAGCGATGTGTACTCACCCGTGCGGCGCCGCCACCGCGATGTGCCGGTGTGCGTCACCTGGACCGTGCCCTGTGCCATGGCGTTGCCGTGCCCCCACCTCGTCGTACGTGGCTCGTTCGCCTCGGGGTGCACAGCCGGTGCCGCGCCCCTGCGGCTCGTCGCGCGCGGGTCAAAGCCGAGTGTCTCGGCCGGTCCACCGTAGCGTGCGCGCGGGCGGTGGATTGACCAGAGGCGACAGGCCGTCAGCTGCCGGTGCCTGCCTTGCCCCAGTCCGGGCCGGCCCGGTCCCATGCCTGGTCCCAACGGGCGTACCGGCGGCGGACCATGCGCCAGACGATCATCCGTCTGCAGGCGTCGATCAGTCCTGCCGTCAGCAGTGCCGCACCGAGCCCGGCCAGTACCGCGTGCGTGGCCGCCGTCGCGGAGTCCAGCGGGCGGGGGACCAGGTGGCCGCGGGCGTCCGTCCACAGGACGAAGCGGTCGCCCCGCCGAGGGGACATGAGGTCCGCCGTGACCGGGCCCCGCTGCCGGGTGCCGTCCGGGGCGGTCCACTCGGCCAGCACCCGGCTGCGCGGACTGTTGCCGCTGCCGCTCTCCGGGTCGGGTTCGGACACGGCGTCGTCCAGCTTGCGCAGCACGGTGGCCGTGATCGAGTGGCGGGAGTGCTGCTGGGCCCGTACGGATCGCTGGAGGGCGTTCTGCGCCCCGGTTCCGACGAGCGAGCCGACGACGGGCGCGGCGACAGCGATCAGCAGCAGCGTGCCCAGGGCCACCCATGCCTCGGCCAGATCGGTCGCACGGCGCAGCGGATTCCGCCGCCACCGCCAGAGACCGCTGAATGCCCACACGGTCCTCTGCCCCCCTTCCCGCTCCGTGCCAACCCCTGGTGGAGTCGTGCGCCTGAGATCCCGGCCGAAGAGAGAGCCACGTCACCCCTGCACCTTCGACCAGGTCCGGTCAACAACTTCTCGAATTTCTCACGACTTCCCAACGACCGGACCGCGGGGTCTGGTTCCCCGTGCCGCCGGGATCGAGCCAACCGTGCGGCCCGGCCCGTCCGCGTACGGTCGAGGGATCCGCCGTCAGTCGCGGGTCACGCAGCGGAGGATCGCGCAGTGGTGGAGCGAGAAGTAGTGGAGCGAGAAGTGGAGGATCGCGAACTAGCCGAGGATCCGCACCGGATCCCCGACGCGGATCGTGCCGGCGGACCGGGGGACCAGGTTCTGGCCGAAGACCAGCGAGCCGCTGATGCGGCGGTGACGGGCCAGCGTGCGCAGGGGCTCCGCGCCGCGCGCGGCGGTGCTCTGGTCGGTCGTGGTCACGACGCACCGTCCGCACGGCTTGGCGACGCGGAAGTCCACCTCGCCGATGGCGATGCGCGACCAGCCGTCCTCGGCCCAGGGGACCGTGCCCGCCACGACGACGTTCGGCCGGAAGCGGTTCATGGGCAGCGGACCCTCATGGGCGTGATCGCCCTCGGCCAGCAGGGAGTTGAGGGCGTCGAGGGAAGCGAGCGTGGTCACCAGCAGCGGAAAACCGTCGGCGAGGCTCACCGTCTCGCCGGGCAGCGCGAAATCAGGATCGACCGGGCGGCGCGTGGCCGGGTCGTCCAGGTGGACCAGACGGACGTCCGTCCCGAGATGCGCGGTGCACCAGGCGTGCGCGGCCTCCGTGGCAGGGACGGCCTCCACCTTGGTGCCGAAGACGGAGATCGTCACCGTGCCCGCCGGCCGAGGGACCGGCACCATCAGCGGCGTCCTCCCGGCCGCGGACAGCCGAAGGCCGCCGTCGGCCATGGGCTCGGCGGCGGCCAGTGCCAGGCGCGGCTGCTCACGCTGCGTGACGACCTTTCCCCCGTCGCCGACCACTGCCCAGCGCCGGTCCCCGGCCAGCCCCCAGGGCTCCACGGCGGCCTCCCGGAGCGCGATGCTCCGGAACGCCTTGACCGGATGGACGTGGATCGATTGCAGCGTGGCGTTCCCCATGCCGCCATCGTGCCAGGCGTCGCGGAAGGCCGGGAGCCCCGTCAGTAGCCGCGGTAGGGCTGCTGGTTGTTGTACGGGTCCTGGTACGGGGCCGGAGCGGGCCGCGGAGCCGCGGGCCGCATCGCCTCGTAGCCGTTGCCGTGGGTCATCGGCCGCGGCGGCTGCGGCGGCTGCTGACCGGGGTAGCCGCGCGGCGCGGTGGCCTGCTGCGGGATGTAGGACGTGGGAGCCTGCTGCAACGGAGCGGGCTGCTGCGCCTGCGGGTAGCCGTAGAGCGGGGCGCTCTGGGAGGGGCCCGCCGGGAGCGCGGGCAGGGCCGACGGCAGTGCGGGCAGGTTGCTGAGCGGCGCGTCGTAGGCCGCGGGGACCCGGATCGGGGCGATCTGCGGGGTGCCCCGCTCGGCCACGAGTGAGTCGTAGATCGGAGTGTCCGGGAAGGAGGCGGAGTAGTAGCCGCCGCCATAAGTGGAGCGGGGGGAGGTCATGGCACATAAGTTAAGCCCACGATGTGCTGGTTGGGGAGACCGATAAGAGGGTTGTTTTCCGTGTCGGCGGTGACGTGGCATCGCTAATCCGAGCGAACTTGGCAAAAAGGGGCGGTGCCCGACGTTTAGATCGTGTAAAGGCCGAGTTCCTGGCGGGTTACCGGGTGTTGGACGGCGATCTTTCCGCCCGGCCGGTGGGAGTTCCCCGCCCTCAGGAATAGGTTGGCCGGGTAGGGATGCAATGGACGGCCGGGGTGCGGCCCGGTGAGACGTGAGGGGGCGGACATGACAATGCCGAAAGGGTCGAATGCGCCGGTGCCCACGACGGCGCTGCGCGTCGAATTGGGCTGGCGTTCGGAGCCCGGGGTTCCGGACGTGGACGCCTCGGCGCTCCTGCTCGTGGCGGGAAAGGTGCGCTCCGACGGTGACTTCGTCTTCTACAACCAGCCCGCGCACTCCTCCGGTGCGGTGCGCCACGAGGGGAAACGCAACACCGCGGGGAAGGTGACCGACACCCTTTTCGTGGACCTCGCGCGCGTGGAGGCCGCTGTGGAGCGGGTGGTCCTCGCCGCCTCGGCGGACGGCGGGACGTTCGGCCGGGTCCCGGACCTCTACATCGCGGTGACCGACGCCGCCCGGGGCGACATGGTCGCCCGCTTCGACAGCACGGGTGCCACGGTCGAGACGGCCTTCGTGCTCGGCGAGTTCTACCGCCGCCAGGGAGGCTGGAAGTTCCGCGCCGTCGGGCAGGGCTACAGCAGCGGCCTGGAGGGCCTGGCCACCGACTTCGGGATCACCGTGGACGAGCCGCAGCACGCGGCACCGCACCCCGCCCCGGCGGCCGCACCCCCGATGCCGCCGCAGGCACCCACCCTGCCGCCTGCCGTGGCCGCACAGCCTCCGGCGACCGCCCCGGCGCCGGTCGCCCCGCCGGCCGTGCCGTCGTCCGCCGCCCCCGTGCGGCTCAGCAAAGTCACGCTCACCAAGGCGGCCCCCTCCGTCTCGCTGGCCAAGCAGGGCGGCACCTCCGGCGCGCTGCGGGTCAACCTCACCTGGCAGATGCGCAAGCAGCAGACGCGCGGATGGGGCGGCCGGTGGGGCGCCGCGCACACCGATCTCGACCTCGACCTGTGCGCCCTGTACGAACTCACCGACGGCCGCAAAGGAGTCGTCCAGGCCCTCGGCAACGCCTTCGGATCGCTCGACCGGCCCCCGTACATCCACCTGGACGGCGACGACCGCACCGGCGGCACGGCGAGCGGCGAGAACCTCACCGTCAACCTCGACCACACCCGGGACTTCCGGCGCATCCTCGTCTTCGTCACCATCTACGAAGGCGCCAATTCCTTCGCCGACCTGCACGCCACGGTCACCCTGCGCCCCCAGCACGGTGCACCCGTCGAGTTCTCGCTCGACGAGTGCATCGTGCCGTCGCCGGTGTGCGCGCTCGCCCTCATCACCAACACCGGCGGCGACCTCGTCGTCCGGCGTGAGGCCCAGTACCTGGTGCCGCCGCGCGGAGTGAGCCCGCAGCGGACGGTCGACCGGGCCTACGGGTGGGACATGAACTGGACACCGGGCCGGAAGTGACGGCCCCTCAGCCTTCGTCGCCGACGGCGTCCGGACGGGCGTACGTACGGCCCTTCCAGGCCGCGCCGCGCCCCCGGTAATGCTGAATGGCCGAATCGACGGTCATCAGGAGGTACAGGAAGGCGGTGAAGGGCAGCAGCGGGGCGAGCCACGGCGGCTGGCGGTAGTGGCGGAGCATCGGGAGGTACGTCCCCGTCATCACGAGCCACGCCGCCCCGCCGGCCAAGGCGGCCGCCGTGCTCCCGGCCGCTGCGCCCACCACGAGCGCGACCGGTGGTACGAGGTACACGAGCGCCAGCCCGGCGACCGTGCCGACGAGCAGCAGCGGGTTGTGCCGCAGTTGCGCGTACGCGCTGCGCGAGACCATCCGCCACAGGTCGTCCAGCCGCGGATACGGGCGCACGCTGTCCACCCGCTCGGCCAGCCCCAGCCAGATGTGCCCGCCGCCGCCCTTCACGGCCCGCGCGAGCGCCACGTCGTCGATGACCGCGTGCCGGATGGCGTCGGGGATCCGCGCCCGCTCCGCCGCCTCCGTGCGCAGCAGCACGCAGCCGCCCGCGGCCGCCGCCGTCCGCGCGCCGCGCTTCCCGATCCGGCGGAACGGATACAGCTGGGCGAAGAAGTACACGAAGGCGGGCACCACCAGGCGCTCCCACAGGCTCTCCACCCGCAGCCGGGCCATCTGCGAGACGACGTCGAAGCCTCCGGTGCGCGCGGCCGCCACCAGCTCCCGCAGGCTGTCCGGCGCGTGCGCGATGTCCGCGTCCGTCAGGAGCAGGTATTCGGGGTCACGCGCGCGTGCCAGACCGATGCCGTGGCGCACCGCCCACAGCTTCCCCGTCCAGCCCGCCGGCGGCTCGCCGGGCGAGGCCACGGTCAGCGGCAGCCCGCCGTGGCGCCCGGCCAGCTCGCGGGCCAGTTCCCCGGTGCCGTCCGAACTGCCGTCGTCGATCAGGAAGACCTCCGCCGGTCCCGGGTACTCCTGCGCCAGCAGCGAGGGCAGACTCGACGGCAGCACGGCGGCCTCGTCGCGGGCCGGTACGACCACGCACACCGACGGCCACACGTCCGCTTCCCGCCGCGACGGCAGGCGGACGTCCGTCCGCCAGAAGAAGCCCTGGCACAGCAACAGCCACAACCAGGCGACGAACGACAGGACGGCGATCCACACGAGGGCACTCACCCGCGCAGTCTGCACCACCCGGCCGGACCGCTGGGAGCCATCCTCTATGGTGGCCGGGTGAAGATCGCGCTCATGGACTCCGGAATCGGCCTCCTGGCGGCCACCGCCGCGATGCGGCGTCTGCGACCCGACGCGGATCTCGTCCTCTCCCTCGACCCCGACGGCATGCCCTGGGGACCGCGCACCCCCGAGGACCTCACCGAGCGCGCCCTCGCCGTGGCCGAGGCCGCCGCCGCGCACCGCCCCGAGGCGCTCGTCGTCGGCTGCAACACGGCGACCGTGCACGCGCTGCCCGCCCTGCGGGCTCGCCTGGAACCCGGCATCCCGGTGATCGGCACCGTCCCGGCGATCAAGCCGGCCGCGGCCGGCGGCGGCCCCGTCGCGATCTGGGCCACGCCCGCCACCACCGGCAGCCCCTACCAGCGCGGACTCATCGAGGAGTTCGCCGACGGCGTACCGGTCGCCGAGGTGCCGTGCTGGGGACTCGCCGAGGCCGTCGAGCACGCGGACGAGTCGGCCATCGGCGCCGCCGTCGCCGCGGCCGCCGAACTGACCCCGCACGACGTGACGACCGTCGTCCTGGGCTGTACCCACTACGAACTGGTCACGGAGCGCATCCGCACGGCCCTGCAACGTCCCGCCGCCCCGCCGCTGGTCCTGCACGGCAGCGCCGGCGCGGTGGCCGCCCAGACGCTGCGCCGCATCGCCGAACCGCCCGCGCCCGAGGCTGCGGCCGAGGGCACCGTGACGGTGCTGCTGAGCGGCCGCACGGGCGGACTGCCCGCAGCCGCGCTGCATTACGCCGAGGGCCGTCTCCTGGTGGCCGCGAGCGCCGCCCGCTGACCGCCGCGACCGGCGGACGGCACGGGTCCGATCCGGGATCCGCTTCCCGCCACCCGGCGCAGTCACTCTGCGCAACACATTACCCGCGCAGCGAAACCTTAGTAACCTCGTAGTCATGCAGGACCACTCGCACGACGAGGTCTCCGCCGACGCCTTCCACACCGAGGTATGGACCGGCCGGGCAACGAACCGGGTCCAGTGGCTGCTCGCGCTCGTCGGCGCGGCCTGCATGGCCCTCGGCATCGAACTCGCGCTGGAATCCGCCTGGACCTCCGGCATCGTTCCGCTTGTCATGTCCGTAGTCGGCTGTATCGCGGCCGGGCTGCTGGTTCTCTTCGGCACCCTCGCGTTCGTCCACGTCGACCTGCGGCTGGACGGGAACTCCCTCGAAGTGCGCTGCGGCCACATCGGGCTGCCGCGCCGCCGCATCCCGCTCAGTCATGTCGCCGGAGCCGAGTTCGCACCGCACGTCACTCCGCGCCACTGGGGCGGCTGGGGATATCGCTGGCGGCCCGAGAAGGGCACCGCGGTCGTGGTGCGCCGTGGTGAGGGCGTGGTGCTCCGGCTGTGGGACGGCCACACGTTCACGATCACCGTGGACAACGCGGAGTCCGCGGTCCGGGTGATCAAGGCCAGGCTGCGCACGATCACACCGGGCACCGCTCACTGACATCGCCTCCGCCCGGGGAACCCGCGGATCCGCCGCCGTCCCCGGGCTCCGTGGCGGCGTCCCCGGCCAGCGGATGGGCGGTGGCCAGTCCGGCCAGCAGCCCCGCGCCCGCCGACACCGTGGTGAAGCTCAGCGGGTTGCCGACCGCCGCGACCACTGCCAGCGCGGTCAGGGCCGCACCCGCGGTCAGGGTGAGAGGCGCGGCCCGGGACGTGCACCACAGTGCGTACAGCACCCAGCAGAACACCGCCGCCAGCAGGACGACGCCGACGAATCCCTGCTCGGCCGCCTGCTGGAGCGGCGCGGAATGCGGCCTGGCGCCGGGCGGCGCCGTCGGCGACAGGGCGGCACCGTGTTCGCCGAAACGGCCCGGTCCGGTGCCGAGCAACGGGTTCCGGCGGGCGAGGCACAGGGCGTCCTGCCACAGCCGTACGCGGTCCGGGGTCAGCAGGGACTCCGTCAGCGCGGCGGGGCCGGCCGGCAGGACGTTCCCCGCGACAGCCCAGGTCGCCCCGGTGACCAGCGCCGCCACCAGACCCAGGCCCAGGATGCCCCGGCCGCGGTGCTGAGTCCGGCCGGCCGCGAGTGAGCACCGCGAGCAGGACACCCTCGGGGCGGCCGTCGTGCGCCGCGGCGGCGATCAGGGACCACGCCGCGCAGGCCCCCAGCACCGCGACACCCAGCACATCAGAAACGTTTCGTCTGTCACTGTCCGCGTCCGCCCCGGATCCGGGCGCGGATGCCAGCCCTGTCGTCCCCACCCCGTAGCCCCCCGTACCCGGTCCCCCGACCAGTGGCCGACCCCGAGCGGCGGACCGCGACCGGCCGTACCACACGGGCTCCGGCACACCGTAACGGCTGCCGGCCGCCGTACGCACGGGACATGCCACAACAAGGCCGTGCGGCCGTGCGTACGCACCTCGGTGGTGCGGCAGCAGGGCCGGGGGGTCGCATCGTGCGGCGTATCGAACGAGATGTCGAACAAGATCATGCGTACGTGGGCGACCGGCGACCGGGCCGTGCGCGGGCCGCCGGAGTGCGACGGTCCCGCGGACTGCGCTGTCGACTTCAAAGTCACCCGCCGTACACTCCCGGGGTGACCGTCACCACAACTTCCGTGGACCGGCCGGACCGGCTCCGACCTGGGCAGGCGCGTGTGCGCGGCGCCCGGTTGCTGCGTCTGGTCCCGGCCGCCGTCTCGGCGCTCTGCGGAGTGCTGCTCTACGCCAGCTTTCCCCCGCGCACGCTGTGGTGGTGGCTTGCCCTGCCCGCCTTCGCGGGCTTTGCCTGGGTGCTGCGCGGACGCGGCTGGAAGGCGGCCCTCGGCCTCGGTTACCTCTTCGGTCTCGGCTTCCTGCTGCCGCTGCTCGTATGGACCGGGGTGGAGGTCGGCGACGGGCCCTGGCTCGCCCTGGTCGCCGTGGAGGCGGTCTTCATCGCGCTGGTCGCGGTCGGGATCGCCGCGGTCTCGAAACTGCCCGGCGGGCCGGTGTGGGCGGCAGCCGTGTGGGTGGCGGGCGAGGCGGTACGCGCGCGCGTACCCTTCCACGGCTTTCCCTGGGGCAAGATCGCGTTCGGTCAGGCGGACGGCATCTTCCTGCCGCTCGCCGCGGTCGGCGGCACGCCGGTGCTCGGCTTCGCCGTCGTCCTGTGCGGGTTCGGCCTGTACGAGGCCGCACACCTCGTCGCCGACGGACGGCGTACCCGTGCCGTCCGCACGGGAGCGGCCGCGGCGGCCCTGCTGAGCGTGGCGGTTCCGGTGGTGGGAGCGCTGGCCGCGCGGACGCTGGTGAGCGACCAGGCCGAGGACGGCACGGTGACCGTCGCCGTCATCCAGGGCAACGTGCCGCGCTCCGGACTGGAGTTCAACGCGCAGCGGCGTGCCGTGCTCGACTACCACGCGCGGGAGACCGAGAAACTGGCCGCCGACGTCAAGGCGGGCAAGGCCGCGCGGCCCGACTTCGTGCTGTGGCCGGAGAACTCCGCCGACGTCGATCCCTTCGCCTACCCCGATGCGGCCACCGTCATCGCCAAGGCCGTCAAGGCGATCGGCGTGCCCGCCTCCATCGGCGGGGTCATCGAAAGGGACGGCAGGCTGCTCAACGAGCAGATCCTGTGGGACCCGGTCAAGGGCCCCACGCAAACGTACGACAAACGGCAGATCCAGCCGTTCGGCGAGTACCTCCCGCTGCGCTCGCTCCTCGGGGCGATCAACGACAACTGGACCTCCATGGTCCGCCAGGACTTCAGCCGGGGCGCCGAACCGGGTGTCTTCGACATCGACGGCACCGAGGTCGGCCTCGCGACCTGCTACGAGGCCGCCTTCGACTGGGCCGTGCGGGACACCGTGACCCACGGCGCGCAGATGATCTCCGTACCGAGCAACAACGCGACCTTCGACCGCAGCGAGATGACCTACCAGCAACTCGCCATGTCCCGGATCCGCGCCGTCGAGCACAGCCGGACCGTGACCGTGCCGGTGACCAGCGGCGTCAGCGCGATCATCATGCCGGACGGCAGGATCACCCAGAAGACCGGCATGTTCGTCCCCGGCTACCTGGTCCAGAAGATTCCGCTGCGCTCCTCCGAGACACCCGCCACCCGGCTGGGCATCCTGCCCGAGATGGCCCTGGTGCTGGTCGCCGCGGGCGGCCTCGGCTGGGCGATCGGAGCAGGTGTGCGCGGCCGGCGCACCCGTACGGCGTAGCGCCCCGCCGCCGCGGCCGGTCGCTCGCGCGGGAGGAACGCGACCGGCTCGATTAGGGTCGGGTGCATGGGTACTCCTGACTTCATCCGGACCATCCGGGCTTCGGCAGGCCATCAGTTGCTGTGGCTGCCCGGTGTCAGCGCCGTCGTCCTGGACGACCGCGGCAGGATCCTGCTCGGCCGGCGCGCGGACAACCACAAGTGGGCCGTTCCCTCGGGCATCCCGGACCCCGGCGAGCAGCCGGCCGCCTGCGCGGTGCGGGAGGTCTACGAGGAGACGGCCGTCCGGTGCGTCCCGGAGCGGGTCGTCATGGTGAAGTCCGGTGAGCCGGTCACCTTCGGCAACGGCGACATCTGCCAGTTCATGGACATCACCCTCCGCTGCCGGGCCGTCGGCGGCGAGGCACGGGTCAACGACGACGAGTCCCTTGAGGTCGGCTGGTTCGAGGTGGACGCGATGCCCACCATGAACGAGCGGCAACTCTTCCGGATCAAGCAGGCCCTGTCCGATGAGCCCACATGGTTCGTCCCCACGAGTTCTGACTGAAGTATGGGGCGGGGCCATATGTGGCCCGGTCGGGGGGCTGCCTAGGGTCGGGGCATGACCTCGTACGACACCGTGCCCGGCCCCTCCGCCGCTGCCGACCTCGCCGGCCGCACCGCTCTCGTCACCGGTGCGGCGGGCGGCATCGGCGGCGCCTGCGCGCTGCGGCTTGCGGCGGCCGGGGCCGAGGTGACAGCCGTCGACCGGGACGAGGCCGGGCTGGCCGCACTCGCGGCAGCGGCCGGTGAGCTGGCGGGATCGGTCCAGCCGCAGGTCCTGGACCTCACCGACCTGGAAGCCGCCGAGCACATCGCCGCCGGCACCGACATCCTGGTCAACAACGCCGGGCTCCAGCTGGTACGTCCGATCGAGGAGTTCCCGCCCGACGTCTTCCACACCGTGCTGACCGTGATGCTGGAGGCGCCGTTCCGGCTCATCCGGGGCGCTCTGCCGCACATGTACGGTCAGGGCTGGGGCCGTATCGTCAACATCTCCTCCGTCCACGGTCTGCGCGCCTCCGCCTACAAGTCGGCCTACGTGGCCGCCAAACACGGTCTGGAGGGCCTGTCCAAGACGGCCGCCCTGGAGGGCGCACCCCACGGGGTCACCTCGAACTGTGTGAACCCCGGGTACGTGCGCACCCCCCTGGTCGAGAAACAACTCGCCGACCAGGCACGGGCCCACGGCATCTCCGAGGAACGCGTGCTGTCCGAGGTGCTCCTGCAGGACAGCGCCGTCAAGCGGCTCATCGAACCCGACGAGGTCGCCGAGGCCGTCGCCTATCTCTGCGGCCCGCACGCCACCTTCGTCACCGGTATCTCGCTGGTGCTCGACGGGGGTTGGACCGCGCACTGACCGGCCGGGTGGCCGTGGGCCGGGAAGTTGTCCACAGGCCGAACGGGACCGGCGGTCGGTGCGGGATCCTGTGGCCATGTCCCGCCACCGCCACCACCCGCACTGCGTCCCGCGCCCCGCAACCGCCGCCGGACTCCCGGTCGGCGTCGCCCTCCGCCGCTCGCTGCTCGGCACGGACGTCGTCGCCGTGCACCGACGGCGGTACGGGGCCGTTGTGAGAGCCGCGGGCTCACACCGGGCGGCTGTCCGCCGCCCGGCCCGTGGCCTTCTCCCGGTCCGCCGCTGTCTCGGAGCCGATCTCGGCGAGGTCCCGGTGCCGGGTCTCCTCGGCCAGCGCGACCGCGACCAGGGTCAGTACGGCCGCCGCGATCACGTACAACGCGATCGGCGTGGAGTCGTCGTATGCGGAGAGCAGCGCGGTGGCGATCAGCGGTGCCGGCGCACCGGCCGCGACCGAGGCGAACTGGGCGCCGATCGAGGCACCGGAATAGCGCATCCGGGTCGCGAACATCTCGGAGAAGAACGCGGCCTGCGGCGCGTACATCGCCCCGTGCAGTACCAGGCCCACGGTCACGGCCAGGACCAGATTGCCGAACGAGGCCGTGTCCGCCAGGGAGAAGAACGGGAACACCCACAGCCCTGTCCCGGCCGCGCCCAGCAGATAGACGGGCCGGCGCCCGATCCGGTCCGACAGCGCGCCCCAGGCCGGAATGACCGCGAAGTGCACGGCGGAGCCGATGAGCACGGCGTTCAGTGCCGTCTGCTTGGAGACGCCGGCCGAGGTGGTGGGGTAGACGAGGACGAACGCGGTGATCACGTAGTAGCTGATGTTCTCCGCCATGCGTGCGCCCATCGCCACCAGGATGTCGCGCCAGTGGCGTCGCAGTACGGCGACGAGCGGCAGTTTCCCGGGATCGGCCGCCTCGGTCGTCCTGCGGGCCGCGGCCCGGGCCAACGCCTCCTGGAACACGGGTGATTCATCGACGGACAGCCGAATCCACAGACCGACGACGACCAGCACGCCCGAGAGCAGGAACGGGATCCGCCAGCCCCAGCCGGCGAACGCCGCGTCCGACAGCAGGGCGGTGAGCAGGGACAGCACCCCTGTCGCCAGCAACTGCCCGGCCGGCGCTCCGGTCTGCGGCCAGGAGGACCAGAACCCGCGGCGGCGGGCGTCCCCGTGCTCGGACACCAGCAGCACGGCCCCGCCCCATTCGCCGCCGAGGGCGAACCCCTGGACCAGCCGCAGCACGGTCAGCAGCACGGGCGCCGCGGAGCCCACGCTCGCGTGCGTGGGCAGCAGACCGATGGCAAAGGTCGCCGCGCCCATCAGCAGCAGGCTGAGCACCAACAGCCTCTTGCGGCCCAGCCGGTCCCCGTAGTGCCCGAACACCAGGGCGCCCAGGGGCCGCGCCGCGAACCCGACCGCGTACGTGAGGAAGGAGAGCAGGGTGCCGACGACGGGATCGGAATCCGGAAAGAACAGTTTGTTGAAGACGAGCGCGGCGGCGGAGCCGTACAGAAAGAAGTCGTACCACTCGATGGTGGTGCCGACGAGGCTGGCGGCGACGACGCGTCTGAGGTCGGTCGGTGCGGGCGGAGCGGTCGAGGGGGAGGACATCGGTACCACTTCCTGGCGTTCGACGGGGACGGCTGTGTGTCGCCACACCGTAGGAACGTGCAGGTCAGAGGCGTATGTGATGGGACACCATAGTTCTCGGTACGGGAGTGCGGGCGCCCACCATGGGGAGGCGCCCGGCCTCCTCGCGGGCCCCGGCCGCGCCGGGGCGAGCCACGGCGGCTCGCCCTTTTCGTCCGTCAGGTCCCGGACGGGCCGCGGAACACGGGCTCAGGCTGACGAGCTGAGCACCGGCGTGCGCCCACGCGGATCGGGCACCCTCAGGCGTGCGGTGACCTGGGACAGGTCGGAGACGAACAGATGGGCCAGTTCGGCGGTGAAGCCGGTGCGCACCACCAGGCGCAGGACGGAGACGTCCTGGCAGGGCGCGGGGAAGGTGTAGGCGGGCAGGTGCCAGCCGCGTGCGCGCATCGCCTCGGACACGTCGAAGACCGTGAAGTCCGTGGTGCCGGGGGTGAGCCGGAAGGCGAAGGCAGGAAGGTCGGAGCCGTCCGTGACCAGTTCGTACGGCGGCAGTTCGCGGATCTGCGCGGCCAGCGAGCGGGCCGTCGCGCGGCTCTGCCGCGCCAGGTTGCGCAGCCCCTCGAAGCCGTACCGCAGGAAGTTGTAGTACTGGGCGACGACATGGGCGCCCGGCCGGGAGAAGTTGAGGGTGAACGTCGGGGACTTGCCGCCGAGGTAGTCGACCTCGAAGACGAGGTCGTCGGGGAGGGCTTCGGCGTCCCGCCACAGGGCCCAGCCGAGGCCGGGGAAGACATGGCCGTACTTGTGCCCGGAGGCGTTGACGGAGGCGACGCGTTCGAGCTGGAAGTCCCACATCAGGCCGGGGTCGAGGAACGGCGCCACCAGCGCCCCGGACGCCCCGTCGACATGTACGGGGATGTCGGTGCCGGTCGCCGCCTGATAGCCGTCGAGGGCCAGGCAGATGTCCGCGACGGGCTCGTAGGACCCGTCGAACGTGGAGCCCAGGACGGTCACCACGCCGATGGTGTTGTCGTCGCAGTACGCGGTCAGGGTGTCGGGCGTGAGGTGGTAGCGGCCCGGCTCCATCGGCACGTAACGGGGCTCCACCTCGAAGTAGTTGGCGAACTTCTTCCAGCAGACCTGGACGTTCGCGCCCATCACGAGGTTCGGACGGCTGGTGTCCTTGCCCTGGGTGCGGCGGCGGGTCTGCCAGCGGCGCTTGAGCGCGAGACCGCCGAGCATGGCCGCCTCGCTGGAGCCGGTGGTGGAGCAGCCGCGCACCTGCTCCGGGTGCGGCGCGTGCCAGAGCCGGGCGAGCATCTGGACACAGCGCTCCTCCATGGCGGTGATCTGCGGGTACTCAGCACGGTCCGCGAGGTTCTTCTCCGCGGTCTCGGCCATGAGTTGCCGCGCCTCGGGCTCCATCCACGTCGTGACGAAGGTGGCGAGGTTGAGCCGGGCGTTCCCGTCGAGCATCAGCTCGTCGCGCACACGACGGGACACCGTGTCCGGCGACGATTCCGCCGCGGGCAGTTCCTCGACCGGCAGCAGCAGGGTGTCGGCGGACTGGGGGGCGGCGCAGGGGGAGACGATGAGGGGGACTGGGTCTGCTTCCGGCAAGAGGCCGGTATCCGGAATGGGCATGGGTGCGTGGTGGCCTTTCTGGTCCGAGTGCGACCCGCGTACATTCCGGACGTTAGATCTCTTCGCGGCCCGGCATCCGCGCCGATTACACCGATCTAGTGAGCGATTTGCGGAGTGATGAACCGGATTTTCCTCTTGTGACAACTGGTCATGGGTTCACCGTGGGATTGCCGGCGCTCAGCAGGGTGTTGCGGACGGGCGGTCCTTCCCGTGGACCGGCCGCCGTCACGCGGGGGTGACGGCGGCCGGCGTACGGGTGCGTACCCGGCGCGGTCGAAAACCGCGTCGGCGGGGGCTACTTGACGGTCACCGTGATGCTCGGGGAACGCGTGTCGCCGGAGGCGACCCGGTAGTACTGGGTGCCCTTCGCGGTGGGACGGGTGCTGACGGAGTACGTGTCGCCCGTCTTGACCGTGCCGCCGCCGGGGACCGTGGTCCACTTACCGTTCTTGTCCTGCTGCAGCGTCACTTCGGCGCCGACCTTCAGACCGGTGGTACGGCCCGTGATCCGGACCTCCTCGCCCGGCTTCACACTGGTCGGATAGGCATCGGCCGTGAGCGAGGTGCGCTGGACGGCTGTGGCCCCGGCCAGGTCGTTGCCCGGGCTGGTTGCGGCGGCCCGGGCCGCGGTCGAGCCGGCGGAGACCAGTGCCACCGTCAGGGCGCCGGCGGCCATCGTCCGGAGGGTGCGGCTGCGGTAGGTGAAGGTCATGGTGACTCCCGTGGGTCGACGGATGCCCCCCTGGGCCGGGCATGGGCCGATGGGGCCATGCCACGCCTCCATCAGAGTGAACCGGGCGGTCCGCCACGGCATCTCGATCCGGGCGCGACGGGCGTCGCAGGCGACGCCCCTGGCGCGCGTCGCCGCAGGTGAGACGACTGATGCGGATCCCGGGTCACTGATATTTCTTTTACCTTCGGGTGCGCTGCCACAGACGACGCCCGTCAGCACCCCAAGGGACCGGGAAGGAGCGGCGGACGGCGTGCTCCGCGGCGGGGACGTCCGGCCTTCGACGACCCTCGACCACGCGGTCGCCCGCGCGAGCGTCACCCGCTACGGACCGGGCGCCTCGGCGGGGTGCGGTGACCCGGAGCGTGCCGGCCCGGGCGCCGACCGGACCGCGGCAGGTGCCGGGTCCACGACCACGGCATGATCGAACTCCAACTGCCGTTCCGGGGCGGCAGCAGGGGGAGCGGCCCGGAACCGCGGCGGTCTGCGGGGCCTGCGGTCCTTCCCGGCCCCACAGCTCCTGTACCGGCCGGACGGAGGTCCCCGGGCCCGGGCGCCGGGGCCGGACGGACCGCGCGCCCCGGCGTCAGGACGAGTCTGCCGGTGCGGTCACCGCGGGACGAGTTTCAGCGTGGTGCTCCGGGCGGCCACCATCGGGTCGACGTAGGCGCCGCCGTAGCGGCCGTACTTCGTGCGGTACGCCGTGTCGATGCGGTCGTTGACGGTGGAGTCGGCCTCCTCGACGAGGGTCACGTCCTTGTCGACTCCGCCGGAGCGGATGTGGCCCTCGTGGCTCGTGTGGGCGGTGCGCCACCACACACCGTCGTCGCCGCGGTAGGAGCGGATGTAGAGATCGTCGCCGTCCCTGACGACCCAGATCGGAACCGGCGCGCGCAGGGTGCCGTCCCCGCGGGCCGGTGCCATCTGGAGTTCGTCGGCCGTGCTGATCCTGGTCAGTTCGTCGTTCGTCCATGTCGTCATCGGAGGTCTCCCTCGGGAAGTCGGTCGGACGTGCGAGGCGGGCAGGGCCGTACAAACCAGCATGACCGGCGCCGCCCGCCCCGACGAGCCGGGCGGCGCCCCGACGGCACACCGAGGGGCTCGCGCGTCCGGGCCGGACGGCGGTGGTTCAGCGGGCGTGCGGGATCCAGTGGGCCGGCCGCGCCGAGGTGTCCGCGGCGGGGGCACGGCGGATGGCGATGAGGGCGGCGTCGTCGCCGAGCCGTCCGCCGGAGTATGCGAGCAGATCGCGCTGGATGTGGTGGAGGAGGGACTGCGGAGAGTGCCCGGACCACTGGGTGACGCGTTCCGCGAGGGGGTAGAAGGCCCCGCTGCCGTCGCGGGCCTCGATGACACCGTCGGTGTACAGCAACAGCGTGTCCCCGACGGCGAACGGCAGCACCGCCACCGTCGCGTCTCCCGGGTCGGTCAGAGCGACCCCGAGCGGGGGCGCGGGGACCAGGTCGGGGACGGTCGCCGGATGGCCGTCCGGTAGCAGCAGCGGCGCCAGGTGGCCGCAGCTGGTCAACCGGGCGACCGGATCGTCGTCCGGGATGTCCAGCAGCAGGGCGGTGGCGAACCGCTCACCCCTCTCCTCCGTGGGCTCGAAGTCGGCCAGGTAGCGTGTGACGCTCTGTTCCAGCGAAGCGGCCAGCTCCGGCAGGGCCGAGTTGCGGTGCGCGGCCTCACGGAACGCGCCGAGCAGGAGCGCCGCCTCCCCGACGGCCGACAGCCCTTTGCCCCGCACATCGCCGATGACCACGCGGGTGCCGTCCGTGCCGCGGGCCGCGGCGTACAGGTCGCCCCCGATCTCGGCCTCCTCCTCTGCGGCCATGTAGACGGAGGCGAGTTGCAGGGTGCCGAGCCGCTTCGGCAGCGGCCACAGCAGTACCCGCTGGGCTGCCTCGGCGACGGATCGCACCTGGGCCAGTTCGCGGGTGCGTCGCTCGCGGACGGCGCAGAACACCACGATCAGGAGGGAGAGCGCGATCAGGGCGACGACCTGGACGATGGTGTTCCGGGTCCACAGGACGCCGGAACGCCAGCCGATGACGGCCTGGGCCGCCACCGCGATACCCCCGATGGCCCCCGTCAGCACCGGGCCCTCGAACCATGCGGTGATCGCAGGTGCGATGACCAGCAGGGGGCCGAGCACGATGTCCACCGGCGACACGATGTCGGCCACCGTGATCAGGACGATGAGCACCAGGGGAACGAGCAGCAGCAAGCGGCTCGGCCGCCAGGGCTGCCACGGCCGGGCGAAAAGCTGCTGCGAGGCGAACATGTCTCCCACGGTGCTCCGTGAACGGAAGGGTTCGCGCACGGGCGCGAACGGTGGAGTGAGTGTGGGCCCGGCCTGGCCTGGCCGGACGCCGCGGGTGCACGGCCCGGCCGGGCCGCCACCGGCGCCACCCGCGGTACGACCTCGGTCACCCCGGAGCCCGTGTCAGGGCCCGGCGCTGGTCGAGGCCGGTGCGGGAGGTGTGCGTTCGTGCGTTCCCTGTGCGAGCGGGGTTACGCACGCCTCCCCGTGTCCCTCACCGTGCCGTCACGGTCACCGCGGGGGAGCGGGCTCGCCCGGACGGGACCCGGAAGGGCCGGGTGCACCTGATGTCCGGTCGGTCGGTCGGTGAAAAAGGGTCGGTCCTGCCTGTCGACTGTCTCAGTCTCATGTACCCAAGTTTGTCGGTTATGTGCAGTAAGAAATCCTGGTAAGTGTATGAATTGCCCCAAAAAAGGTTTATTTCTATGTAAGGCCGCAGGTGGGCGGCGAGTCGGCGGCCGAAGTTTCTTGCCGTTCTCTTTCCTGGGAGCAGGCGGAGTGACCCCGGTGGCGCGGACGCCGCGGCTGTCGCGGACGGGGCCTGTGGCAGCCACGGGAGGAGCCGGGTCACACGCTCACCCGTCCCGGGTGAGGCCACCTCACCCCCGCCGCGTGCACGCTGAGAGCGTCGACCTACGAGGCCGCGCAACGGCCGAACAGGCCAGACGGCGAGACGGCGACAACGACTGACGCAGTACAAGGTGGGCGGCTGCCCGGGACGGAGGACGGCAATGACCGCGCAGACGTACCTCGCGTACGACTATCCGCTGCTGAGCGCGTTCTGGACGCTGCTCTGGTTCTTCCTGTGGATCCTGTGGTTCGTCGTGCTGTTCCGGGTCGTCATGGACATCTTCCGTGACGACTCCCTCAGCGGCTGGGCCAAGACGGGCTGGACGTTCTTCGTCATCGTGCTGCCCTTCCTCGGCGTCTTCACGTATCTCGTCGCTCGCGGCGACGGCATGGGACGCCGCGAGCTGGCGCACGTACGGTCCCAGCAGGAGGCGTTCGACAGCTATGTCCGCCGGACCGCGGGCCCGGCTCGGCCGAGCAGCGCCGACGAACTCGTCAAGCTGTCCGACCTGCGCACCCGCGGTGACATCTCGGACGACGAGTTCCGCCGTGCCAAGGAACTGGTCCTGTCCGGCCACGGCGCCGGGCCAGGGGACGGACCGAGCACCGCCCCGCCCGGTGCCACCGATCGCTGACCGGCCCGCTGCGCATCCGCCTCGACCCGGCCGAGCGCCCTGCCGCACGCCGTGCGACGCCGCCTGCCGGAGTTCTCAGGGGCGGCCGTGGGGCGATCGGCCCCCGCCGCGGGGCCGATCGGCCCCTGCGGCGGGGGCGGTCCCGTGGCACGGTGGACTGAGGCCCGGGAGTTCCGCGGGATCGAGGCCGTTTCCTCAGGCCCCGACCCACGCGCCACCCGGCTCCCGCCGTGCTGGGGTGGCGGCGCGGGGCAGTGTGGCGTGGCTCGCGGGCGGGGCGGGCGCACCCGCGCGCGGGAACGGGAGACGGCATGGTCCGTGCCCCGGCATTTTCCGGACGGCCGCGCGGGCCCTGCGCCCGCCCCATCCCGGGCCGACCGACGCCGCCCCGGCACGCTCACGCCTTGGCTGTCGCCGAGCGGGCGTGGGCGGACGAGGGGAGGTGCGGGTCCATGGCCGTCACCGTCGCCCTGGCGGGCGACACCATGCTGGGCCGGGACGTCGCCGAAGTCCTCGCCCACAGCATGCCCCGACCCTTGTTCACTCCCGTGGTACGCCATGTCGTCCGAGACGCCGACCTGTTCCTGCTGAACCTCGAATGCTGTGTCTCCGACCGGGGCGCCCCGGTCGGACTGCCCGGGAAGACCTTCTTCTTCCGCGCCCCGCCCCGGGCCACCGACGTCCTGGCCGGGCTCGGCGTCGACGTGGCGGTCCTCGCGAACAACCACGCCCTCGACTACGGCCCCGAAGCGCTCCTCGACACCCGGACCAGGCTGGCCCGGGCGGGCATCCGCAGCGTCGGGGCCGGGCCGACCGTCACCGAGGCCCGTGCTCCGCTCCGTCTGGAGGCCGGTGGCATCGGCCTCGGCATCGTCGCCGTCACCGACCACCCCGCCGAGTTCGCCGCGGACCGCGACCGGCCCGGCGTGGCGTACGCCGACCTCTGGCACCAGGACGTGCCCCGATGGCTCACCGACACGATCCGCGAACTGGCCAGGGAAACGGATCTGGTCCTGGTCAGCGCGCACTGGGGACCGAACATGACCGCACGCCCGGTCCCGCACGTCCTGCGGGCCGCGCCCGCCCTCATCGATGCGGGGGCCGATCTCGTGATCGGGCACTCGGCCCACGTCTTCCACGGTTTCACCCGGCACGTCCTGTTCGACCTGGGCGACTTCATCGACGACTACGCCGTCCACCCGGCGCTCCGCAACGACTTCGGGCTGCTCTGGCTGGTCACGCTCGACGCACACGGCCCGGTACGGACCGAGGCGGTCCCGCTCGCCCTGGACCACTGCCACACCCGGCTCGCCGACCGGGCGGAGTACCACTGGATCGCCGGGCGCCTGATCCGCGCCTGCGCCGAACTGGGCACGGACGTCGTCGATGAGGGGGGCCGGCTCCGTGCCGACTGGCGGCGTCCTGTGGCCCGCGCGAGTCGACCGGATCACCGCGGGACCGGATCACCGCGTGATCGCAGTACTGCGTGACCGGACCGTCCTGTGCTCGCAACTGCGTGACCTGACCATCCTGTGATCGCAGTACTGCGTGACCCGACCGTGTGTGACCGCGGTACCGCGTGATTGGGGCCGTCATGTCACCCCGTCACGGCGTGCCCGCGTCGCCTCGTGCCTGCACCACTCCATGCCCGCCTCACCTCGGTCCTGCACTACCCCGTGCCGGCGCTCACCTCGCACCCGGACCACCCGGATGCCGTCCCCCGGGGCGCGCCTCCGTGATGGGGTGCCGCGCGTCCCGCAGCGTGGAAGGGAGCACGGCGGACCGGCGCGGCCGGGGAGCGGACCGCAGGAGAGGTGGGACGGATGGAGACGGGTGTCTCGGGGCCGCGGATCGTGGTCGGCGTCGACGGTTCGCCGTCCGCGCGCGCGGCCGTGCGCTGGGCCGCACGGTACGCCGGCCTCGTCGGCGGTGGTGTGGACGCGGTGGCCGCCTGGGAACTGCCGGGAACCGAGGCCTGGTCGGCGCCCGCCGTCGACACCGACTTCGACGAGGAGAACGCCCGGCAACGGCTCACCGAGGAACTGCGGGAGGCACTGGGCCCCGAGCCGGGTTCGGTCCGAGCGCTGTTGGTGCGCGGCCATCCCGCCGAGGTGCTGCTGCGGGCGGCCGAGAGCGCCGAGATCCTGGTCGTCGGCAGCCATGGGCGGGGTGGCTTCGCCCGCGCCCTGCTCGGGTCCGTCAGCCAGCACGTCGCCCAGCACGCGAGCTGTCCCGTCGTGATCGTGCGCGCGGCCACGCCCTGACCGTGCGCGCCGGGCAGGAGGCGGCCCGCAGTCACCTCCGCTGCCCGGGCGGACCCGGTGTCTCTTCGAGGATGCTGCGGGCGACCGGGCCCAGGAGGTCCGCCAGCCGCTGGAAGACGTCGAGGAGCAGATCGTCTGCGGTGACCATGCCCACCACCCGCCGTCCGTCCAGCACCGGCAGCCGGCGCACGCCGGCGAGGCGCATCGCCCGGTAGGCGACGTGCAACTCGTCGGCCGCGGCGACCGTGACCGGCCGCGGTGACATCACCTCCGACACCCGAGCCTCCAGGCTCAGGCCGACGCCGAGCACGCGCATCGCCAGGTCGCGATCGGTGACGATGCCGCACGGCACGTCGTCCTCGACGACGACCACGGAGCCCACGGCGTGGTCTGCCATCCGCCGGATCACGTCGGCGAGCAAGGCGTGCGGAGGCACGGTGACGGCCGGGGCACTCATCACGTCGCGGACCCTCATGACCGGTCTCCTCGCGATCCGTGTGGGCCCGGATCCTCGCGATCCGTCCGGGGCAGGGACTCTCCCTGACACCAGTGTCGCGGTGGCGTCACCGGATGAAAGGGACTATGGGGCCCCTGCGCATAGGCTGTTCGGCCTCAGCGGGCCGACGGGGCACGCGGTGCACTGCAGCGGGCCTGGGCAGCGAGAAGCCGGAGGCCAGGCACGTCGAGATCCGGCACGGCGCCTGCGCCCCGGGCCGGCCCGACCACCCCGGCACCTGGCCGTGCTGCGGCCCGGCCCGGCGGCCCTTGCCCGGACCCGCTTCGTACCCGTACAGGAAAGCTCCGTCCCGTCCGGGCTCCGGTCCTTTTCCCTCCAGGCCGTGGCCGTCACCACTCCCGGCCCCGCTCGGCCGTCACCCCCGGCCGCTCTCGCCCTGCTCCGACTGCTCCAGCTGGGAGGCGAGGACCGCCGCCTGCACCCGGCGCTGCACGCCCAGCTTGGCCAGCAGCCGCGAGATGTGGTTCTTGACGGTCTTCTCCGACAGGTAGAGCCTCCGGCCGATCTCCCTGTTGGTCAGCCCGTCCCCGATCAGGGCGAGGATGTCCCGCTCGCGGGGCGACAGGTTCGCCAGCTCGGACGGCACGGCGGGGGTCTGCGCGGGATCGGCACGCAGGGAGCGCATCAGCCGGGCCGTCGTCGCCGGGTCCAGCATCGACTGCCCGGAGGCGACCGTCCGCACCGCCGAGACCAGGTCGGAGCCCTTGATCTGCTTGAGGACATAGCCCGCGGCACCGGCCATGATGGCGTCGAGCAGCGCGTCCTCGTCGTCGAACGACGTCAGCATCAGACAGACCACGCCCGGCATCCGGTCGCGCAGTTCCCGGCAGACCGTGATGCCGTCGCCGTCCGGCAGGCGCACGTCGAGCACCGCGACGTCCGGACGCAGCGCCGGACCCCGGACGATCGCGTGCTCCGCGGTGTCCGCGTCGCCGACCACGGTGATGTCGGGTTCGGAGTCGAGCAGATCGATCAGCCCGCGCCGTACGACCTCGTGATCGTCCAGCAGGAACACCCGGATGGGGTCCTGCTCCGTGAATGTGCGTGTCTCGGTCATGCGCCCCTCGTTCCAGGGCGGCGATCGGTCCGCCGGCCGTCCATGACAACGATCATTTCCCGCCCGTCCCGCGGACACCAGGGCCGACCGGTCCACGCACCCGTCCCACTCGTCCGGCTGTACGGACCGGCACTCAGGCACCTCGCCGAGGGGCCCGGCCGCCGGTCGCCGGTCGCGCGCGCCCGGCGCGAGTGGTTCAGAGGTTTGCCGCGTGGTCGGGGACGTAGGTCTGCAGATCGCGCGGCGGACGCTGGTAGCCGGTCGACGGCGGCCGGTGCGGCAGCTCCAGTACCGGCGGCGGCACGTCGTGGTACGGCACCGAGTCCAGCAGATGGGCGATCATGTTCAGCCGCGCCCGGCGCTTGTCGTCGCTCTCGACGACGTACCAGGGCGCCTCGGAGATGTCCGTGTGCACCAGCATCTCGTCCTTCGCCCGGGAGTACGCCTCCCAGCGGGCGACCGACTCCAGATCCATCGGCGACAGCTTCCACCGCCGCACCGGATCGTCCAGCCGGCGCCGGAACCGCTCCTCCTGCACCGCGTCGCTCACCGAGAACCAGTACTTGCGCAGCAGGATCCGGTCCTCCACCAGCATCCGCTCGAAGATCGGGCACTGCCGCAGGAACAACTGGTACTCCTCCTTGGTGCAGAAGCCCATCACCCGCTCGACCCCGGCCCGGTTGTACCAGGACCGGTCGAACAGCACGATCTCCCCGGCGGCCGGCAGATGCTCGACGTACCGCTGGAAGTACCACTGGGTCCGTTCGCGCTCGGTCGGCTTGGGCAGCGCCGCGATCCGTGCCACCCGCGGATTCAGGTGCTCCGTGACCCGCTTGATGGTGCTCCCCTTGCCCGCCGCGTCCCGTCCCTCGAAGATGACGACAAGGCGGGCGCCCTCCATCCGCACCCATTCCTGGAGCTTGACCAACTCCGTCTGCAGGCGCAGCAGTTCCTTCTCGTACACCTTGCGCGGCAGCGTTTCCACCTGCTTGTCGACCATGCCGCCTCCACCGCCCGATGACCTACGTACCGCCCGATGACCTGCGTCGATGACTTCCGGAGCACTCATGCCGCCTGCCGAACACCAGGACGCCACCGTACTTTCCGACGAGGAGCTGCGCACCCTGGACGCGCACTGGCGGGCCGCCAACTACCTCGCGGCCGGGCAGATCTACCTGCTGGCGAACCCGCTGCTGACCGAGCCGCTGCGCCCGGAACACATCAAGCCGCGGCTGCTCGGGCATTGGGGCACCACGCCCGGCCTCAACCTCGTGTACACCCACCTCAACCGGGTGATCGCGGCGCGCGGACTGGACGCGCTGTGCGTATGGGGTCCCGGGCACGGCGGGCCGGCCGTCCTCGCGAACTCCTGGCTGGAGGGCAGCTACGGCGAGACCTACCCGGACGTGTCACGGGACGCGGCCGGGATGGCACGGCTGTTCCGGCAGTTCTCCTTCCCCGGCGGCGTGCCGAGCCATGTGGCGCCGGAGACGCCCGGCTCCATCCATGAGGGCGGCGAACTGGGCTACTCACTGGCCCACGCCTACGGAGCCGCCTTCGACCACCCCGATCTGCTGGTCGCCTGCGTGATCGGCGACGGCGAGGCGGAGACCGGTCCGCTGGCCGCCTCCTGGCACTCCGACAAGTTCCTCGACCCGGTGCACGACGGCGCCGTCCTGCCGATCCTCCACCTCAACGGCTACAAGATCGCCAACCCTACGGTGCTCGCCCGGCTGCCCGAGCCCGAACTGGACGCGCTGCTGCGCGGGTACGGACACGAGCCGATCCAGGTGTCCGGCGACGACCCGGCGCAGGTGCACCGCGACCTGGCCGCCGCCTTCGACCAGGCCCTGGACGGCATCGCGCAGGCGCAGCGCGCCGCCCGCGAGGAGGGCAGTACGCAGCGCGTGCACTGGCCGGTGATCGTGCTGCGCACTCCGAAGGGCTGGACCGGCCCCGCCGAGGTCGACGGCGTGCCGGTCGAGGGCACCTGGCGTGCCCACCAGGTCCCGCTGCCCGGCGTCCGTGAGAACCCCGAGCACCTGCGGCAACTGGAGAAGTGGCTGCGCTCGTACCGTCCGGACGAGCTGTTCGACCGGGACGGCCGGCCGGTCGCCGACGTCCTCGCCTGCGTCCCGGCCGGAGCGGCGCGGCTCGGCGCCACCCCGTACGCCAACGGTGGCCTCCTCGTCCGGGAGTTGCCGATCCGCTCCCTGGACGACTTCGCCGTCCCGGTGGACAAGCCGGGCACCAGCCTGCACGAACCGACCCGGATCCTCGGCACCCTCCTCGAACAGGTCATGGCGGACACCCAGGACCGCCGCGACTTCCGGCTGGTCGGCCCGGACGAGACGGCTTCCAACCGGCTCCAGGCCGTCTTCGAGGCCAGTGGGAAGGCCTGGCAGGAGAAGACCCTGCCGGTGGACGAGCACCTGGACCGGCACGGCCGGGTGATGGAGGTCCTCTCCGAGCACCTGTGCCAGGGCTGGCTGGAGGGTTACCTGCTCACCGGCCGGCACGGGCTGTTCTCCTGCTACGAGGCGTTCGTGCACATCGTCGACTCGATGGTCAACCAGCACATCAAGTGGCTGAAGACCTCCCGCGAACTGGCGTGGCGGGCGCCGATCGCCTCCCTCAACTACCTGCTGACCTCACACGTGTGGCGGCAGGACCACAACGGCTTCTCCCACCAGGACCCCGGCTTCGTCGACCACGTCCTCAACAAGAGCCCCGAGGTGGTGCGCGTCTATCTGCCGCCGGACTCCAACACGCTGCTGTCCGTCGCGGACCACGTCCTGCGCAGCCGCGACTACGTCAACGTCATCGTGGCCGGCAAGCAGCCCTGCTTCGACTGGCTGTCCATGGACCAGGCCCGGGTGCACTGCGCGCGCGGCGCCGGCATCTGGGAGTGGGCGGGCACCGAGGACGGCGGCGATCCCGACGTGGTGCTGGCCTGCGCGGGCGACGTGCCCACCCAGGAGGTGCTGGCCGCGGCGCAGTTGCTGCGCCGGCACCTGCCGCAGCTCGCCGTGCGGGTCGTCAACGTCGTCGACATGACCCGGCTGCTGCCCCATGACGCACACCCGCACGGCATGACCGACTTCGAGTACGATGGCCTGTTCACCACGGACAAGCCGGTCATCTTCGCCTACCACGGCTATCCGTGGCTGGTCCACCGGCTCGCCTACCGCCGGGACGGTCACGCACACCTGCATGTGCGGGGCTACAAGGAGTCCGGTACCACGACCACCCCGTTCGACATGGTCGTCCGCAACGACCTCGACCGTTTCCGGCTGGTGATGGACGTCATCGACCGAGTTCCCGGGCTCGCCGTGCGCGCCGCGGGCGTGCGTCAGACGATGGCGGACGCCCGCGCCCGTCACCACGCCTGGATCCGCGCGCACGGCGCCGATCTGCCCGAGGTCGCGGAGTGGAGCTGGACCGCCTGACCGCGACACCGGCCGGGCAGGCCGATCGGTGCGGACGCGCGTGACGGGGCGCCGCTCAGTGCGGTTGCCGCGGCTGCTGTGATGCCGCGGTCGGCCACGTCAGCGCGCGGGTGATGTCGGCGAGGGTGACGATGCCGACGAGCCGGTCGCCGTCGAGCACCAGGGCCCGGCGCAGGCCGCCCTCCTGCAACCGGGGCAGCAGGTCCACCACCGGCTCGTCGGGGCCGGCCGTCACGACGTCCGGCAGCCGGCGCATCACGTCGCCGACCGTCGTCCGCGTCCGGGCCCGGGCCGGAGTCCGCTCGGCCATGCCCATGGTGAACAGCCCGGCCAGCGAGCCGTCCGGTGCCACGACGGGAAAGGCGGAGTGCCGGTACGGGCCGAACGGCCCCTCGGCGAGGAAGCCCGCGATGGTCGTCCAGGAGGGCACCGTGATCGGGTCCCGGGTCATGACCCGCCCGACCGGCACGCCCTCCAGCGCGCCCTGCATCTCGGCCTGGCGGACCTCCGCGGTCGCCGCCGCGATCAGGAACCAGCCGATCAGGGCCGACCACAGCCCCGAGAGGTTCCCGGCGAACAGGACGGCGGCGAAACCGGCCGCCACCAGGAACCAACCGAGCGCCCGGCCCGCGGCCGAGGCACCCCGGGTGGCCCGCAGCCGGTCACCGGTGCGGTGCCACAGGAGCGCACGCAGCAGCCGGCCGCCGTCCAGGGGTGCGGCGGGCAGCGCGTTGAAGAGGGCCAGCACGATGTTGATCGCGGCCAGCCACGCCACCGCCTCGACGATCAGCCCCGGCGCGTGCAGCGTCCCCAGCCACGCCGCCAGCCCGGCGAACACACCACCGGCCAGCGCACTGGTCAGCGGCCCCACGCCCGCGATGCGCACCTCCGCGGCCGGGCTCGGTGCCTCGCCGTGCAGCCGGGCCGCGCCGCCCAGCATCCACAGCGTGATCCCCTCCACCTGCACGCCGTTGCGTCGCGCGACCATCGCGTGGGCGAGTTCGTGCACCAGCAGCGAGGCGAGGAAGATCACCGCGGTCAGCAGGGCGAGTGCCCAGTAGACGGCGGGGGAGTAGCCGGGATGGGCCGCGGGGAAGCGGCCCCGGGCGAGCGCGAGCGTCACCAGTACGACGATGACCAGCACGCTCCAGTTCAGCCCGACGCGTACGCCGGCGATCCGGCCGAGGGACAGCGTCTCTTTCATGAATCTCTCGCCTCGCCCTCCGGCTCCCGCAGCCGGCACCCCGTCCGGCGGACAGCGGCCCGGCACTCTCGTGCACACCGCGGACGTTTCCGCGGTAGCTCCATTGTCCGGCGCCGCACGGCAGGCGGACAGGGCCGGTCGGCTCCTGCAGGGGCCGGTCCCGGCGGGTTTCGTCGCGTCTCGGCCGGCCCCGGCGGATCAGGACGGCGGCGGTGGCGGACCACCTGGGCCCGGACCGCCCGCTTCCGGACCACCGGCTCCAGGACCGCCCGCGGCCGGGCCGCTCAGGTGCGCGGTGAACCAGTCGCGGGCCAGGACGGCGGCCGTGGCCAGGGTGCCCGGTTCGGCGAACAGATGGCCCGCGCCGGGCACGACGGCCAGCCGGTGCTCACACCGCAGCCAGTCCGCGGCCAGCCGGTTGAGGCTCAGCACCCGATGGTCCTGCCCGCCGACGATCAACAGCGTCGGCGCCCGCACCCGGGCCAGCGCGGCCGGGGAGGCGAGGTCGGGGCGGCCGCCGCGGGAGACGACGGCGCCGATCTCCGGGTCGTACGCCGCGGCCTCCAGCGCCGCACCCGCACCGGTGCTCGCGCCGAAGTACCCCACGGGCAGCGCGGTCTCCCGGCGCAGCCAGACGGACGCGGCCCGCAGCCGGCCCGCCAGCAGGATGACGTCGAACACGTTGTGCCGGTCGTGCTCCTCGTCCTCGGTGAGCAGGTCGAGCAGCAGTGTGCCCAGACCTGCGCGGTTGAGGACGGCTGCGACATGCCGGTTGCGCGGGCTGTGCCGGCCGCTGCCGCTGCCGTGCGCGAACGCCACCACGGCCGGGGCCCGGTCCGGCAGGACGAACCGGGCGAGCAGCCGCACCGGCCCGGCCGGTACCTCGACCTCCCGGTTGGCCGGGCGCGGGCGGGCCGCGGGAGCGTGTTCCGCGGCCCGCCCGAGCAGCGCGGCGACCTCGTCGTCGGTGGTCTGCGTGAAGTCGTGGTACCAGGCGCCTACCGCGCCGAGATGGCGCGGCGTCTCCAGACACACGACCTGGTCGGCCACGTTCCGCAGCCGGCTGAGCATCCCCTGCGGTCCGACCGGGACGGCGAGCACGATCCGGGCCGCGCCCGCCTGCCGCACGACCCGGCAGGCGGCCTCCGCGGTGGCGCCGGTCGCCACCCCGTCGTCCACGATCACCGCGGTCCGCCCGGCCGGTGGCTCGGGGGCACGGCCGGCCCGGTAGCGGCGCACCCGGCGTTCGAGTTCGGCCCGCTCCGCCTCCTCGACGGCCGCCAGCTCGTCCGTTTCGAGGCCGGTGTCCGCGACGACGTCGGCGTTGAGCACCCGCACGTCCCGCTCGCCGATCGCCCCGAACGCCAACTCCGGCTGCCATGGCACTCCGAGCTTGCGCACCACCAGGACGTCCAGGGGAGCGTCCAGCGCCCGCGCCACCTCGTAGGCCACCGGGACCCCGCCGCGCGGCAGCCCGAGCACGATCACGTCCGTGCCGCGCAGCCGCTCCAGCCGCCGGGCCAGGCGGCGTCCGGCGTCCGTGCGGTCCTCGAAGGGCATGCGGCACCTCCTCGCGCGTGCCACGGATCACCGTTCTGCCCGCCGCCGAGGCCACCGGCCGGCCCTCGGCCGATGCCCTCCTCCTCGGCCCGGGTGGTCCGGCCTCCGCGGGGGCCTTCCTCCATTGCAGCCCCTCCGGACCGGGTCCCTCCACCGCAGCCGCGGTGACCGTGAGGTGCCGGGCCCCGCCGTCCGCCGTGCTCAGCCCGCCGACGCGGCGCGCGGGCCCGGGGGCGTCCCGCCGCCGAGACACTCCGGAAGCCGTGAGTGCACCTCGAAGACGTCCGTCAGACCCGTGGCCCGCAGCAGCCGCCGGAACCCGATGCTGTCGGTGACCAGCCGCAGCCGGCCGTCCCGGGCCTGCACCCGGTTGCGGACACGGCACAGCACCCCCAGCCCGGCGCAGTCGATGAAATCGACGGTACGCAGATCGAGTACCAGGTCGGGCCGGGGACCGGCGGTCAGGACGTCCAGCCGGGACGACAGCGGCGTGGCGGTCAGAAGGTCGATCTCGCCATGGAGCGTGACCACGGTCGCCCCGCCGCGGACGCGGGCCGTGTGCAGCGGGCCGGAACCGGTCCGGTTGTCCGTCATGCCCTGAGACAAGCCTGTGGAACCGGTCACATGGAAGGGCCGGTCGGTACCCGTTGCGCGGCCCGCAGGGTCTTTCGGCCCTTGTGCGGTCCCGCGGACGGCCGGGTCCCGTCGGCCGGGCACCGGGGCCGACCGGCCCAAGCGTGGCCCCCGGCCGCCGGACAAGCTGGAGCTGTACGGCGATCCGGGCCCCGGGCGCGGTGCGTGGGGTCACCGGCCGCCGGCCTGCCGCCGGATCCGGACGCGCCGCTGTCCCCACGAGCGTGAGGAGCGACATGAAAGGCTTCGTCTTCCACGGCATCGGACAGTCCGCCTGGGAGGATGTCCCGGACCCCGCCCTCAAGGAGCCCACCGACGCGATCGTGCGGGTCGACGCCGTCACCATCTGCGGGACCGATCTGCACATCCTCAAGGGCGATGTGCCGGAGGTGCGGCCCGGCACGGTATTGGGGCACGAGGCCGTCGGCGAGATCGTGGAGACCGGCGGCGACGTCTGGAGCGTCCGGCCGGGCGAGCGGGTGCTGCTCTCCTGCATCAGTGCCTGCGGCCGCTGCCGCTACTGCCGGCGGAGCGTCTACGGCCAGTGCCGGGGCGGCGGAGGCTGGATCCTCGGCCACCTGATCGACGGCACCCAGGCCGAGTACGTGCGCGTCCCTTACGCGGACCTGTCCGTGTATCCGCTGCCCGGCACGCTGCCGAGCAGCGAAGCCGTGCTGCTCGCCGACATCTTCCCGACCTCCTACGAGGTGGGCGTGCTCAACGGCCGGGTGCGTCCCGGCGACACCGTGGTTGTCGTCGGTGCCGGGCCCGTCGGCCTCGCGGCCATCGCCTCGGCACGCCTGTTCGCGCCCGAGCGGATCATCGCCGTGGACCTGGCCCCGGACCGGCTGGAAGCGGCCAGGCGGATCGGCGCCGATGCCGTGGCGGACGCCCGTGAGGCCCCCCGGCAACTCGTCGACGACCTGACCGACGGGCTCGGCGCGGACGTGGCCGTCGAGGCGGTCGGCGTGGCCGAGAGCTTCGAGCTGTGCACCCGGATGGTGCGCCCGGGCGGGCACGTGGCCAACGTCGGCGTGCACGGCGGACCCGCGACCCTGCACCTCGAAGACCTGTGGAGCCGGAACCTGACGATCACCACCGGCCTGGTGGACACCTACTCGACCCCCACCCTGCTGCGCATGGCGGCCGCGGGCCGGCTGCCGACCGGGCAACTGGTCACCCACACCTTCCCGCTGTCGCACATGGCGGAGGCGTACGACGTCTTCGCCCGGGCCGCCGAGACCGGCGCGCTCAAGGTCGTGCTCGGTGTGGAACAGCACGAAGTGGCCGTTCGGGCGGCCTGACGAACCTGACGACTCGGGCGGCCCGCCGACCTGACGAGAGGACGTGACGGCCATGGCGGAACACTCCAGGACGAACGTGGTGGAGGGCACGCCCCTGGGCGACCTGGGCCGCAGACTGGCCACCCGGCGTACCCAGCTCGGCCTGTCGCGGCGGGAGACGGCCGAGCGCGCCGGCATGGCGTCCAGCTATCTCCGCTATCTGGAGGAGCATCCCGGCGCCGCGCCGGGCACCGGCCCGCTGACCCGGCTGGCCGAGGTCCTCAAGACCACGGTGAACGACCTCACGGGCGGCACGGTCACCCTGCCGCCGGGCCCCGGACGCGCGGCGCGCGCTCCCGAGTTCACGGAGCTGAGCCCGGAGGACTGCCGTTCCCTGCTCTCGTCGCACGGCGTGGGCCGGCTCGGCGTGCCCACGGCCTCCGGACCGGTGATCGTGCCCGTGAACTACAGCGTCATCGACGACGCGATCGTCTTCCGGACCGCGCACGGGGCCACGCCGTCGCTGGCGGCGGGCTGCCAGGTCGCCTTCGAGGTCGACCACATCGACGACGCGTTCAGCCAGGGCTGGAGCGTGCTGGTGCGCGGGCACGCCCGGACGGTCGCGGACCCGGACGAGGAACGCCGGCTCGCGGCCCGGGCGTACAGCACGCCCTGGGCGGGCGGCAAACGCACCATGTGGGTGTGCATCGACCCGTACACCCTCACCGGCCGCCGGATCAGGGTCTGAGCCGGACCGGCCGTACCCGGTGACACGGCCGTACCGAGGCGAGAGGACGGGACGTCGGATGTACGCCAATGACGGATTCCGCGAGCTGAACCGGCAGGAGTGCCTGCACCTGCTGGCGAAGGTGCCCGTCGGCCGCATCGTCCACACGCACCACGCGCTGCCGGCGGTGCTTCCCGTGAACTTCTCCCTGGACGGCGACGGCACGGTGCTGCTGCGCACCTCGGCGTCGTCGGAGCTGGTGCGGGCGATCCACGGGTCGGTGGTCGCCTTCGAGGCCGACCAGGTCGACGCGGACACCCAGTCCGGCTGGAGTGTCGTGGTCACCGGTGCGGCCACCGTGGTCACCGACTCGGCCGAACACGAACGGCTGGTCCGTACCGGCCCGCGCTCCTGGGTGCCCACACCGCACGAGGTCTTCGTACGCATCGCGCCGGAGCTGGTCACCGGACGGGAACTGGTCGGCGGCCGTACGCTCTACGGACTGGACCTGGCCCCCTGAGACCCGTCACCCGCGACCGGGGCCGCGGACGGCGGCGGACTCCCGTTCGCCGTGAGGCGGACTCCGGTGACCAGACCGGGGTGGATACGGACCGCGTGGTCCAAGGCGTACCCCACCCCGGGGTGCGGCAGCCGCTGGTAGCGGGCCAGCTCGTCCGGGTCGGTGACCAGCCGGGCGTAACCGGTGACCACCACGCTCCAGCCCAGGTGGGTGTCCGGATCGATGGCATCGGCCTCGTAGGCGACGACCACGCCCGCGCCGTCGGCCCGTCGGGCGTACGAGGTCAGTTCCGCGCCCTTGTGGGTCCGGATGACGATGTCGCAGCCGTCCAGGACGTGGTTGACCGGGCGGACGGTGGGCAGGGCGTGCCGGGTGAAGACGACCCTGCCCAGCGACACACTGCCCAGCAGACGCAGGGCCTCGGCGCGGTCGAGGTCGACGCACCCGCGCGGTCGGTGGTCTTCGGTGGTCATCGCGGCTTTCCATGGACGGTGTGCGCACGCCTCGCGGATCCGGAAGCGGCGGCTGCGGACAGTTCGGACAGGCCATTCGAACCGTGCCGCGGCTTCGCCCGCTAGGGTCTTCCGGCCCAGGATGCGAATTTCGCACGAATGGACGAGAGCGCCGCGCGGCCGGCGACGACGTCCTCGCGCGTCAGGCGCCCTGGACGGGGCCGGCCGGCATGTGCGGGCCGGTGACCGCTCGCGGCACACTCCCGCACCGCCTCCCTGCGGCGCCGGGCCCGGTCGCACGACGGAGCGACACCGCGGGGGACCGGTGCCGCTCCTGACTCCACTGTCGCCGATACCCGGCCGCGTATCCAGGGCCGACCGGCCCTGGGCGGCCGGTGACCGCCCCCGGGCGGTGCCCCGTGGCTGGGCGTTCGCCGGACCGGGATGCGGGCGGGATGCCGTACCGGCCCGAGTGGTGGAGCATTACCGTGGCACATGACGGGCTGGACGGTGCCCACGAGCCGAGGGGAGCTGGAGGAACGCCGGTGGGAAGCTCCGAGGAGTTCCGGGAGGCCCGCCTCCGGTTGCCGCAGCTGAAACTGGACGAGCTGCTCGCGGAGCTGCAGGTCCGCCTCAACGCGGCCCGCGGCACCCGCGACCGCGTGCACAGCCTGCTGGAGGCGGTGCTCTCGGTCGGCCGGGAACTGGACCTCGAACAGGCCCTGCACTCCATCGTGGAGGCCGCGGTGGCCCTGGTCGACGCCGAGTACGGCGCCCTCGGCGTGATCGGACCGGACGGCAAGCGGTTGTCCGCCTTCCACACGGTCGGGGTCAGCGGGGAGCAGATCGCCGAGATCGGCCACTACCCGGAGGGGCACGGCATCCTCGGCGAACTGATCCGGCATCCCGAACCCCTGCGGCTCACGAAGCTCTCCCAGCACCCCGCCTCGTACGGCTTCCCGCAGAACCACCCGCCGATGAACACCTTCCTGGGCGTCCCGATCCGGGTCCGCGGGCAGGTCTTCGGCAACCTGTACCTGACCGAGAAACGCGGCGGGGCGGAGTTCGACGAGGAGGACGAGTCGGTACTGTCCACCCTCGCCGTGGCGGCGGGCGTCGCGATCGACAACGCCCGGCTGTACGAGGAGTCCCGGCTGCGCGAGCGGTGGCTGGAGGCCAACGCCGAGATCACCCACAGCCTGATGGCGGGCAGCGAGCGGACCCAGACGCTGGGCCTGATCGCCGACCGAGCCAGGGAGATCACGGGATCGGCCCTGGGCGTGGTCGCCATGCCGATGGCGGACACCGGGTCGCTCACCGTGGAGATCGCCGTCGGAACGGACTCGGAGGCGCACCGCGGTCTTGTCCTGCCCATGGGCGAGACCCTGATCGGGCTGGCCTTCTCCGCTGCCGCCCCGGTCACCAGCGCGGACGTCGCGCACGACGAACGCATCTCCCAGGAGCCCCCGCGGTACGAAGGGCTGGGCCCCGCCGTGGCCATCCCCATCGGCACGGGCGGCGGCGTGCGCGGTGTCGTCCTGCTGGTCCGCGAGTGCGGGCAGTCGCTGTTCTCGGCGCAGGAGACCGAGACGCTGCAGGGCTTCGCCGCGCAGGCCGCGCTCGCCATGGAACTGGCCGAGCGCCGCCAGGACGCCCAGGAGATCGCGGTGCTCAAGGACCGGGACCGGATCGCCCGCGACCTGCACGACCTGGCGATCCAGCGGCTGTTCGCGACCGGGATGACCTTGCAGAGCGCGGGCCGGTTCATCGAGCACAAGGAGGCGTCCGAGCGGGTGCTGCGGGCCGTGGACGACCTCGACGAGACCATCAAGATCATCAGGTCCACCATCTTCGGCCTGCGGGCCCGCGAGGACGTGCCCCGTGGCGGCGGGCTGCGCGCCCAGGTCGTCCGGGTGGCCGGAGAGGCCGCGCCGGTGCTGGGCTTCGCGCCCAGCGTGCGCATCGAGGGCCTGGTCGACACCGATGTGCCGCGGGAGATCGCCGAGCACGTCGTGGCCGTGCTCTCCGAGGCCCTCACCAACGTCGCCCGGCACGCCCACGCCGACCGGACCGAGGTGGTGCTGACCACGGATGGCCGGGACGTGCGGCTCAAGGTGGCCGACAACGGCGTGGGCATCCCGCCCGACGGCCGGCGCAGCGGGCTGGGCAACCTCGCCGAGCGGGCCGAACAGCTGGGCGGGTGGCTGGAGGTGACCGGGACGGACGGCGGCGGGGCCACGCTGGTCTGGCAGGTTCCGCTTCCCGGCTAGTGGTACGCCGTGCCGGGTGTCTTTCCCGGCGCGCGCCGCCTGCACCTGCCGAGTGATCGACCGGTGCGCGTGACCGGTCGGCGGGGATCGCCCGCTGGGGCGATCGGTGGGCGGGTGCCCCACCGCCGACGGTCGGCCCGCTCGCGGTGGCCGACGGACCCGGCATACCGGAAGAATCTCCTCCACCGCCCTCGGCGGGCAGGTCCCGTCGTCCGGGCCGGGCGACCTCGCCGTCCGGCCGGTCGGGCGAGTCGACCCCTCCGCCGCCGGGCCGGACGAGGAGGAGAGATGACGGCAGCGGCCGACACAGACTTCGGCAGGCCCCTGGGGATCCAGGTGCGGCCCGTACCCGAGCCGGACCCCGGCGCGAACGGGCCGGGGCACGGCTCGCCCTGGAGTTCCGAGCCCCGGCCATGACGGGGACGGAGCGGTCAGAGCCAGACGCCGCTGCCGTAGGGCGCGTAGAGGTCGAGGAGCCGGATGCGGGCCGCGTGCAGCCGCTGGGCGACCACCCGGCCCACCCAGACGGCGACGGCCCGCCCGAATTCGGCGTCCTCGGCGCACATCCTCCGCACGATCTCCGCGTCGAACTCGTAGGCCCGCACCGGACTGGCCGCCTCGGCACCCATGTGCCACACGTACGGCGCGAAGTGCCAGGACCAGCCGATCAGTTCGCCCGGGCCCAGCGACTCCACCAGGGCCGCGCGCCGGCCGGGCACGTGCAGGTCGAGGGTGATCGTCCCGGTGCGTACGATCCACAGCCGGTCGGCACGCCGCCCCTCCTCGAACAGCCGGGTGCCGGCCTCGAAGGAGACCTCGCGGGCGATCCGCATCAGTCGTTCACGATGCTCGGCAGCCAGGGCCGAGTTGAGGGTGGTGGCGGAGGTCATCGCACCCGCTCCTTCCGTCCGCGGGGGCGGCCCGGCGGCGCCGCACGACGCCGGGCTCCCTCTTCCAGAGTGGGCGCGTGCGCGGCCGGTCACCACGGGCCGCCCGGACCGGACACCGGGTCGTTCGGCCCCGGTGCGGGGCGGACGGCCCTCGCCTGCGGCGCGGTTCCGGGCGGCCCGGGCCGGGGTACCCGGGAGCAGACGACGCGCGCCTCGCGGACGGCCCGCCGGCCGTCGCGACGGTGAACCGGGCTGTCCCATGGCCCGGCGCGCGGCGGCCCGCCGGGAGAAGGGGGCGACGATGACCCGGCCCCTGGTCGTGGGCGTCGACGAGTCGGAGCCGAGCCTGCTGGCGGTCGACTGGGCGGCGGCCGAGGCCGCCCGCCACGGTCTCCCGCTGCTTCTGGTGCATGCCTCCCTGTGGGCGCGTCACCAGGCTGCCCCGCCGGTGGGCGACCGGGTACGCGCGGCGGAACGTAGCGCGGCGGAGCACGTCGTGGCCGTCGCGGCCGAACGGGCGGCCCGCCGCGCGCCGGGAGTGGAGATCCGCACGGACATCGTCCCCGAGGAGGCGACGGACGCGCTGCTGCGCGAGACCGGCCACGCCTTCGCGGTGGTGACGGGGACGAGGGCCCGCGGCGGGCCCGCGGCACTGCTGCCCGGCGGGGTCGGCCAGGCCGTGGCCGCCCGCGCGCACAGCCCCGTGATCGTCGTCCGCGGGGACGCCGCGGGCCTGGCCGGCACCCATGCGCGGATCCTGCTCGGCGCGGGTGAGGCGGACACCGGCGCGGAGGCCGTGCGGTTCGCGTTCCGTGAGGCGGAGGTGCGCAGGTGCACCCTGGACGTCGTTCGAGCCTGGCGCTGCGCCGTGTACGAGAGCGCCGAGTTCCCCGCACCGGCCGAGGATCCGGCCCGCGCCCACGAGCGGCAGGCCGCCGCGACCCTGGACACGCTGCTGGGGGACGCCACCGCCGACCACCCCGGGGTCCGGGTGCGGCGTGCCACCGTGAAGGGCGCGGCCTCCAGGATCCTCGTGCACCGCTCGGCCGCGGCCGACCTCGTGATCGTCGGAGCGGGGGAGGGAGCCGGGCTCCTCGGACCCCGGCCCGGCCGGGTGGCCCGCGCGCTGCTGCACCACGCGGCCTGCCCGGTGGCCGTCGTACCGCGACCCGGGTGACGCGCGGCCGTGACCCGGTCGTCGGCGCGGGCCACGGCGGCATCCCCGGCGCGGCCCGCGATCGCCCGTGGTCCCGCTCCGCTTCCTGCGCCGGTGGCGGACCGGGTCCGATTCTCGGACAGTGGACAGTGGGGTGAGAAGGTCTCGGCAGGGGGTGGCAGTCCCTGGCGGTGGACCAGGCGGAAAGGGAGGGGAAACCGGACGCGCCCGACGGACTCGACGGACTCGACGAAGGCGAAGGGGTGCCGCAGTGACGGGCTGGACCTGGGAGTACGACGGTTATGCACCCGCGGACGAACGCCTCAGGGAATCGCTGTGCACCCTGGGCAACGGCTACTTCGCCACCCGCGGGGCGCTCCCCGAATGCGACGCCGACGACGTGCACTACCCCGGCACCTACGCGGCGGGCTGCTACGACCGGCTCACCTCGGAGGTGGCGGGAGAGCGGGTCGAGAACGAGGACATGGTCAACCTGCCGAACTGGCTGCCACTGCGCTTCCGCCCCGCCGGACAGGACTGGCTCACCCCCGACACCGCGACGGTGCTCGACCACCGGCAGGTCGTGCACCTCGACTCGGGCCTGCTGGAGCGGCACACCCGCTACGGGCTCGGCGAGGGACAGGTGCTGTTCGTCCGGCAGCAGCGCCTCGTCGACATGGCCGACCCGCATCTGGCCGCGCTGCGCACCGAGTTCACGGCCGAGGGCTTCGCCGGCGAACTCGACGTCGAAGCCGCGCTCGACGGCGGGGTCGCCAACACCGGCGTGGCCCGCTACCGCGAGCTGGACGGCCGCCACCTCACCCATGTGGTCACCGGCGCCGCCGCCCCCGACACGGTGTGGCTGCGCTGCCGCACCCGCACCTCGGACATCCGGATCGGTCTGGCCGCCCGCCTGACCGCCGACGTCCCGGTGACGGTGGCCCACGAACCGCCGCAGGTCGTGCAGCGGCTGCGGCTGAGCCTCACCCCCGGCCGCACCGTACGCGTCGACAAGACCGTCGCTCTGCACACCTCCCACGACCCGGCGATCAGCGACCCGCTGCGCGCAGCCACCGACCGGCTCGGGGCCGTGGCCGGGTTCGACGAGCGGCTGGCCGCGCACCGCACGGCCTGGGACCAACTGTGGACGCGCACCGGCCTGGACGTCCCGGGCCGGGCGGGCCACATCCTGCGCCTGCACCTCTTCCACGTGCTCCAGACCCTCTCCCCGCACACCGCCGACCTGGACGTGGGCGTGCCCGCCCGCGGGCTGCACGGCGAGGCGTACCGCGGCCATGTCTTCTGGGACGAACTGTTCGTCCTGCCCTACCTGAACCTGCACTTCCCGGAGGTCTCCCGGGCCCTGCTCCGCTACCGCCACCGGCGCCTGGGCCAGGCCCGCGCGGCGGCCCGCGCGATCGGCCGACGGGGCGCCCTGTATCCCTGGCAGAGCGGCAGCGACGGCCGCGAGGAGACCCAGCAGCTGCACCTCAACCCGCGCTCCGGGCACTGGCTGCCGGACCACTCCCGCCTCCAGCGGCACGTCGGCTCGGCTGTGGCGTACAACGTGTGGCAGTACTGCGAGGCGACCGGTGACACGGAGTTCCTGCACACCGAGGGCGCCGAGATCCTGGTGCAGATCGCCCGCTTCTGGGCGGACTCGGCCGTCCACGACACCCACCGGGGCCGGCACCGCATCCTCGGCGTGGTCGGCCCCGACGAGTACCACGACGCCTACCCCGACGCACTGCGACCGGGCCTGGACGACAACGCCTACACCAATGTGACGGCTGCCTGGGTGCTGGCCCGCGCCCTCGACCTGCTGCGCGTCCTGCCCGAGCCACGGCGTCAGGAACTCGCCGACCGGATCGGCCTGGCCGACGACGAGCCCGAACGCTGGGAGGAGGTGTCCCGCACCCTCCACGTGCCCTTCCACGACGGTGTGATCAGCCAGTTCGAGGGCTACGCCGACCTCGCCGAACTCGACTGGGACGGCTACCGCAAACGCTACGACGACATTCGGCGCCTGGACCGGATCCTGGAGGCCGAGGGCGACACCGTCAACCGCTACAAGGCGTCCAAGCAGGCCGACGCGCTCATGCTCGGCTACCTCTTCTCACCGGCCGAACTGCGGTCCCTCTTCGAGCGGTTGGGCTACCGGCTGGACGACGGGACCTGGCGGCGCACCGTCGAGTACTACCTGCGCCGCACCAGCCACGGCTCCACCCTCAGCGGCCTCGTCCACGGCTGGATCCTGGCCCGCGCCCGGCGCGCGGAGGCCTGGATGTTCTGCCAGGAAGCCCTTCGCGGCGACATCGCCGACCTCCAGGGCGGCACCACGGGCGAGGGCATCCACCTCGGCGCCATGGCCGGCACCCTGGACCTCGTCCAGCGCGGACTGACCGGCCTCGAAACCCGGCGGGGAGCCCTGTGGCTCGATCCGGTGCCGCTGCCGCAGCTGTCGTCGTACGGGTTCTCGCTCCGCTACCAGGGGCACTGGGGCATCCAGCTGCGGCTGGAGTGCGGGAAGCTGGAGGTCGCCGTCCCGCCGTCCGACCGTCCGCCGGTCGACCTCCGGCTGCCCGGCCGGTCGGTCGGCGTGCGGCCGGGGGAGACGTTCCTGCTCGTGCTCCCGCAGTGACCCGTCCGGGCAGGCGCCGTCACCGGTGGACGGGACCCGCCAGCTGGACGATGTCGTCGGCGGCCACGTCGTGCAGCCGGATGGCCAGATCCTCCAGGGCCCGGCTCGCGGCCAGTTCGTCGCCGACCTCCGGGATCGGCCGGTCGATTGGATTGCGCCGGGCGATGCCCCGGCCGGTGAGCCGGGACGTGTCGCGGGTGGTCAGCACGGCACGCGCATGCGTGTCGTCGCCCTCCTCGGTGATGTAGATCTGCACGGTCCACTGCTTGGCCTCCACCGTGTTCACCTCCCGTGGCGATCCCCCCTTTCCCTCAGGCTGCGCGCGTCCGCGAGGGCGGGTCCAGAGCCGAACGGCCCATTCCGCCCGGCCCTGCCCCTGTCGGTGCGTGGGGCGGACGGCCGCCGGACCGCGGCGCCGGGCCCGTCTGCCCTCCGCCGCCCCGCGTCTGCGTCCGTCTGCGCTCGTCCGTGCTCGTCTGCCTCCGGGACGGTCCCTCGGTGTTTCTTCAGCCGACGACGAGGAATGACGAGGAACGCCGAGAAAGACCGAAGAACACCGCGGAACGCTGGACGACACCGAACCGTCTCCGACCTCCTTCCCCGCCCTTCGCCGCACCGTCCGGAACGGAGTAAGCACATGCCCGATCACCCGCCCGTCACCCTCCAGGACGTCCGGGACGCCGCCGCGCGGATCACGGGCGTGGCACACCGCACGCCCGTACTGCGCTCGCGCACCCTGGACCGGCTGGTCGGCGCCGAGGTCCATGTGAAGTGCGAGAACTACCAGCGCATCGGCGCCTTCAAGTTCCGCGGCGCCTACAACGCCGTCTCCCGGCTGCCCCCGGAGCAGCTCGCCAAGGGCGTCGCCGCCTACTCCTCCGGCAACCACGCGCAGGCCGTCGCGCTGGCGGCCCGGGAGCTGGGCACCACCGCGCTGATCGTGATGCCCGAGGACACACCCCGCTCGAAGATCGAGGCGACCGCCGACTACGGCGCCGAGATCGTCACGTACGACCGCTACACCGGCGACCGGGTGGCCATCGGTGAGGCGCTGGCAGTCGACCGAGGGCTGGCACTCGTGCCGCCGTACGAGCATCCGCACGTCATCGCCGGACAGGGCACCGCGGCCCTGGAACTCATCGAGGAGGTGGGCGAGCTCGATGCCCTGGTGGTGCCGGTCGGGGGCGGCGGCCTGATCGCGGGCAGCGCGGTCGCGGCCACCGGGCTGTTCCCCCGGACCCGCGTCGTCGGGGTAGAACCGGAGGCCGGCGACGACACCAAGCGGTCCCTGGAGGCCGGCCGGCGTGTCGCCGTCCCGGTGCCCCGCACCATCGCCGACGGCCAGGCCGCGGAGATCCCCGGGGAACTCACCTTCTCCGTCAACCGGCGCCTGCTGGACGGCATCGTCCTGGTGAGCGACGACCAGATCCGGGAGGCGATGCGGTTCGCCTTCGAGCGGATGAAGACCGTTGTCGAACCGAGCGGCGCGAGCGCCCTGGCCGCGCTGCTGGCACACCGGATCAACCCGGTGCCGCGCCGGATCGGCGTCATCGTCTCGGGCGGCAACGTCGGCGCCCAGCGCTTCGCGGAACTGCTTCATGAGTGACAGCTGACGCCTGGGACCTGAGACCTGAGGTCTGGCGGCTGCGCGAGCGGCGGGCGTGGGCCGGATCACGGTCCGGCCCACGTCGCCCGCCGCTCGCGGGGCGGGCCGGACGTGGAGTGGCCCGCGGCCGGCTCAGCAGTCGCGCAGCTCGGGCGACTGGTTGAGGAGCTGCGCGCGCGGCGAGCCGGCAGGACGACGATTCCCACAAAGGACAGCCGAAGCGTCAGTCAGGCGAAGAGTCAGCCCTCCGGGCGATGCCACGATCAATCCGCACTGTCAGGCGCAGGCAGCCAGCGCCGCCGGGCCGTGCCGGAACGCCGGGTCGACCTGGTCGGCCAGCGGAAGCCCGGTGGCGTTGTCGGCCCAGGCGCTGGCGTTGCGCAGATGGAAGTCGACGGCGTGTTGCTGGAAGACGGTCCAGTCCTTGGGCCGGGCGTCGACGGCCGCGCGCATCCGGTCCAGGGCACGGATGTTGTGCGGCTCCAGCGTGCCCGGGCCGCGCCCCTGTTCCTGGGCGCGGACGAAGGACGACAGCTCGCAGTGGGCGTGCAGGTCCTCGCCGACGTGTTGGCGCAGGAAGTCAAGGTCGTCCGCGCCCGTGACCTTGTTGCCGACCACGGCGACCGGAATGCCGAACTCGGCCGCGTGGTCCCGGTACTGACGGAGCACGGACAGGCTCTTGCGGGTGGGCTCGACCACGACGAACGTCAGGTCGAACCGGGTGAACAGGCCCGAGGCGAAGGCATCCGCGCCCGCCGTCATGTCGACCACGGCGTACTCGCCGGGCTCGTCCACCAGATGGTTGAGATACAGCTCGACGGCGCCCAACTTGGAGTGGTAGCAGGCCACTCCGAGGTCGCTCTCGTCGAACGCGCCGGTGGCCATCAGCGGTACCCCGCCCACCACCTGGACATGACGGGAGTGGATCTCGTCGTCCCCGAGCAGCCGCAGCAGCCGTGAGCCGCGGCCCGGCGGGGTCGTCTTGACCATGGCGTCGCGCGAGGGGATCCGCGGGTTCGTGCCCCGCAGGTAGTCCTTGATCTCGCCGGTGCGCGAGCTCAGCGGCGGCGCCGCCAGGCGTTCCTCCTCGTCGAGGCCCAGGGCATGGGCCAGGTGCTGGTTGATGTCGCCGTCGATGGCGACGACCGGCACGCCGGCGCGCGCCAGATGCCGGGAGAAGAGAGCCGACAGGGTCGTCTTGCCGCTGCCGCCCTTGCCGACGAATGCGACGCGCATGACTAGCCGTTCCTATTGGAAATGGATTTCATGAGCGTAGAGTGGTGGGGGTGCGGAGCGGGTGTCAAATCGGTGGTCGGCCAACCGGGGTGCGCATGCGGCTGGTTCGGGCGCCCCGGCTTGTGCGCGGGTCATCGGCCGGGGCGCCGTCGTCATGCACGGCGGCGCGGGGCGCGACCGTGCGGGGGCGCACGGTGGTCCCGGCGGTTCGGATGGTCCCGGTGGTGCGGCCCGACCCGGCGTTCCTCGTGCTGCCGCTGTTGCCGGTGGCGAGGTCTGGCAGCGGTTCGGCGCGGCGGCGGCGCGGACGGCGACCGGCCGCGCCGCCGCGGGTCGGTGACCCCGTCCGGACCCGGCCGTGAAGCCGGCCGAGAACCCGGGGGAGCACCGAAGGGAACCCGGCGGCGTGACGCGGTCCGCCCGGCGGAGCACTCAGTCGCGGCGGGAGACCTCCACGTTCTCCAGGATGCCGAGCGCGTCGGGCACCAGCACCGCCGCCGAGAAGTACGTGCTGACCAGGTAGGAGATCACCGCCTGCTCGTTGATGCCCATGAAACGGGCATTGAGGCCCGGTTCGATCTCGTCCGGGATCCCCGTCTGGTACAGGCCGATCACGCCCTGGTCGTCCTCGCCGGTGCGCAGCGCGAGGATCGACGACGTACGGCTGCCGGTGACCGGGATCTTGCCGCACGGCAGCAGCGGCACGCCGCGCCAGGCCGGCAGATGATGGCCGTTCAGTTCGATGCTGCCGAAGTACAGACCCCGCTTGCTGCATTCACGGCCGAACGCAGAGATGGCCCGGGGATGTGCGAACAGGAAACGGGTGTCACGCCGCATGCTCAGCAGTTCGTCCAGGTCGTCCGGGGTCGGCGGCCCCGAATGGGTGGAGATCCGCTGGTCGTGGTCGGCGTTGTGGAGCAGCCCGAAGTCGCGGTTGTTGACCAGTTCGTGTTCCTGCCGCTCCCGCAACTCGTGCAGGACCAGGCGCAGTTGCTCCTCGGTCTGGTTCATCGGGCCGTTGTACAGGTCGGTCACCCGGGAGTGCACCCGCAGGACGGTCTGGGCGACGCTCAGCTCGTACTCGCGGGGCGCCACCTCGTAGTCCACGAACGTGCCCGGGATGTCGGGCTCGCCGGTGTGCCCCGACCGCAGTGTGATCTCGGCCTCACCGCTCGCGTTCACCGGGGGACGGCCGTCCAGCCGGGCCTGCTCGACGTGTGCGCGCAGGGCCTCGTGCCGCTCGGCCACCTCCAGGTAACTGGCGTGCGGCAGGGCCAGCACGGTGGTGGCCGTGGCCGCGCGGGCGGTGAACTCCCAGGCGCCGTCCGGCCCGGCGAGCACCTGGCCGCCGAAGGTGTCGCCGTCCGCGAGCAGGGCGACGACCGCCTCCTCGCCGTAGGGGCCCTGCCCGACCTGCTCCACCTTGCCGTGCGCGACCAGGTACACATGGTCGGCGGGGCGTCCCGCCGTCACGATCACCTGCCCGGCCGCGTACTCGCGCTGCTCGAACCGCGCGGCCAGCGCCTCCAGCGAGCTGCCGTCGGCGAAGCCGCGCAGCAGCGGCAGTTCGCCCAGCTCGGCCGGGACCACCCTGACCTGCGCACCGGTCTTGATGAACGTCACCCGTCCGTCGCCGAGCACGTACGACAGCCGGCGGTTGACGCGGTACGTGCCACCCGGGACGTCCACCCACGGCAGCATGCGGGTCAGCCAGCGCGAGCTGATCCCCTGCATCTGGGGCTCGGACTTCTTCGTCGTCGCGAGGTTGCGGGCCGCGGACGTGCCGAGGCTCTGCTGCTCCCGTGCTCCGGCGGCCGCTTCGGGCGGCGGTTCGGTCTCGACCGACATGATGCCTTCTCTCCTGTCGCACCGGACGGCCCACGTGCGTGCCGTCACTCCGTGCCAACAGCTACCCGCGACCGGTGTCCCCGAGGGATGAACTCCGACGGCGGGCGAGGCATACGCCCCCGCGAACCGCATCCGCACCACCCTCGATGCACCCGCACTCCCCCCGCTCGATGGTTTCCGCAGCGGAAACAGCCGACACGGGGCGCGCTGGGGACCGTACGGCCGGCGCCGACCGGGCATCCCGTACGGTCCGTCGCCTCGTGGCGTGGCGTGGCGTGGTCGAGGTGGGGGCGACCGGGCCGCGCAGGCGCGATTCCCGGGCGGGCCCGGTCGAGGATGAGCGGCGCCGACCCCGCCCATCCCCTCGGCGATCTCCGAACGCCGTGAGCAAACCGTAGGCGCACGCGACGACTTCGGCACTCCGCAAAGCGCGGCCGTTGTCCGCGTTCCGCGGTGGGCACCGGCCCCGGTGGCGCGGCGAGGCCGGCCGGAACTGTTCTCCGGGCGGCGGTGCTCCACCCGCTTCCGCGGGAAGACCCCAGCGAAGGGCCGGGCGAGTGAGAGGGAGACCCGTAGGGGAACAGGCCGCGGAAGTCCTGGTCGACTCGGCGCAGCCAGCACCGCTCGGAGGTGTAGCCGAGCAGCGCTGACATCACCGCGAGCGTGAGCAGTTCCGCGTCACTGCGAGTGGGCGCGATCCCGGTCTTCGGGCGCCAGGGGGCCAGCCACGGCGAAGCCTTCAACTGGTCGTCGATCCGGACATAGAGTGCCGTTGCGAGGGTGTCCAGGTCTTTCGTCACACATTGACAGTGGGCGCCCTCGCGCCATGTCCGCAGGCGAACCCTTGGACTCATTCATCTAGGCACGGCACGGCCCGTCGAACCGGGAGAGGCGCGAACCGGCACGCCCTCCGGGGCGGGGAAGACACGCTCCTGACGCCGCAGTTGCGGTGTGTCCGCCCCGCACGCGAGCGACGGGAAACCGGCGACGGGACCTCTAGTCCGCCGGGGCGGACAGCGTCCGCTCCAGCACCGCCCGTTGCAGCGGCAGTGCCTCGGCGTGCAGGGTGCGGCCCTTGTAGGTGAGCGTGACCCATACGCCGCGCCGGTCCTCAGCACACACGGAGCGCTCCACCAGACCGTCCTTCTCCAGCCGGGCGATCAGCCGGGACAGCGCGCTCTGGCTGAGATGGACGCGGCCGGCCAGGTTCTGCACCCGGCACTGGTCGCCCTCCCGCGGGGACTCCGCGGCCAGGATGTCGAGCACCTCGAAGTCGCTCGCACCCAGGCCGTGCGGGTGCAGGACCCGGTCGATCTCGCACAGCGTGCGCGCGTGCACCGACAGGATGTCCCGCCAGCGATCCTCCAGCCGGCCCTCAGCCGCCTTGACTGCCATAACCGCACGGTAACACCGATCGGGTCAATTGTTGAGTATGCAACTAACGCCGTGGTGCACCTGGGGAAACAGGCGAGAACAGAGCCGCCGTACACCGCCGATGTACGCAGTCGACATGCGTGGCCGGCGTACGCAGTCGACGTACGCAGATGACGGCACAGCCGTCCGCGGCAGGCCTCTCGCCGCCGACGGCCGCCTCCTTGCCGTTGCTGAGCCTGCTCGCGTACGCGGTGACGGCCTGGCGTACGCGGCCCCGCGAGACCGTGCGGCCTCGCGACGATGACCCGGTTCGGGACCGCGCGCGGCGGTCGATCCGCGGAAGCGGGGCCGCGTCACGTCCCCGCCCGCTCCTCGTAACTTTCAGTGAATGGGATGTCAAGGCTTGATCTTCGCCCCGTGCGGAGCCAGATTGGCAAGCGCTTTCTAAAGGCATTGCCCACCACGCAGCGTCAAGGGGGACGCCATGCGCAGCACCATGCCCGCCGGGCCCGCGTACGCGGAGGCGGCTGAACGGCCGCTGTTCACCGGCAAGTACCAGCACCTGTGGATCTTCCTGCTGTTCGGCTGGCTGGTGAGTTACGCGGACCGGTCGGTCACCGGCCCGGTCGTGGCCTGGATGATCGAGAACAAGGCCGGACTGATCGGCGGTGCCTCGCATCCGGCCACCCTCGGTGGCTTGATCGGCTCGATGTTCTTCACCGGCTATGTGCTCACCCAGTACGCCGGCGGACGCCTGGGCGACCGTTTCGGCCGACGCGAGATGCTCGTCCTCTCCCTGCTGTGGGCGGGTCTGCTCACGCTCGTGTCCGGGCTGGTGGGCGGCCTGATCGCCTTCGTCGTCGCCCGGGTCCTGACCGGGCTCGGAGAAGGTGTCTTCTACTCCAACGACCGCGTGCTGGTGATCGCGGCCACGCCCGAGAAGCGCCGCACCCTGGGCCTGGGTGTCGTGCTGTCCGGCCTGTCGATCGGTCTGACCGCCGCCGTGCTGGCCACCCCGCACCTGCTCGACTGGGGCACCGGGGCGCTGGCCTTGGGCCTGAGTGCCTGGCGGGTACCGCTGTTCGTCTTCGGTCTCACCTCCCTCGTGGTCGCCGGTGCCACCTGGCTGTTCTTCCGCGCCCGCGGTGACCGCCCGCTGCACCTGCTGCGGCCGACGCTCCACCTGCTCGGCTACGCGCTGCCCGCCGCGGCCGCGATCACCGGGCTGTTCCTGCTCGCCGACGGCTTCGGCTGGCCCGACTGGCTCACGGCCATCGGCTCCGGCGTCCTCGCCGCGGCCGTGATCGCGTACGTGGTGCGCGGCATCGCCCGCCGCGGCCTGGCCCGCGAGGTGCTCAACGGCAATGTGTGGCTGATCTACCTGTCGTTCGTCGCGGTGATGTGGAACCTGTGGTTCTTCTCCTTCTGGTCGCTGCGGATCGTCGCCCAGTCGGCGCACAGCACGCTCACCGCATCCGCGTTGACCGCCGCGTTCAACGCCGGCGCCGGCATCATCGGCTTCCCGGTGGGCGGCTGGATCGCAGACCGGCGGGCCAGGCAGGGCAAGGGGCGCAAGCCGCTCGCCATCATCTGCGCGAGCGTGCACACGGTGCTGGCCGTGGCGTTCGGGTTCAGCATTGCGGCGGGGCGGCCGTCCATGCTGCTGCTCGGACTGATCCTGTTCGTCTCCGGGTTGTTCTTCAACGCGCTCCAGCCGATCGTGCACAGCATCCTCGGCGACCTGGCCGGGGCGGCCCGGCGCGGCGAGGTCTTCGGTGTGTTCAACCTGGTCGCCGAGGTCGGCGCGGTGGCCAGCCCGGTGGTCGGCGGCGTGCTCTACGACGCCACGGGCAGCTGGGCGCCGGGTGTGTTCACGGCCGCCGGGGTGATGGCCGTCGCCGTCGTCCTCTACGCCTTCCTGCGCGAGCGCATTCCGGCCGCCGAGGCGTAGGCGCGTCGGCGGCCGGAATGCGCTCGTGGCGCCGCGCCCGGTGGCCGTACTCCCGGAGGCGGTCGTGCCCCGGCGGCCCGCGTCTGCCCTCGTCGCCGCGGGCGGGCAGCGCATGTCCCCTCGCCGGCCGCCGGGTGCGCGGGGCGCAACGGCTCTCGGCCGGGCCGGACGCGCACGCAGGGCCGGCCCGGGACGACGCCACCGAACGGCCTTCGGCCGCACGGCCGTTGGGTCCCGGACAAGGGCCGACGAGTTCCGGACGTGGCCGGGCCGGCTGCGGGACAGTGGGAGGCCGGGGCACGAGGGCGGCCCCGGTGGAGGTGATGAGGTGCTGAGGACTCCCGAGGGCAGGATGCGCCTGGAGATCCTCGCTTGGCTGAAGGACCCCGCTGCCCCCTCTCCGCGTGGGCGCCGTGCGGATCCGGTCGTGGACGGAGTCCCCGCGCGGGCCGTCGCCGCCAGGTTCGGCATGCCCCGCCGGGTCGCCGAGAACCATCTTCGTCTCCTGGCCCGGACCGGCCTGCTGCGCACCAAGCGGATCCGGTGCCGCACCTATTACCGGCGGGACGAGGCCCGCATCGCCGAGGTGTCCCGGCTGTTCGAGGAGGGCTGGTAGCCGGGGCGGACACGCCGGGCCGGTCGAGGCCGATGCGGAGCGGCACGCCGTCGTGTCAGCCCCCAAGGGCGGTGCGAAACAGGACAATACGGGTGCAGAGGGTAAGAAGTTGTTGTGAACCCGTGAACGGGTGCCGTGTCTGCGGGGCCGGTGCGGCGCCCGTCCGCCCGGACCGACCGTACGGTGTGGTCAGGGTGTGACCCGTTCTTTTCCAGGGTGTCCTCGCGGGTGCGCACCGGGCTCCCCGGCCCGGGGCCGACGGTGGTCGCGGCCGCCGTCCGGGTGCCGGTAGTTGCGGGCTGCCCGGCCGTAGTAAGACTGTCTACAGCACTGTCGACCAACTCCTCAGAACTGGATCCCATGAGCGCCATCTCTGTCGGTCAGGCCGCCGTCCTCGGAGTCATCGAGGGGGTGACCGAGTTCCTCCCCGTGTCCTCCACCGGCCACCTCAAGATCGCCGAGGGGCTCATGAAGATTCCGGTCGACGACCAGTCGGTCGTCGGGTTCTCCGCCGTCATCCAGGTCGGCGCCATCGCCGCCGTGCTCGTGTACTTCTTCAAGGACATCGTGCGGATCGTCTCCGCCTGGGGCCGCGGCCTGCGCAACCACGAGGAGCGGGTGCACCACGACTACAAATTCGCCTGGTGGGTGATCTACTCGACGATCCCCATCGTCATCGTGGGCCTGGCAGCCAAGCCGCTGATCGACGGCCCGCTCGGTTCGCTGTGGGTGGTCGCCGGCTCGCTGATCGTCGGCAGCGCCGTCATGTGGGCCGCCGACCAGATGGGGCGGCACAAGCGCGGCGAGGACGACACCTCCTTCAAGGACGCGATGCTGGTCGGCTGCTCGCAGATCCTCGCCCTGCTCTTTCCCGGCTTCTCCCGCTCCGGCGCCACCATGTCCACCGCGCTCATCCTCGACCTGGACCGGGTCGCCGCCACCCGCCTGTCCTTCTTCCTCGGCATCCCGGCCCTGACCGGCGCCGGCCTCTACGAACTGAAGGACGCCCTGGGCGCGGGCGTGGGCGCCGCCCCCCTCGTGGTCGGCACGCTCGTCTCCTTCGTCGTCGCCTACGCCTCCATCGCCTGGCTGCTGAAGTTCGTCGCCCGGCACTCCTTCAACGCCTTCGTGATCTACCGGATCGTCATCGGTGTGGTGCTGTTCGGGCTGCTGGGCGCGGGAGCGCTGAACAGCTGACACCCCGCGGCGCTCGACAGGGGCGTGAAGCCGGTACGCCAGGCTTCACGCCCGTTGCTGTGCTTCCCGGCCGGTCTTGACACCGTCGACCGCTCACCCGGAACATCGCTCCGTGAACCTGTCAGACAGCCAGACAGGTGGTCAGGGCCCGCGGCGCGTCAGTGCGATGGAAGCGGTCCTCGGCCACCTCCGCGGTGCCATCGAGCGCGGCACGTACGCGACGGGCGACAAGCTCCCCTCCGAGGCCGAGCTGTGCCGCACGCTCGAAGTCTCCCGGCCCGTGCTCCGTGAGGCCCTGCGGGCGCTGCAGACGATGGGCCTGACGGTCTCCCGGACCGGCAAGGGCACCTTCGTCGTCGCGAACACCGTCGGGGACCCCACCTTCGGCGACTACGCGGCCGGCGACCTGCTGGAGGTCCGCCGCCACGTCGAGGTGCCGGCCGCCGGGTACGCGGCGCTGCGCCGCACGCCGGAGAACCTGGACCGGCTGACGCGCCTCCTCGGCCGCATGGAGCAGGAGACCGACACGTTCGTCTGGGTCGCCATGGACACCCTCTTTCATCTCGCCGTGGCCGAGGCCGCACAGAACCCCGTCTTCCGCCGGGTCATCGAGGAGATCCGGGACGCGCTGGCCCGCCAGTCGGCCTTCCTCAACGAACTCGGCGGGCGGCGCGAGCAGTCCGACCGCGAGCACCGGGCGATCGTCGAGGCGCTGATCGCCGGCTCCGAGCGCGACGCGGCGGCGGCCATGTCCCACCACCTCGACCGGGTCGAGACCACGCTCGCCGACATCGTGTGCGCCGGCCGCGCGGACACTTCCGCGGAAGTCGGCCCCGAGGCATGAGCGAGCGGATCCCCGAAGGGTGCGGCGCACCGCCCGGACGGCCGACGCCCCGCCTCCCCGGACCGGATGGGTGACGCCGGGGTTCCGCGCTCCCGTCCCGGTCCTCACGTACGCCGACGGCGGCGCCGCACGCACCACCGTGCCGTGCCCGTCGCCGACCGTCGCAGCGCCGGCGGACGGGCCGGTGCGCCGGCCGCGACCGCCCGGCGCACACCCACCGGGACCGGCACGCGAACCCCATGCCGGTCGCATCCGACTCACCCATGAGAAGGCAGTGATGGACAGCAACTCTCCCGCGGACGCGCCCGTCGTCCGTGCCCCCCTCCACGCCCCCGTCGCCCACCTCGTACGCGGCGGGGTGATCGAAGGCGTCCACTACGGTTCAGTCGTCGTACTCGGCGCCGACGGCGAGGCCGTGTTCCGGCTCGGCGACACCGAGGCCGCGTTCTACCCGCGCTCGGCCCTCAAACCCGTCCAGGCCGTGGCCATGGCGCGGGCCGGACTCCCGCTCGACGGCGACCTGCTGTCGCTCGCCGCGGCCAGCCACTCCGGCGAGGAGCGCCATCTCGCCGCGGTCCGGCGGATCCTCGACCTGGCCGGGCTGGGCGAGGAGGACCTGCGCAACGTGCCCGACATGCCGTTCGACCCCGCCGTACGGGACGCCTGGGTCCGCGCGGGCCGGGAACCCTCGCGGCTCGCCCAGAACTGTTCCGGCAAGCACGCGGCGATGCTCTCCACCGCCCGGCTCAACGGCTGGTCCCTGGCGGACTACCTCGATCCGGCCCACCCGCTCCAGCGGGCGATCGCCGAGACCGTCGAGGACCTCACCGGGCAGCGCGTCGCCCGGGTCACGGTGGACGGCTGTGGCGCCCCCCTCTTCGCCGTCTCCCTGCACGGCCTGGCCCGCGCCGCCGCCCGGATCGTCACCGCCGCACCCGGCACGCCGGAGGCACGCGTCGCCGACGCGCTGCGCGAGCACCCCGAGTTGGTGTCCGGGGCCGGCCGGGACGTGGCCGCGCTGATGCGGGCCGTGCCCGGGCTGCTCGCCAAGGACGGGTTCGAGGGGGTCGAGGTCGCCGCGCTGCCCGACGGACGTGCGATCGCCGTCAAGATCGCCGACGGCGCGTCCCGGGCCCGGATCCCGGTCGCCGCGGCCGCGCTGGCCCGCGCCGGGGTCGACCCCGCGCTGCTCACCGAGTTCGCGGGCGAGACACTGCTCGGCGGGGGAGAGCCGGTCGGCTGCATACGCCCGGTCCACGCACTTCGTCCCGATCCACCGACCGCCTGCGCCTGACACACGGGGTGCCGTGGCCGGGGCCACGGCACCCCCGCTCACCGGGTTGTTCGGGCGCGGACCGGCGTGCGCCGGGGGCTGGTTACACGCCGGTCACGAGCAGGTCTCTCGCCGGTGAGTGGCGCGTCGCCTCCCGGCCACCCGGCGTTGACACGCTTGCCGAGTGTTGGCCATGGCTTTCCCCGTCGATCTCCGCCGCTGTCAGATGCTCGGTCTGGCCGGTACCGCCTTTCTCGCGCTGGGCGGTGAGAGCGCCGGGGCCTTGCCGGTCCAAGAACTCCTGGCGCCCTCGTCGGCCCGGGCAGCCCTCGGCCTGGTCGGGGTGTACTTCGGCGTCGTACTGCTGATCGCGGCCTGGGCGCTGCTCGGCCGCGTCGTGCGCGGCCCCGAGCCCCCCACCCCGCGCGCCCTGCTGCTGGTCCTCGCCGTCTGGGCGAGCCCGCTGCTGCTCGCACCGCCGCTGTTCAGCCGGGACGTGTACAGCTACCTGGCCCAGGGAGCCATGGTCGACGCCCACATGGACGTGTACACGCACGGACCCGCACAGCTCGGCGGTCCGCTCGCCGACGAGGTCGCCCCGGTGTGGCAGCACACCGCTGCCCCCTACGGACCGGCCTTCCTGGGTGTCGCCGCGGCCCTGTCGGGCCTCACCCGCGGCGAACTCCCCGCCGGGCTCGTCGGGATGCGGCTCGTCGCCCTGCTCGGCGTCGCCCTGATGGCGGCCGCGCTGCCCCGGCTGGCCCGGCACAGCGGTGCCGACCCGGCCGCCGCACTCTGGCTCGGCGCGCTCAACCCGCTGGTCCTGCTGCACCTGGTCGCGGGCGCGCACAACGACGCGATCATGCTCGGACTGCTCGGCGCCGGCCTGGTCGCGGCGCTCGGCCGGTGGCCCGCCCTGGGAGCCGTACTGGTCACCCTCGCCGCCCTGGTCAAGGCACCCGCCGCGCTCGGCCTTCTCGCCGTGGTGGTGCTCCAGATGCGCGCGGGCCGCGGCCCGCTGCGCGCCCTGCTGACGACGGCGGCCGCGGCCGGCGCCACCACGGTCGCCGCGACGGCCGCGGCAGGCACCGGATACGGCTGGATAGGCGCCCTGGACACCCCGGTCTCCTCGCACAACTGGGCGCTCACCAGCCTGCTGGGCCGGGTCACCGGCGCGCTGCTCGCACACCTCGGCAGCGGCCTGGCCCCCCTCGCCGTCCCCGCATGGCACGTGCTCGGTCTCACCGCCACCGCCGTCGCCGTCCTGTTCATATGGGTGCGGCAGCGTCCCAAACCCGTGTACGCGCTCGGCCTGAGCCTCGCGGTCGTGGCCGCCTTCGGCCCGGCGATCCGCCCCTGGTACGCCCTGTGGGGCCTGTTCCTGATGGCGGCCGCCGCGCCCAGCACGTCGGTACGGCGCCGGGTGGCCGCCGTCACGGCCGCCCTCGCCCTGGCCGTGCTGCCCAGTGGTGACCCCGCCGACACCGGGCAACTGGTGCTCGCCGTCTCCGGCGGTGTGCTCGCCGTGGTCGTGCTGTGGCAGGCCCACCAGGCCGCGCAGGCACCGGCGCTGGGCCGGGCCGCATGAGGGCACCGCGCACGGAACGGGGCCGGCTGCTCCTCGTTCTGGTCCTCGTCGCCGCCGTGACCGCGTTCACGGCCACCGTCCCGCTGATGCGTGGCTTCTTCGACCTGCGGGTGTACTACGGCGCCGTCGACACCTGGGTGCACCACGGCGGCCGGCTCTACGACTACCGGGTCCCGGGCACGCCGTACGGCTTCACCTATCCGCCGTTCGCCGCGGTCGTCATGCTGCCGATGGCCCTGATCGGGCAGCACCTGGCCATGGTGGTGTCCCTGCTGCTCAACCTGGCCGCGCTGGCCCTGGTGCTGCGCCTGCTGGCCGGGTCGCGGTGGCGCCGCCACGGCTGGTACGGCTGGTCGCTCGCCGCCTGCGTGATCGCGCTGTTCGAGCCGCTGCGCGACACCTTCAGCTTCGGCCAGGTCAACCTGCTGCTGCTGGCGCTGGTCCTGGTCGACGCCGAACTGCTGGCGACGGGCCGGAGCCGCTGGGCGGGTGTGGGGACGGGCCTGGCCGCCGCCGTCAAGCTGACGCCCGTCGTCTTCATCGGCCTGCTGCTGCTCGCCCGCCGCTGGCGGGCCGCGGCCTGCGCGACGGCCGTCGCCCTGGGCGCCACCGCCCTCGCCGCCTGGGTGGACCCGCGGGCCTCGCGTTTCTACTGGACCGTGGCGCTGTGGGACACGAACCGGGTGGGGCACCTCGACTATGTGTCGAACCAGTCGCTCCAGGGCGTGCTGGCCCGGCTGGGCGTGACCGGCCGTCCGCTGTGGGCGACGGCGGTGCTGCTGGTGCTGTGCGTGTGGGCATGGCGTGCGCGCCGGGCGGTCGCGGCCCGGGACTGGACGGGCGCCTTCGCCCTGACCGGCCTGTTGGCCTGTCTGATCAGCCCGATCACCTGGGTGCACCATCTGGTCTGGGTGCTGCCGTCCTTCGCGGTGCTGCTCCGCGCCGGGCACCCGCGGATCGCGGGTGCCCTGTACGCGGTGCTGTGCACCAGCATGGTGTGGCTGTGGTTCAACGACGCGTCCGGCGTGGACGGGTTCCTCGGCAGCAACGCCTACACGTGGATCACACTCGGCCTGCTCATCGGTCTGCCGGCCGGTCAGTCCCGGGCCGCCCGCCCGTTCTTCTTGGCCCGCAGGGCCAGTGCCACGGCCCCGGCGCTCAGACCGGCCACGCCCGCGATGACGCCGAACTCCGACCAGCCGGAATCGCCGTCGGGCACGGACGCGGCGACCGGCGCGGCGGACGGGGTCCGGGACGGGGCCGTGGTCGGCCGGGGCTTGTCCACCAGCGCGTCCAGCGAGCCGACCGGATCGACGTTCCCGCCGGCGGCGAAACCCCAGTCGAGCAGCGCGCGCGCCTCCTCGTAGACGGTCAGCCCGTCGTCCTCCTGGGGGTTGAGCACCGTCACGACGAGAGTGTGGCCGCCCTGGCGGGCGGCGGCCACGAGCGTGTTGCCGGCGTCGCTGGTGTAGCCGTTCTTGATGCCGATCAGGCCCGGGTAGCGCGCCACGCCGTCCTCGCCGGTCAGCAACCGGTTGGTGTTCTCGATCCCGTACGATCCGCCGTCGCCGGGGAAGGCGGCGTCGGCGGTGGAGCAGTAGTGGGCGAAGTCGGGGTTGCGCAGTCCGGCCCGGCCGAAGACGGCGAGGTCGAACGCCGAGGACACCTGGCCGGGCGCGTCGTAGCCGTCGGGTGAGATGACCTGCGTGTCGCGGGCGCCCAGGGTGCGGGCCTTGGACTGCATCCGGGCGACCGTGGTGTCCCAGCCGCCGCCGAGCGAGGCGAGGACGTGCACGGCGTCGTTGCCCGAGCTGAGGAAGACCCCCCGCCACAGGTCGGCCACCTCGTAGGTCAGGCCCTCCTTGACCCCGACGAGGCTGCTGCCGGGTCCGATGTCCGCCAGTTCCTGCCCGCTCACCGTGTGCCGGGTGCCGCCGGGCACGACCGGGAGCACGGTGAGGGCGAACAGCGTCTTCAGGGTGCTGGCGGGCGGCAGCTTGCGATGTGCGTCGTGCGCGGCCAGCACCTCGCCGCTGTCGGCGTCGGCGACCAGCCAGGACAGCGCCGTGACGTCGGGCACTTCGGGCGCCCCGGAGCGTGGCCTGACCTGGGTGCCGGAGTCGAAGAGGACCGCGGGCTGCGGCACCGCGGCCCGCGCCGGACCCGGCGAAGGTGCGACGGTCCGCGGGTGGGCGGTGGCCGCGGGGGGCGTGAGAGCCAGCACGCCCGCCACACACAGGGCACAGGCCGACACGGCCACCCGAGAGGGAGATCCGATTTTCATATGAGCAACGTAGGAACGGAGATGTCGTGCTCCGTGCTGCCCGGGCCGCACGGCGTTCGGGAGCAACCCGGATGCCCCACACGAGTCACCCCGAGCCTGCCGCCTCCGGCACCCGGGGACGCCATCCGCCGCGGACGGTCCTCGCGCCGGACCGGGTGCGTCCCCTGTGCCGCGGTGCCCCTGGCAGGGCACCGCTCCCGGAAGCGAGTCGAACCTGGTGGAGCATGCCGTCCGGTCGCGTCCTGCCCGGGTGCGCACCGTACCGGCTGCGTCCTGCCTGGCTGTGCACCGTACCGGCTGTGTGCCGCGCCCGCGGTGTGCCGCGCCGCGCATGGCGGAACCTGCTGCGGTGTGACGCGCATGGCGTGGCGACAGACGAGGTGGCTACTGATGAATGCGTCATTCGACGGTTTGGCATGTGACGGTGTGCCATCCGATGGTGCGGCCACTGGCGAATGGGGCAGCCGGAGGTGTGGCCGCCGGTGCTTCAGCCGGGCGGCAGCGTCGGCTGGACGCGGCGCAGAAACGTCGCGTTGTCAGGGGTCTCCCGCATTCGCTGCAGCAGGGTCTCCACATGCGCCGGCCCGCCGTCCTTGTGGTGCAGGGCCCGGCGCAGGCCCCGTACGGTCGTCAACTCGGCCGGGGGCAAAAGCAGTTCCTCGCGGCGGGTGCCGGAGGTGGTGAGGTCGACGGCGGGGAAGATGCGGCGCGCGGCGAGCTGCCGGTCGAGGCGCAGCTCCATGTTGCCCGTACTCTTCAGCTCCTCGAAGAAGAAGTCGTCGGCCCGGGAGCCGGTCTCCACCAGCGCGGTGGCGAGGATCGTGAGCGACCCGCCCTCCTCGGCCTGGCGGGCGGCGCCGAAGAACCGCTTCGGTCCGAGCAGCGCCGCCGCGTCGACGCCGCCGCTGAGGGTGCGGCCACTGCTGCTCGCCGCGTTGTTGTGCGCCCGGCAGAGCCGGGTCAGCGAGTCGAGCAGGATGACGACGTCCGCGCCGTCCTCGACCTGCCGCTTGGCCCGTTCGATCACGAGTTCGGCCAGTGCGATGTGCTGCTTGGGCGTCCGGTCGAAGGTCGAGGCGTACACCTCGCCGCGCACGGAGCGCCGCATCTCGGTGACTTCCTCGGGGCGCTCGTCGAGCAGCACCACCATGAGACGGCACTGCGGGTGGTTGCCCGCGACGGCGGCCGCGAGTTGCTGGAGCAGGACGGTCTTGCCGGTCTTCGGCGGGGCGACGAGGAGCCCGCGCTGACCCTTGCCGACGGGGGTGAACAGGTCGACGATCCGGCCGGCCGCCCCGGACGCCGGGTGCTCCAGCTTCAGCCGCCGGTGCGGGTGCAGGGGGGTGAGGTCGCGGAAGTGGGGGCGAGCGCGCAGGTCTGAGGGTGTTCGGCCGTTGACGCGCTCGATTCCGGTCAGCGTGCGCTGCGGTCCGCGGGCGCCTTCGACGAGGTCGCCCTTGCGCAGACCGTACCGGCGGATGAGCGCGGGCGGGACCTGGGGGTCGGACGGCGCGGGCAGGCAGTTCTCCGCCCGCAGCTGCCCCTTCCCGTGGGCGTCGACGTCGAGGACACCGACGACGTGCCGGTCGTCCGGAGCCTGTGCTTGCGCCGGGGGTTCGAGTGTGGTGGTCATGAAGTGCGGTCCTTTCGCGGACGCCGGGCCTGGTGTCAGGCGGATGAAGGAAGGGGGAGGAGCCGCGAGGAACGGGCGCACGAAAGCGCCGCGGCGGCGGATGACACCTGGGTACGGACAGGACCTCGGCCACTGCCGACAAGGTGTTCCAGGAAACCGGCGTACCGACCGGAGAACGGTGGTGGTGACGGTGACTTGAGAGAAAGAAGCACCGGCGCCCTCGATGGAGCGTACACAAGTGCTCCCTGCACTCTACCACTCGTGGCGGACTTGCGGAACCACGGCGACGGCCCACGTCAGGACCGTCGACCGGCGGGGGCACGGTGACGCGAGAACGGAGGAGGACGACACGCGCCGCGCACAACGGCGTCCGGCGGGTCATGTCGGTCAAGGTCGGCCATGGAATACCGCTTCTGGCAATGCAAACGCGTCGGTGGCCTCTTCTGTTCCCCCTCCCGCTCGCCCCGGTGCGCGTGCCTTCGCGGGTGGGCAGAATTGCACAGGTGGTGCAGCCGGTCCCGGTAGCGCGCGTCCACGCCCAGCAATTCGCTGATGACGCCCAGCGGGAGCGGCAGCGCAAAATGCGCCCGCAGATCGACGACGCCGACGTCCGCCGCGGCGGCCTGCGCCAGGTCGTCGGCAGGGCCGCGGTCAACTCCTCGACACGGGGCCGCAGTGCGGCGACGCGCCGGGGCGTGAAGGCGCTGCTCACCAGGGCGCGCAGCCGACGGTGGTCGTCGCCGTCGGCGGTCGTCATGCCCTGCACGGTCGCGAAGGTCGCCAGCGGCCACCCCTCGGGGATCCGCCCCTCGTTCAGCGCGGTGAAGTGCCGGGCGTCCTTGGCCACCTCGGGGTGCGTGACCAACGCCGTACGGGCGCTCGTGCTGCACCGGGACCAGCTCGACCTCGTCCGGGCGGGCGAGCGGGCGGGGCGAGCTGGGACGACGTGGTGGACGAGACGCTGCGCCGGGACGCGCCCGTGAGCTGTTTTCCGTTCCGCTACCCCGTACGGGACCTGACGCCGGACGGCACCGTCATCCCGCGGGGCACCCCGGTGCTGGCCGGCTGCTCCGCCGCCGGGCGCGATCCCGCCGTGTACGAGCGGCTGTTCGGCCGCTTTCCCGGGCTCGGCCTCGCCGTGGCGCAGGACGACCTTCCGCGGCATGCCGGTTTCGTCGGCAACAGCGTCCGGACTCTGCCGGTGCGGCTGGGCGTCTGAACCGTTTCCCGGCGGAGGCGACGGCGCGTTCCTGCGTCCGCACATGCAGACCCCGCTCGGACCTCGACCGCACCCTGCTGGGACCCCGTTCGGACCTCGATCGGAACCCGCCGTTTCCGCTACTTGGCACTCAGGAGTTGGCACCAAGGGGGGAAACTGCGGCGCCGCCGCCCGTCGCGGCATGGGTATTTCCCTTGCGCTGACTACCATGCGCGGGATCTGTCCTCACGCAATTTCGGACGACCAGCCACGATGAAGCCTGACAGCGTCCATCGGACCTGATCTCCCACGGCGGGGCGCGCGACATCATTCCGCGGACGGCCCGCCGCTGCCCGAACCGGAAAGAGAATTCATGCTGTTGTCCGCCCTGCTGGGAGCAGCCGACCCGCCGCAACTCCTCCCCGCGCGTGAGCAGATGGCGTTCACCCTGGGATTCCACATCATTCTGGTGCCCTTCGGGGTCGCATTCACCTTCATGATGCTGATCTGTCACTACCGTGCGCTGCGCCATGACGATCACCAGGCGTTCCTCCTGGCGCAGAGGTGGGCCAAGGTGGCCGCCGTCCTGTTCGCCGTCGGGGCGGTGTCCGGCACCGTGCTGACCTTCGAACTGGGGCTGCTCTGGCCCGGGTTGATGGGCCCGTACGGGGCGGCGTTCGGATTTCCGTTCGCCTATGAAGGGCTTTTCTTCTTCCTCGAAGCCATTTTCATGGCCATTTACATCTACGGTTGGAAGACACTGCCCGCATGGCCGCACTTCTTCACCGGCGTCGTGGTCACCCTGGCGAGCGTCGGCGGAACGGCCTCCGTCATCGCGGCGAACAGCTGGATGAACCAACCTGCGGGAATCGTCGTGAAGGACGGGCGGGTCACGGACGTGTTCCCGGGCAAGGTTTTCTTCAACGGCGCCTTCTGGTGGGAAATGGTGCACATGCTCCTCGCGTCGTACATCGTCGCGGGATTCATGGTCGCGGGAGTCTATGCGTGGGGCCTGCTGAAAGGGCGCCGGGACCGTTACCACCGGTTGGGGTTCCTCGTGCCGTTCACGGTCGGGGCGATCGCGATGCCACTGCAGTTCCTGGTCGGGGACACGATCGCCCGGCAGGTCTTCGACCGGGAACCGGCCAAGTTCGCGGCGATCGAAATGGTCCCCCGAACCGATGACCACGTCTCCGAGGTCCTGGGCGGCGTCTTCATCGACGGCAAGGTCCGTTACGGCATCCCGCTGCCCGACGTGGCGTCGATCCTCGCCGGTTTCCGCCCGTCCACCCCGATCAAGGGTCTCGACGCGATCCCCCCTGCGGTACGCCCCGACGACGCGGTCGTCAGCATCGTCCACCTCGCCTTCGACGTGATGGTGGGGACCGCCACGCTGCTGCTCCTGCTGGCGCTGTGGTTCGGCTGGCTGTGGTGGCGGCGGCGCGAGGTACCGACGAACCGCTGGTTCCTGCGCGGTGCCGCGGTCTCCGGCGTGGTCGCGCTGCTGTCCCTGTGGAGCGGCTGGGTGGTGACCGAGGTCGGCCGCCAGCCGTGGACCGTGGTCGGGCTCCTGCTGACGAGGGACGCGGTCGCCACGCAGGGCAATCTCTGGCCGCTGTTCGCCACGGTCCTCGTCATCTACCTCTGCGTCGGCGCCGGCGCCCTGCTGGTCCTGCGCGCCATGCACCGACGCTGGCTGCGCGAGGGCACCGAAGCCGTCGCGGTCCCGTACGGTCCCCAGCCGGCGCCGGCGACGAACGGGCGCACACCCGGAGCTGATGACGTATGAGCACCCTGATCGCCGTGATCCTGTTCGTCGGCGTCATCGCCTACGCCCTGTTCGGCGGGGCCGACTACGGAGCCGGCTTCTGGGACCTGACCGCCGGCGGCCGCGAGCGGGGACGTCCTGCCCGGGAGCTGATCAACCGCTCCATCAGCCCGGTGTGGGAGGCCAACCACACCTGGCTCATCTTCTGCCTCGTGACGATCTGGACGGCCTTCCCGCAGGCGTTCACCGCCATCACCACCACCCTGTACATCCCGCTGGGCCTGGCCGCGCTGGGCATCGTCGCGCGCGGGGCGAGCTTCGCCTTCCGGCACGCGCTGTCCCGCAGCCGGGGCGAACTGGGCACCGGTGTCGCCTTCGCCTGCTCCTCGGTGGTCACCCCCTTCTTCTTCGGTGCCATCGCGGGCGGGATCGCCTCCGGCCGGGTCCCCTCGGCGGGTCGCGGCGCCCCGATGTCCAGCTGGCTCAATCCGACCTCCGTGCTGGGCGGCGTGCTCGCCGTCGCCGTCTGCGCCTACCTGGCCGCCGTGTTCCTCACCGGACAGGCCCAGCGCCGGGGGAGCACCACGCTGGAAAGGGCGTTCCGCCGCCGGGCCGTCGGCGCGGGCATCGTCACGGGCCTGCTGGCCCTGGCGGGCGTGTTCATTCTGAACCTGGACGCCCCGCGGCTGTTCCACCAGTTGAGCACGGCGGGCGCGGCGCTCCTGGCCGTCTCCGGGCTGTGCGGTCTTGCCGCACTGCTGCTCCTGCGCAAGGGCGGCGCGCCCGTCGTGCGCACCCTCGCGGCCATCGCGATCGCCGCCGTCGTGGCGGGGTGGGGAGTCGCCCAGTACCCCTACCTCCTGGGCACTCACCTGACCATCCAGCAAGCGGCGGCCCCGTCGGCATCCTTGTGGACGCTGTTCGCGGTCTCCTGCGTGGCGGCGATCCTGATCGCGCCCTCCCTCTTCCTGCTGTACAGCCTGCAACTGCGTCGCAAACTCGGCTGAGGACGGAGCACGATCCACGATGACCACCACGCACCCGGTTCCCAGGGCCGCCGCCTGCGCCGTCCTGCTCGCGCTGACCGCCGTCGGCTGCTCGGGCGGCGCGGGCCGTGCCGAGGAGCCCCGGCGGACGGCCACGGTACGGGCCTCCCAGTCCGCCACGGCGCACCCCTTCCCGCACGTGCCGAGCATCGCGGAGTGCGGCAGGGTGCTCGGCTCCGTGTGCTACACGCCGGACCTGGTCCGCAGGGCCTACGGCATCGACCGGCTCAACTCCGCCGGGCTGACCGGTGAGGGCCACACGGTCGTGGTCTACGAGCAGGTGGTTCCGGACACGCTGCGGCGGGACCTGGAGACCTTCAGCCAGGCGATGAAGCTGCCGAAGCCCGAGGTGACCGTCGACCGCTACGATCCGGCCGGGCACATCGCCCCGTTCGACGCGAAGAACCCCCAGATGGCCGTCACCGCCATGGAGACCACCCTGGACGTGCAGATGGTCCACATGGTCGCCCCGGACGCGAAGATCGTCGTCACGCAGGTCGGACTGCCCGCGGAGGTCCACCGCGCCGGACGCGCCCCTTCCGGCGCGGAGGCGACCCCGGACGAGGAGACGGCCAGGCAGGCCGCCGATGGCGCGACGGTGGGCGCGGAGCTCATTCTCGACGGCATCGCCGACAGTCTGAACAGGCATCACCCGGACGCGATCTCGATCAGCTTCGGCGTCGAGGAGTACACGGCGGCCGGCAACAGCGGGCGGCCCGCCCGGAATCTGGCGCGGTTCAGCGAGCTGCTCGCCCAGGTCGTGGCCAGTGGGGTGTCCCTGGTGGCCAGCGCGGGCGACTCCGGAGCCGCCCCGCCCATCGGGCCGCACGGTGAGCGGGTCAAGTCGGTGTCCTGGCCCGCGTCCGACCCCAGCGTCCTGTCTCTGGGCGCCTCCCGGCTCCACCTCGACGACCAGGGCCGGCGGACCGGCCCGGACACCGTCTGGCACGACCGGTACGGTGCGACCGGCGGCGGCCCCTCCCAGACCTTCGCCCGACCCGCCTACCAGGACGGCGTCAAGGACCGCGTCGCAGGCAGGCGTGGCACACCGGACATCTGCATGGACGGCTCGGCCTCCGGCGGCACCCTGGTCTACCAGGGTTTCCTGCCGGCGGGCGCGGGCTGGGTACCGGTCGGCGGCACCAGCGAGGCGGCACCCATGTTCGCCGCGGTGATCGCTCTGGCCGACCAGAAGGCGGGACGGCGGCTCGGCGCCGTCCACGGCCCGATGTACGGATTGGCGGACGACCCCTTGGGGGGCGTCGTCGACATCACCATCGGCGACAACGGCCCGCACGGCTACCAGGCTGTGAAGGGCTACGACATGGCCTCCGGACTCGGCACCATCGACGCCTCGGCCTTCGTCCCGAAACTCGCCACCGCCGCCACCGGATGAGTCCTACCCGATGAAATGTGACAATTCTCACTCTCGACGGGAAATGCGCTGCATGGGGTGAATCGGATTTCAGGCTTTTTGTCATAGCTTTTAAGTCCATTGACGCAATGGGGCTGTGGCGGGAGTGAGTATCGGGAGTCTGCACTGATGTGTGTGTGGACCACGCATGTCGTCAGCTCCCTCAGGGAGGACGGTGGCGCCGCGAGGGACCACGAAAGACCGGCAAGTCGAGCACAACGAGGTGAAAGCATGCCCATCCCCGTAACCGAGGCTCTGATGGAGCAGGGGCAGGTGGCTGCCGACAAGGTTGACAGCCTTCGCAAGCCCGGCCGATACCTGGTGAGTTCATCACTGGGCGGCGCATTCATCGGGGTGGGAGCAGTCCTACTGCTCAGCGTCGGCGGACCACTGCTCGTCGCCTCGTCGCCGCTCACCAAGCTCGTCGAGGGCCTGGTGTTCGCCGTGGCCCTGACCCTGGTGGTCTTCGCCGGCGCCGAACTGACGACCAGCAACATGATGACCGCGGTCCAGGGCGCGATCGCCCGGCGCTGCACGGTCGGCAACGCGATAGCCCTGATCGTCGGCTCGTTCGTCGGCAACTTCGTCGGCTCGGTCCTGTTCGCCTGGCTGGTGTACGGCAGCGGCGTCATCGAAGCCGGCGCCACCCCCGGCCACCCCGCCCCGGCGCTCGCGCTGCTGACCAGCCTGATCAAGACGAAGACGGCGGAGTCCGGCGCGGCCCTCTTCTTCCGCGGCGTGCTGTGCAACTTCCTCGTCTGCCTGGCCGTGTGGATGGCCGCCCGCAGCAAGTCCGACGGCGCCAAGCTGATGCTGATCTTCTGGGCCATCCTGGCGTTCGTGTCGTCCGGCTTCGAGCACGTGGTGGCCAACATGACCTACTTCGCGCTCGGCATGTTCGAGCACGTGCCGGGTGCGACCGCGAGCGCCTTCGCCCAGGACCTCGGGCTGGTCGGGCTGGGCAACCTCGTCGGCGGCGCTCTGCTGGTCGGCGCCGTCTACGGCTACATGGGCGGGCGTCCGTCGAAGGACCCCCTCGGCCCCGCGGCCATCCCGGAGCAATCGGCCGTTTCCGCCTGAGGGGCGGATTCCGGCCGCACGGCGGGAGCCGGCCCGGCTGGCTTCCGCTACCCGTGTCCGCGGCCACCCGCCCGGCCCCCGTTTCCCCTCGTGCACCGAAGAGGTGTGCGAGCGGTGTGACACGGGCCGGACGGCCGGCCCGCGGATCCGCGCCTGAGCGGCCGACCACCGCCGACGCCTGCGCCTACGCTGAACAGATGTTCAGCCCCGAGGGACCCAGCCTGCGCGAACTCGCCGTCCAGGCGCTGTCGTCCGTCGAGCACGGCTACGACCTGCTCGCGCCGAAGTTCGACCACACGCCCTTCCGCACCCCCGACGACATCCTGGAATCCGTCGCCGGGGCGCTCGGCAGGCTCGGCCCGGTCGACGACGGGCTGGACCTGTGCTGCGGCACGGGCGCGGGGATGGCGGTGCTGGCGCGGGTGTGCCGGCGGAGCGTCACGGGTGTCGACTTCAGCGCCGGCATGCTCGCCGAGGCCGCCCGGCACGGCGACTCCGATGGACCACGGGTCCACCTGGTGCGCAGCGACGCGCGCGCCCTGCCGTTCGCGCCCGCCTTCGATCTCGTGGTGAGCTTCGGGGCGTTCGGGCACTTCCTGCCGCGCGAACTGCCCGGGCTGTTCCGCCAGGTCCGAGCCGTCCTGCGGCCGGGTGGCCGGTTCGCGTTCCCGGTGCTCGCCCCGCCCCGTCCCGCGGACCCCGGTTTCTGGATGCTGCTCGGCTTCGACGCGGTGATGCGGGTGCGCAACGCCGTGTGGCGCCCACCGTTCGTCATGTACTACCGGGCCTTCCGGCTCGGCGTGGTGCTCGACGGGCTGGGGCGGGCCGGCTTCGGTGCGGAGCTGCACGTCCTGCCCGAGTTCGGCCAGCGGGCCGACGGCAGCCCCCGCGCCCGCCTGGTCGTGGCGCGGCGGCTGCCCTGACCGGCCGGCTCAGCCCACAGCCGGTGCCGTGTCCCCGCGCAAGCCGCCCCCGGGTATGCCGACACCCCGCGCACGCCCGTCCCGCTCACGGTCGTCCCGTACGCCGTCGGCCGTGTCCGCCGCGGGCACCGTGAATTCGTAGACGAGGGTGTCCTGGTGGGCGTCCACCACTAGATCGGTGATCTCCAGCGGGCGGGCGTACTGGTCGTGCACGCGCCGTGTCACCCGCACCGAGGAATCGTCCGCCACCTGGGTGATGGCGTCCCGGTGGTGCAGGGCCAGACCCGCCTTGCGCATCCAGTCGTACGCGCGCCTCAGCTGCGCGGTCGCGGCGGCGCCGGCCCGGGCCCGATAGCGGCCCAGCTCCGCCACCTCGGCCAGGGCCACCGTGGAGAACGAGGTCACCGCGCTGCGCAGGGTGCGGCCGTCCGGCGCCGCGGACTCGTAGCGGTGCACCAGGGTCGGCCGGTGCGGGGCGAGCCCCAGGGCGGCGGCGTGCTCCGGCGAGGGAGCCTCCCAGGCCACGGTGGCCCGTTCGACCCCGTGCGGATCGGCGGCCCGTACGCCCAGCGGGAAGGCGAGGAACGCGCCGGCCTGCACGGGACGGCCCTGCAGACCGGCGTGGCTGCCCCGCCGGTCGGTGCTGACCAGCCCGTCCCGCCGCAGTACCTCAAGGGCCTGCCGGACAGTCTCCCGGCTGACCCCGAAGTGCTCGGCCAGCCGCCGTTCGCCCGGCAGCCGTTCGCCCGGCGGAACGGTCCCGGCGCGCAGCTCGCCGAGCAGCTCGGCCGCGACCCGCCAGTACAAGGGCGGGGCGGGGCCGTCGGCCCGGGTGTGGTCGTGGGGGGTGGTGCGGGCCATGCCGCGCCTCCTGTTGGTCACAAGACGTAGCCGCTCGGGCTCATTGCGTGACAAGATCTAGCATCGGCCCAAACCTTCAGGGAAGTCCGGTCCGCCGGAACGACCGAAACCCAACCGCACCCCGCGGACGTGCGCCGTCCTTGGGATCCCGCCGCTCTCCCGCCGGGACCGGCCCCGCACACCGGACGGCGCGAGGGGTCCTCAGAGGCGCGAGCGCAGCCAGCGCACCTTCGTCTCGTCCTGGTACGGCCCACCGCCCTCGTGGTCGTTGAAGTCGTACACCTCGATCGCCTTGTCGTCGTGCGTCCAGGCGTTGTACGCGGCGAACACCGTGGACGGCGGACAGGTCTGGTCCTCCAGCGCCGTCGAGAACAGGGCGGGCGCCCGGCCGCGGGCCGCGAAATGGACGCCGTCGAAGTACGAGAGCGTGCGCAGCGCGTCCGCGGTGTGTCCGCGGTGCGTCTTCAGATAGAGGCCGATCTCCCGGTACGGGTGGCGGTCCGTCAGGTTCGTCGCCCGCGGGAAGTCACACAGGAACGGCACGTCAGGAGCGATGGCCACCAGGTTCGGGACCAGTGCGCCGACGGCGAGCGTGATGCCGCCGCCCTGGCTGGCGCCCGTCGCCACGGTCCGGGTCGCGTCGGTCAGCGGGTGCGACCGGGCCGCCTCGACCGCGCGCACCGCGTCCGTGAACACCCGCCGGTAGTAGTAGTTCTCGGGCGCGTCCAGACCCCGCGTCATGTACCCGGGGTACGCGGGTGCGGCGCCCACGGGGTCGGCGGTGCCGCCTCCGCCGCCCCCGGCGCTGCCCTGCCCGCGGGTGTCCATCACGAAGTGCGCACGGCCCGTCGACGCCCACAGCAGATGCTCGTAGGGCAGTCCGCGTCCACCGCCGTAACCGACGAACTGCACCACCAGCGGCAGCGGTTCCTCGGCGTCGGCGGGCAGGATCAGCCAGCCCTTGACCGGGTGTCCGCCGAAGCCGGCGAACGTCACGTCGTGGACCCGGACCGTGGACAGGCCCGTGTCCACCGGCTCGAAGCGCGCGTCGAGGTCGTACTCCCGTGCTTCCCGGAGCGTCTTGGACCAGAAGGCGTCGAAGTCCTCGGGCTCCGTGGACGCGCTGCGGTAGTCGCGGAGTTCGTCGAGCGGAAGGTCGAACAAAGCCATCAGCAGTCGCCTTTGTGAAGAGAGAGTGCGGATCACACCGTACGTGGCGGCTCGGAGCGTTCGCCAGAGGCGCAGCCCTTTCCGCGGCGTCGGGACTGCGGGGCGGGCGACGCTGGTCAGGAGGCAGGAAGCGCTTGCCCCGGTGGCTGGGTCAAGGCATGAGCGGCGGACGGCGGGGCGAGCGGGTCGGCCTGGCCTGCATCCGGCTGGAAACGCTCCGTACCCATGGGTCGAACAAGATCTCCGTCCATGGGTCGCGGTGGCCCGCCGTGCGGCGCCTGGTCCCGTCCGGGACGGGACAGGCCCGGCCCCGGACGGGACCGTTCAGGCCGCCCCGGAGGTCCAGTCCGGGCCGGTGCGGGCCCACTCCCGCTCCCACTCCCGCAGTCGGCGGCGCATCGCGATCCGGCGTGCCGCACCGTGGCCGAGGACGACGAGCAGGGCCGCGCCGCCCGCCGCGCAGCCGCCGACGGTCACGGTGTGCTGCCACACGGCCGCGTCGCCGGGAGGTGCGCCGACACCGTGCCCCCGGGCGTCGGCCCAGACGTCCACCACGTCACCGGCGAGGGTGCCCGCCGGGACGCGCGCCTCGGCCGTGTGCTCGCCGGTTGCGGCCTCCGTCCAGCGCACCGCGGCCCGGCGCGGATGCTCCGTACCGTCCGCCGCGGGCAGCGTCCGGGACGGGGTCCCGATCACCCTCGCGCGCACCTGATGTCGCTCCGCCCGCTGCGCGGCGGCGAGGGCGGCGGCCTGGCGGTGGGCCCACAGACCCGCCCCCACCCCGGCCAGCGGCGTGCCCGCGAACAGCAGGACGGCGACGCCCAGCGCCGTCCAGGCCGCCACGACGTCCGAGCGGCGCCGCAGCGGATTGCCGCGCCGCAGGCGGCCACGCACCAGGATCCGCATGTCGACCTCCCCGCCACCGCCGGAGCCGGAGAGCCGGACGGCGTCCTGCCGTCGCCCACCGCGCGCCGCGGCCGAGCGTCCGTACCGCTGTCATACCCAGCCCGATGCGGCACCGTCAGCACGAGCGCACCGGTGACGGACGCGACCGTGGCACGGGAGCTCGCGACGGCGCTCCGCAACCGGGGACGCGCCCCCGTGCCGCCTCCTGTGACCCGACCGGGGAATGGTCCGAGCAGTGGGCCCGGCCCGAGGGCCCGCGGCGGCGCGGTGGCGCCCGGGATGACACTTCATCGTTCCCCCGGACGTCGTGGTTCACGTTCACCCGCACGTCGTGGTCCGCGGCGTCCCGGGCCGGCCCGGCGGCCCCGAGCATTGCGACCGTGTGAACGCGACGCCGGACCGGGAATAGCCGCCGGGTCCTCCGCCTTGCCGCTGGGTGTTGGCCCCGGGGCGCCGGCGACAGCGCAAGGAGAGCGAGGAAGCAGATGCCCAAGGCATACGTGTTCACCCGGTACGGGGGGCCGGAGACGGAGGCGCTGGCCGACGTCGACCGGCCCGGTCCCGGAGCCGGCCAGGTCCTGGTCGCGGTCCGGGTCGCGGGGGTGAATCCCGTCGACTGGAAGCTGCGGGACGGTCTGCGGCGCCCCGGCTCCGGCGAGCCGGCGTTCCCGTCCGTCTTCGGCAGCGAGGTCTCCGGTGTCGTCGTGGAGATCGGGGACGGCGTGACCGGAATCTCCGTCGGGGACGAGGTCTTCGGCAACACCGTCGGCGGCGGGTACGCCCAGTACGCCTTGCTGTCCGAAGCGGCGACCGCGCACAAGCCCGCCGCGCTGTCCTTCGCCGACGCGGCGACCCTGCCGGTCGCGGCGGCCACCGCCTACGACGGCCTCCACCAACTCGGCCTGCCCGTCGGCGCGACCCTGCTGGTCACCGGCGCTGGCGGCGGTGTCGGCGCGGCGGTCCTGCAGATCGCCCGGTCCCGCGGGCTGCGCGTGGTGGGCGTGGCGAGCGCGGGCAAGAAGGACTTCGTCGAGTTGTTGGGCGCGGTGCACGTGCCCTCCGGGCCGGGCCTGGCCGACCGGGTCGGGGCCGCCGCACCCGACGGGATCGACGCCGTCTACGACCTGGTCGGCGGCGACGTGCTGACCGAGGCGGCCACGCTGCCCGCCGACCCCGCCAAGGTGATCACCGCCGCGGGCGCGTTGCCCGAGGCCGTCGCCCGGCTGGGCGCCGCCCGGGTGGTCCGGGCCCGCACCGCGGCCGTGCTCGACGCGCTGGCACAGCTCGTGGTGACCGGTGCGCTCGACCCCCACGTCACCCGGACCTTCCCGCTGGAGCAGGCCGGAGCGGCACTGCGGGCCGTCGAGGACGGCCACACCCGGGGCAAGATCGTGATCGAGGTCGCCCGGTGAGCGGATCGAACCACGGGACCGGCATCCCGGCCCGGACCGAGCACGTCCTCGACAACCCCGCCCTGACCGCGCTGACCGGCCCGCACGCCCACTTCGCCGAACGCCGCGGCCGGGTGCTGCGCTATCCCGTCGACGTGACCCCGTGGATCGGAATGCCCACCGAGCCGGACCCCGGCGACTGGGCCGACCTCGCGGCGCTCGCCGGTCCGGGCACCGATGTCCCACTGGCCGGCTTCCAGCGAGAGGTGCCGCCGGGGTGGGAGGTCGTCTTCCGGGTCGGGGGCGTGCAGTTCGTCGACGACGGCCTCGCCGCAGCCCCGGACCCGGAGGCGGTCCGTCTCGGTCCCGCCGACGTCCCCGAGATGCTCGACCTGGTCGGACGCACCAGGCCGGGCCCGTTCCTGCCGCGCACCGTCGAACTCGGCACGTACCTGGGCATCCGGCGCGACGGAGCCCTGGTCGCCATGGCGGGGGAGCGGCTGCACCCGCCGGGCTGGACCGAGATCAGCGCGGTCTGCACCGACCCGGCCGTCCGCGGCCAGGGGCTGGCGACCCGGCTGATCCTCGCCGTGGCGCACGGCATCCGGGCCCGGGGCGAGACACCGTTCCTGCACACGAGCGAGGACAACGCCGACGCCATCCGGCTCTACCAGTCGCTCGGCTTCCGGCTCCGGCGCAAGACACAGTTCCTCGCGGTCCGGGCACCGCAGCGCCTCGCGGACGGGCGGGCCGCCGTACCGGTCTGACGGGACCCGGTCAGTCGGCCGCGACGGGACCCGGCCCCGCCGAGTTGTAGCGCTTCAGGAATTCGGCGAATCGGGTCAGGTCCTCCTCGGGCCAGTCCGCGAGCCGCTCCCGGACGGCGCCACGGCGGCTGCGGGTCACCTGGGCGAGCATCTCCTGGCCGTTCCCGGTCAGGTGCAGCACCTGGACCCGGTGGTCTGCCGGGTCCGCGCGCCGCGCGATGAGCCCGGCCCGCTCCAGGGCGGCCACCTGGCGGCTGACCGTGGACTTGTCCAGGGCGTAGTGCGCCGCCAGGTCCGTGGCCCGGCAGCCGCCGCTCTCCTCCAGGCGGCCGAGCAGGGTGAACGCCACCAGGGACAGTTCGGGGTGCATGCGGCCGGCCAGGGTCCGGGCCCGGCGGGCGAAGACCGTCATCTCGTACTGGATGGTCTCGATCGCCGTCTCCGCTGCCGTCACGGCACTGCCTCCTTCGCGCCTGCGGCCCTCCCTGGCCGCACGATACAACCCGGTGCTCCCGCGGTTCGGGCGCCGACCCGTGAGAGCCCGGAGCGGGGTGTGGACCGGGCGACCGGGCGACCGGGCCCTTCGACGGGGGAGGAGCGAGGGGAGCGGGAGGAGAGAGGGGAGAAGGTGATGGGTGACACGGCCGAGGCCGCGAGGAGGCCGGGTCCGGGCGGAGCCCGGGGCTCCAGGACGGCCGAAGTCCTGGCCTAAGTCGTGCGGGAGACCCGAAGCCGCCGTCGGTGCCGGGACGTTGGGGTAGGGTGGCCGTCCGGCCGTGGAACGTCCCAGCCGTGCGCGTCGAGGAGGTGAGACCCATTACCGCTCTGTCAGGTCGGGTGCTCACCCCACACCGCGGCGTGTATCGCCGGTAGCCGGTGCCGCGGGGAGCGCCCTTCGGCCCCAGGTCTCCGAAAGGCTCTCGGCTGCCATGCCCCTGCTCACCCCTTCCGCCGTGGTCACCGCGCTGCGCGCCGCCGGTTGCGTCTTCGCCGAGGACGAGGCGGAACTGATCCTCGCCACCGCCCGCACACCGGACGAAGCCACCGCGATGGTGGCCCGGCGTACCGCCGGACTGCCCCTCGAACAGGTCCTCGGCTGGGCCGGGTTCCACGGACTGCGGATCACCGTCGAACCCGGCGTCTTCGTACCCCGCCGCCGCACCGAGTTCCTGGTCGACCAGGCCCTCGCCCGCCGTCCGGGCGCCCGGGTCGTCGTGGACCTGTGCTGCGGCTCCGGCGCCGTCGGCGCCGCCCTGGCCGCGGCGCTGGGCCGGGTCGAACTGCACGCGGCCGACGTGGACCCGGCCGCCGTGCGCTCCGCCCGCCGCAACATAGCCGCCCACGGTGGGCACGCCCACGTGGGCGACCTGTTCGAGGCGCTGCCCCCGACACTCCGGGGCCGCGTCGACATCCTCGCGGCGAACGTGCCGTACGTCCCCAGCGGTGAGGTCGGTCTGCTCCCCGCGGAGGCCCGTGACCACGAGCCGCTGCTCGCCCTCGACGGCGGCGCGGACGGCCTGGACGTGCTGCGCCGTGTCGTCGCCGCCGCACCCGACTGGCTCGCTCCGGGCGGCTGCCTGCTGATGGAGACGAGCGAGCAGCAGGCACGCCCGGCCGTCGAGGCCCTGGCCCGGGCCGGGCTGACCGCGGTCCTGGCGGTCTGTGACGAGTTGTACGCACATGTGGTGATCGGGGTCAGGGAGTAGGCGCCGCGGAACGGGGACCGTACGGCCGGCGGGGTCTCACCGGCACCGCCGGCCGCACGCCGCCCCGGGCCGCACGCCCTGCCGAGCCGGACACCTTCCCCAGCCGCACGCCGTCACGTGACCGCCGAGCGGCGCCGGGGGCAATGTGTTTGCGCGACGCCTGCTGAGCGGCGCCCCGGCATGCGGCGTCAGCTACGCGACGCCCGGTCCTCGACCAAGGATCACTCGGCCCCGGCGTCCCGGGCCCGTGCGATGAGCAGCGCCACGTCGTCGTGGTTGTCGGGGTGGTGGAGTGTCCGCAGCAGCAGGTCGCAGACGTCCTCCAACGGGCGGTCCGGGCCGTCGAGGAGGACGAGCAGGTCGTCCAGGCGCTCGTCCAGCGAGTGTCTGCGGGTCTCCACCAGCCCGTCCGTATAGAAGACCAGCCGGTCGCCGGGGGCGAAGTCGACGGTGGTGGTGGAGAAGGCGACGCCGCCCACACCCAGCGGCACCCCCGTGGGCAGCGTCAGCAGCTCCGGAGCAAGTCCGGCGCGGACCCGGGCCGGGGGCAGATGCCCGGCATTGGCGATCCGGCACTGGCCCAGCCGGGGATCGTGGACGGCGTAGACGCAGGTCGCGATGGAGTGGTCGAGACCGGAGGCGATCTTGTCGAGGTGCTGGAGGAGCACCGCCGGATCGAGGTCGAGCGAGGCGAGGGTGGTGGTGGCGGTGCGCAGCCGGCCCATGGTGGCCGCCGCGTCGATGCCGCTGCCCATGACGTCGCCCACGACGAGCGCCGTCTTGCCGCCCTCCAGCGGGATGACGTCGAACCAGTCACCGCCGACCTCGGTGGTGGCGCCCGCCGGCTGATAGCGGGAGGCGACCTCAAGACCGGTCGTCACGGGTGGCCGGCCGGGCAGCAGACTGCGCTGCAGGGTGAGGGCGGTGTCACGGGCGTTCTGGTACCAGCGGGCGTTGTCGATCTGCACGGCTGCGCGGCCGGCCAGCTCCCTGGCCAGCAGTACGTCGTCCTCGTCGAAGGGCAGCGGATTGCTGGTGCGTTTGAGGTCGAGGGCGCCGAGCACCTCGCCGCGCGCGATCAGCGGCACCGCCAGATAGGAGTGCACGCCCGCCTGCCGCAGGAATTCGGCCGCCTCGGGGGAACGGGCGATGCGGTCCAGGTCCGCGTCCGCGACCCGCGGCACGACGACCGGGCTCGCGGTGCGTACGCACGTGGTGATCAGGCGGTCGGGGTCGTAGCTGACCCGGTGGCCGGGCAGGTCGGCGGCCCGGACCGCGTCCGCGTCCGCCGGCTGCTCCGCCCGGACCGCGAGCGGACGCATCATGACGGGCTCGGCCGGCTCGAACGTGCTGCGACGGCCGTCCACCACCGCGTCGAGCAGATCCACGACGGCCACGTCGGCCAGCTCCGGCACGGCGACGTCGGCCAGTTCGTGGGCGGTGCGATCCAGGTCCAGGGTGGTGCCGATACGGGCGGACGCGTCCGCGACGATGGCCAGCCGTCGTCGCGCGGCCTCGGCCTCGACCGCGGCCCGGTACTGCTCGGTGATGTCCACGACCGACGTCGCTACGCCGAGCACCCGGCCCATGGCGTCCTCCAGCCGGTACAGCGACACCGACCAGGCATGGTCCTCGTCCGGGTCCGCCGGTGTCCGGCCGACGGTGGCGCGGTCGACCACGGGCACGCCGGTTTCCAGCACCCGGCGGGTCGCCGCTTCCAGGCTGTCGGCGTCCAGCAGCGGCAGTACCTCGCGGAGGGTGCGCCCGGCATGCTCCTCGGCGGAGCGGCCGTTCATCCGCTCCAGCGTCGGATTCACCGAGACGAACCGTCCTGCGGTGTCCAGCACGGCCAGCCCGATCGGCGACTGGGTGACCATCCGCTCCGACAGGGCGACGTCCTGTTCCAGACGGCGCACCGTCGACAGGTCGGCCGCGAGTCCCAGCGCGAACACGTCGCCCCGGTCGTCCAACAGCCGCATGTTGCGGAACTCCACCAGCCGCGTGCTGCCGTCCTTGACCCGGATGGGGAACGCCCCGGCCCAGCTCCGGCCGGTCGCCATCACATCGGCGAACAGTTTCCCGACCATGTCGATGTGCTCGTCGTGCACCATCAGGCGGGCCGCGTACTCACCCAGGGCCTCCTGCGCCGAGTAGCCGAACAGCTCCTCCGCCTGGGGGCTCCACAGCACGATGCGGCCCTTGGTGTCCAGTACGACCGAGGCCACCCTGAGCACGTCGAGCAGGCCGCTCGGCCGCACCGGGCCGTCGCCCTCGGCCACGGGGGCCTCGGCTGTACTCATCGCACGCACCGCCTCCGACCGTCCCTGCGGCACGTCACCCCCTCGTCGTGCCGGCTCCCCATGTCTGGCGCGGCGCCCACACCTGACTCTCCGACGCCGCCGTCCGTTACCTCCACCATCCCTCAACATCGGGCCGGACGTCCGGCGAAACAGCCATCCACCGGACATCCACCGGTGCACTCCGGCCGGGGAACGCGCGGCAGCCGGCAGTTCCCCGGGCATCTGTTCGTCGTGGGCCGGTCCGGTCGGGCGTGTGTTCGCATCTGCAACATCTCGATGGCTGCCGGGTCGCCGGTCCCGTCCCGCTCGCCGGCCTCGGGCCGCGGTCCTCGGGCCGTGGCTCGACGGTGGCCCGCTGCGCGCCCAGGAGCCGTGAGTTCACCCCGAAGTTCGCCTATTGGTCTGTACATGCTCAGCGGATGCGGGACAGACTGACCGCCGGAACTCGCAACCCGCCCCCCACCACCGAGGAGTCGGCCTCCATGCCCGCGTCCGCCCGGCAACGTTGTCACGCAGTCCTGACCGGACTCGTCACCCTCGCCACCGCCGTCGTCGTGTCCGTGTCCGCCGCCCCGCCCGCCTCCGCCGCCGACACCTGGACCGAGGTCGGCTCCGACCGCGCCGACCCGCTCACCGAGAGCCAGGGCCTGGCCTCGGTCGAGGTCCCCGCCGGCAGCCCCAACCGCTACACCGGCGTCGGCACCATCCCCGTCGACCTCTCCGCCCGCGGCTGGAACCACGTGGGCGACCCCGACGCCTCCTACGACGGCCACTACATCGAGCCCTACCAGGCGGACTCCGGCAACGCCAAGATGTTCCGGGTCCAGGCGCCGGGCGGTGCCTGGTCCGAGTACGTGCACACCCTCAGCGCCGGGGAGGCGCTGAACAACTCCTGGGCCGCCATCTCGCCGGACGGGCAGTGGATGCTGTCGGGCGAGTACGGCACGATGAACCGGCTCCTGGTCTTCCCGACCCCGGGCGTCAACCCGAGCACATCGCCCTCCGCGAACCTCCCGCAGGCCGCCACCGTCAACCTGGACCACGCCGTGCGCGACGTCCAGGGCTGCGACTTCTCCGGCCCCACGACCCTGCTGTGCTCCTCCGACGACCCGGAAGGCAGCCTCTTCGGCATCACCAAGCCGCTGCTGCAGATCGACCTGTCCGCCCAGCCGAACGGCACCACGGACGTGTCCGGCCACGTCACGGCGCTGCGCCAACTCCCGTTGCGCAGCAGTTGCTCCGGCACCTTCGAGGCCGAAGGCATCGACTACGACCGGCGCAGCGGCACCCTGCGCGTGATCGTCGTCTCGCCCGGATTCTGCGTGCTCACCGACAGCAAGACGTACCGGTTCACGCGTGGCTGACCCGTCGGTCACCGGCGACGTCCGTGCCCGGTAGTGCTCGGCGGCGGGCGGTGCTTTGCTGAGGTGGGACGGGGTTGCCACGGGGCACCCCGTGCCACCGCAGCCGGCCACGAGAGGAGCGATCATGAAGAACATGGAGCGGTCGCACCCGGAATCCGTCTCGGTGGAGATCAGCGGGTGCTCCAAGGAGGACGCCCGGATCGTCTTCGACGCCCTGCGGGCCTGCTTCACGTCCGACCGGGGCGCGGACGAGGTGCCGCAGCAACTCCATGAGACGCGTCCCATGGTCTGGCTGGGCACCTACGACGTCGCGGACGCCCACACGGTGCCCGCCCCGCCCGCCCTGCGCGGGTCGTGCGTCGTCGCGGACGTCCAGGGCGGCTACTGGGCCGTGGACCGGTTCCGCACCACCCTGGACTCCCTGTTCCGCGTGCAGGAGACCTGCACGGCCTCCGGTGACCAGGAGCGGGACCTGCACCTGCGGCTGGAGAACCGCTGACGTTCCGTACGCAGCGCGGGTGCCTGCGGCGCCCGGCTCAGAACCCGTGGGGACGGGCGCGGCGGCGGAGGTACCAGGCCGTGGCGATGACCCCGCCACCCACCAGGGCCGCGCCGGCGCCGAGGGTGAGCGGCCCGTAGTCGCGCACGGTGCCGCCCAGACCGCCCAGGACCCCCCGCTGCGGGACGGCCGGGGGCGGGACCGCCGGGACCGCAGGCACCGCCGGAGCCGCGGGGTCCTTCGCGGTCTGCGGAACCTTCGGGGCGGAGACCACGACCGACTGGGAGCCGGCGGACGTGCCGTTCGAGCACACCACGACGGCTGTGTACGTCCCCGCGGCGACGTTCGACCAGGCGGCGGACTGACCGGCGGTCGTGCCCGAGAGCGGCGTCTGGCGTCCCTCGGCGAAGTTCCGCTGGTCGCCGGTGAGAAGGGAGGCGCTGCCCCAGTTGCCGTTGATCTGGGTGCACGCGCTGGTGGTGACCGAGACGGTGGATCCGTTGGCGCTGGCCGAGATGCCCGAGGCCGCCAGGGACGGCCCGGCGGACGATATCGGCAGTGCCGCGGCGACCGCCAGGATCGGCCCGGAGCGGATGAGAAGTCGAGTAGTGCGCATTGGGCTGCCCTCCGGCGGCACGGGTGGCGGAACGTCCCATGCGCCGCCTGGGGTCGGGAAACGTCCGTGCTGCCTCACCCGCATCCCATGCTCAGCCGGGCCCTGCCGCATCCGGACCGCCCCCGTACGAGTGGCGGTGTCCTCCGTTCCGGGCAATGCCGTGCGTGGTGGCTTCCCCGCGGCCTACGGAGTGGCGCCGGACCCCGCGCCCGTCGTCACGGCCCGCTCCGCCGAATACCCGCCCCAGATGCCGTCCGACAGCCTGGCCCGGATCCGCACCCGGTGATCGGCCCCGGCCGCCCGGCCGATGTAGAAGCTGTACGTCGCCCGGCCCTTCGGCGGAGTGCCGCCCCACACCAGCGAGGTCGGCTGCCCCCGGTCGAGCTGGATCTGGTACTCCGTGACCACGCCGTCGTCGGCCGGCGGGTCCCAGGACAGGTCGAGGTAGTACGCGCCGTCGGCGAGACGGCTCGCCACGCGGAAGCCGGTGGGGGCGGTGGCGCTGCCGTCGTCGGTGCCCGGCGTGGTGAGGCGGACGGCGCTGCTGGCGGGCGAGAGATTGTCCGCCGCGTCCCGGGCCCGGACGGTGAACGAGTACCGGGTGCCCGGACGCAGGCCGCCGACCACCGTCGCGGTCTGGTTGCCGCCGACGCTGTGGATCTTCGCCGTTCCCTGGTAGATGTCGTACGACACCACGGCCCGGTCGTCCTTCGCCGCCTTCCAGGACAGCTGGACCGCCCGGCTGCCGACGGCCCGGCCCGCCGGCCCGGCCGGACGGGAGGGCGCCGAGCCGTCCGCCGCGACCGCGGCCGGTGTCTTCGCCCGCACCTGCCGGCTGTCCGCGCTGAGCCGCCCCTCGGCGTCCCGGGCCCGGACGGTGAAGGCGTACATGGTGGACGGCCTGAGCCTGGTGACGTCCACCATGCGTTCGGAACCCCGTACTTCGGCGACCTTCGTGGAGCCGCGGTAGATCTCGTAGGAGCCGATGCCCGGTTCGTTCGGCACCGCGTTCCACATGACGTGCACGCTCGTGGCGCTTCCGGCCTCCGCGGTGACGCCCGTCGGCGCACCGGGCGGCCGCTCACCCCCGCTGTCGGAGGAGGAGCCCCAGCCGCAGGCCGAGACCAGCGCCAGGGCCGCCAGGGTCAGCACGTGGGGTACGGGAACGCGTCGCACGGCTGTGCCTCCCCGGGGACGGCAACGGCAATGGTCCGGACCAATATGGCCCGACCGGTGCGATCACAGCAAGAGGGCCGCGTTGGTGACCGCCCGCGGAAGTTACGTATGCTGACGTTCCTCACGGCCGAACTCTCCTGCAATGCAGGGGAGTTCGCGCCTGTGGCGCGGAACGCTGTCGTCGCTGATCCCGCGCCGTGCGCGGGTGGTCGGGGTGGCCTGGGCCGACGCGGCCCAGGCCCCCGGCCCCTGTCGGAGGCCGGATGCGGGCGCCCTGTCCACGACGACCGCGACGGCCCCGGACCCGAGGTCCCCGGTTCCGGGGATCCTCAGACCTTCCGGTACGAATACGCCTCGACCGCGGCCGCCTCCACCGCCGCCAGGTCGGCGCCCGCCGCCGCGGTGACGACCGCCGCCACCGCGCCCTCCACGAACGGCGCGTCCACCAGACGCGTGTTGTCCGGCAGTTCGTCGCCCTCCGCGAGCAGCGCCTTCACGGTCAGCACCGCGCTGCCCAGATCGGTGAGGACCGCGACCCCGGCGCCCCGGTCCACGGCGGCAGCGGCGGCGGCGATCAGTTCGGCGCTGGTGCCCAGACCGCCGCCCTCCGTGCCGCCCGCCGGCGCGACGGACACTCCCTCCGCGCCGCCCGCCAGGCCCTTCGCCAGCTCGGCGACCGAGGCGGCCACCTCGGCGCTGTGCGACACCAGCACGATGCCGACCCGCTGCCCCTCAGTCATCTGCGGCCTCCTCCAGCGCGGCGACGAGCAGGGCCGACGAGGTGGCCCCCGGGTCCTGGTGGCCGATGCTGCGTTCGCCCAGATAGCTCGCCCGGCCCTTGCGTGCCTGCAGCGGCGTGGTCGCCACGGCGCCCTCCTCGGCGGCGGCCCGCGCCGCGGCGAAACCGCCGCCGAGCGCGTCCACGGCCGGCAGCAGGGCGTCGATCATGGTCTTGTCACCCGGCGCTGCTCCGCCGAGCGCCATCACCCCCTCGACGCCGGCCCGCAGCGCCTCGGCGAACTGCGCCGGCTCGACCTCGGCGGCGTCACCGAGCGCCTTGCCCGTACGGCGCAGCAGGGTCCCGTACAGCGGACCGGACGCGCCGCCCACCGTCGAGACGAGCCGGCGTCCCGCCAGCGCCAGTACGGCCCCGGGCGTGTCGGGCGCCTCCTTCTCCAGCGCGGCCGTCACCGCATGGAAACCGCGCTGCATATTGGCGCCGTGGTCGGCGTCCCCGATGGCCGAGTCGAGAGCGGTGAGCCGTTCCGTCTCGCGGTCGATGGACGCGGCGGTCACAGTCATCCAGCGGCGGAAGAAATCGGCGTCGAGCACAAGATCTCCTTGCGTGGTAGGTACGTTGGTCGCTGCCTTTGCCGGGTCACATCCCCCAGCGCAGGGCCGGCGTCCGCACCGGCGCGTCCCACAGGCGCAGCAGGTCCTCGTCGACCTGGCACAGGGTGACCGAGGCGCCCGCCATGTCCAGGGAGGTGACGTAGTCGCCGACCAGGGTGCGGGCCACGACCACGCCCCGTTCGCCGAGCACCCGCTGCACCTCCGCATTGAAGCCGTACAGCTCCAGCAGCGGGGTCGCGCCCATGCCGTTGACCAGGACCAGCACCGGACCGCGCGGGGTCATGTCGTCCAGGATCGCGTTCACCGCGACGTCGGCGATCTCACCGGACGTCATCATCGGCCGCCGCTCACGTCCCGGCTCGCCGTGGATGCCGATGCCCAACTCCAGCTCGCCGGGCGGCAGATCGAAGGTGGGGCTGCCCTTGGCGGGCGTGGTGACCGCGCTGAGCGCGACGCCGAAGCTGCGGGAGTTCTCATTGACCTGCCGGGCGATGGACTCGACCCGCTCCAGCGGCTGCCCCTCGGCGGCCGCGGCGCCCGCGATCTTCTCCACGAACAGGGTCGCGCCGGTGCCGCGCCGCCCCGCCGTGTAGAGGCTGTCGCTGACCGCCACGTCGTCGTTGACCAGTACCTTCGCGATCTGGATGCCCTCGTCCTCGGCGAGTTCGGCCGCCATGTCGAAGTTGAGTACGTCGCCCGTGTAGTTCTTCACGATGAACAGCACGCCGGCGCCGCTGTCCACGGCCGCCGCGGCGCGTGCCATCTGGTCGGGCACCGGTGAGGTGAACACCTCGCCCGGGCAGGCGGCCGCCAGCATTCCGGGCCCCACGAAGCCGCCGTGCAGCGGCTCGTGCCCGGAGCCGCCGCCGGAGACGAGGGCGACCTGTCCCGCCACCGGGGCGTCCCGCCGTACGATCACCCGGTTCTCCACATCCACGGTCAGCTCGGGATGGGCCGCCGCCATCCCGCGCAGCGCGTCCGCCACCACGGTCTCCGGGACGTTGATGAGCATCCTCATGGGCGTCTCCTACGTAGCTCGGCAGGCATGCTTCCATACCTGCGTCTTAGCTGGTCAGAATATATGTGAGCAGTCGTCGACGGTGGCGGTACGGGGCGGTGGAAAACGGTCTTGGGCGGTACGGCGCCGACTGGATGCCGACGTTCTGACGGAGGTTCAGCTTCATCGGGTGGGCGGGGTGCGGCGACGCTGAAGTGCGCTATCGGCAGTATCGGCCTTGTGGCAGCGAAGGTCACGTGCGGCGACCGCTCGGGTGAACGAGGGGGGGCGGGTCCCGGCGTACGGACGGGCCGCGACTGTGCTCCGCGCGCCCTGCGCCTCGGCGTGCGGAGCGGCCAACGCTCCGGTGCCGCCGCGGCGCTCGACCGGGTGTTCGATTATCGCGACCGTCTCGGCGCGGGCACGCGGGGGATCGCCGCACGGGGGCGGATTGTCTGCTCCGGAGCTTCCGCATCGGCGTGGCCGGCGACGGCCGGCGACTCCTGGGACGCCCGGACGGTGAGCACACTGCTCGGCGCGCGCGTGCTCGACGCCGGCGGTGTCCACGCCGGCGGCGGGTCGGCGGCCCGGTCCAGGAACTCGACGGTGCCGTCGCCGTGCAGCAGGGCCGGCGGGCGCCGCTGTCGATCTCCGGCTCCGTCATGTCCATATCGCCCGATTCCAGCGATGCCCCTTTCGCGCGATATGTGCTCCCATCCGGGGTAGTCGGGGTGTCTGTGCCGTGAAGCCGGTCACGTTCCCCCGGCGGCATCGTTCGCAGGTCGGCCGGTGTTCGCCCGAGCGTCACAGAAAATGCACCTCAGGGGCATCCATGGCGGAGGAAATGAATGCATTGTCTGGTTTCAGAGACCCGTATCCATGGGAAAGGAAACCGACCGACATGGGCCAGATCCTCATAGCCGTGGCAACGAAGGTCGCCGTCGCGCTCGCCGAGGCGATCATCCTGCGCATCGTGTGGGAGCTGTGGGCCGCCTGCTCACGTTCCCTGCGGAGCGCAGCCCGGACGGCCGGCGCGTGAAGAACCCGCCCCGACCGTAGGTGCACGTCTCGTCACGTCTGTGCCGTGGTGTCTGCCTCCTTCTTCTCCTTCCGTACGCTGCGCAGCAGCCAGGTGGCTCCGCCGACGGCCAGTGCGACGGGCCATTCCAGGGCCCCTGCCACCGTCAGCGCGCCGAGACCTCCGTAGAACGCGAGTTCCCTGGCCGGGGGCCTGCTGGGCAGATGCGCCGTCGCCACGCGGGCGGTGCTCGTCATGTCCTCCTTCGTGAGGTACGGAATCGGCACCGCGGGATGCAGCGTATGCATGTGCACATGCAAACCCGCGCCGTTGTGCGATCGGGTTTCCGGACGCCGGGAACCTCCTGTTGTCCTGGCCATCGTCCTGCTCCTTTCCTCGGAGTCGGCATGATGTGCCACTTCGATTCTCGCGCGTTTCCAGTGGCGTGTGCGCGTTCACAGCGGTGCGATGGAAAGACGGGACACCCGCTCGCCCGGGCACGCGCAGGAGGGTGCCCGGGCTGCGGGAGCCGGTCCGAAGGGGACCGGCCGCAGCGAACTGGCCGCAATGAACTGGCCACAGGGAACTGGTGAGGCGCCGTGACACTGCCGGGACGTGGACTGCTGCGGGCTGTGCTGTCGTCCGCGACCGGTGCGCTGGGGAACGAGGCCGCAGACCGCGTACGGTTCTTCGGCCGGCGCGCGCACATCGCCGTCCGCGGCCTGCGCCCCGGGGACCTGCCCGAGCCCGTGGCCGAGAAGCTGGCCGAGGACGTCGAGCGGGAGCTGCGCGCCCTGCCCTCGGTGGACTGGGCCGTGGTGAACACCGTGCTCGGCCACGCCGTCGTGGGGACCGGGGAATCGGCCGACACCGAAACGATCACCGACGCCCTCGTCGAGGCGGTCGAAGCGGCCGAGGACGCCCACGGCGCCGAGGGTCCGCTGCCCGGGCATCCGGTGTCGGACGCACCCGCACGCCGTGCCACCGCGGCCATGGCGCTGCACGCGGCCGCCGCGCCGCTGGCGACGCTGGCCGGTCTGACCCGCCGCACCCCCGTCCCCGTGGTCGTCGCGGCGCTCGCTCCGCTGGTGGACGCCCACCCCCGGCTGCGGCGACTCGTGGAGCAGACGGTCGGCGCCGAGAACGCCGGGATGCTCCTGGCATCGCTCACGGCGCTTGGCCAGGCGGGCTCCGGCGGCGCGGTCGGTGCCGTCGTGGACATCGTCCGGCACGCCCTGCGCGCGATGGAGGCCGACGCGGAGGCCGCCGCCTGGGCCACCGCCGAGCCACGCCTCGCGGACAGCGCCGCAGCCGGCGCCCGGCGGGTGACGGTGCCGGCCCGTGCGGTGCCGCTGAAACCCGGTCCGATCGAGCGCTACGCCGACCGGGCACTCGCCGTCGCGGCGGCGTCGTTCACCGGTTCGCTGCTCGTCACCCGGCGTCCCAGACGGGCCGTCGGCGCGGCGCTGGCGGCGATCCCGAAGGCACCGCCCCTGGCGCGCGAGGGTTTCGCCTGCACCCTCGGCCGGGGCCTGGCCCGCCGGGGAATCGTCGTGGCCGACCCCGCCGCGCTGCGCAGGCTGGACCGGATCGGCACCCTGCTGCTCGACACGGAAGCGCTGGCCACCGGCGCACAGCTGCCGGCCGACCTGATCGCCCTCGACGACGACGCGCCCGCGGGCGAACTCGCCGCACAGGCCCACCGGATGTTCGACGGCCTGGCCCCGGACCGCGTCCGGCGGGACGGCGCATGGACGCTGGGTCCGGTCGAGGACCTGGCCCTGCGCGGTCGCACCGGGAAACACGCCCGGGAGCGCCTGCGACAGGAGGGCGCACGGCTCGTGCTGGGGCTGGCGCAGGGACAACGCCTGGCCGCGGTGGTCAGCGTGCTGCCCGAGATGCACGACGCCGCGGCCTCCTTCGTCCCGGCCGCCCACGCCGCCGGACTCAGGGTCGTGACCGCGGGGGCGTACACGGCCGACGCGTCCGTACGGGAGGCGGACGCCGTCAGTGACGGAGGCGACGGGCTGCTCGACGCCGTACGGGCCCTGCAACGCGACGGCGACGGAGTGCTGCTGCTCTCGCACGACCGGCGCGCGCTCCTGGCCGCCGATGTCGGCGTGGGCCTGACCGACCGCCGGGGGACACCGCCCTGGGGCGCGGACCTGTACCTGGACGGCGACCCCGCCTCGGCCGTGGTGATCGTGGAGGCCTGCCGCACCGCACGGGAGACCGCGCGCCGGGGCGTGCGGCTCGCCGAGGCGGCGGCCACCGTCGGCGCGACGGCCGTGCTGGCGGGACGGTCACGGCGCCCGGAGAGCGGCGGCGTGACGGCGTTCAACACGGCGGCCGGGCTGGGCATCGCGGCCGGAGTCTGGTCGGCGGTCCGACTGCTGCGGCGCCCGCCGCCGCTGACCGTGTCGCGGCACCCCTGGCATGCGATGGACCCGTCCACCGTGCTCGCCCGGACCGGCAGCGGCGACAGGGGCCTGACCGCCGAAGAGGCACGGGCCCGCGCCACCACCGGTGAGCGGGCGCCGGGCATGTCGCTCGGCCGGGCCTGCCTGTCCGAGCTGGCGAACCCGCTCACGCCCGTTCTCGGTGCCGGTGCGGCCATGTCGGCGTCGGTGGGCGCCGTCCTCGACGCCGCCGTCATCGTGGTGGTCTCCGCTCTGTCCGGCCTCTTCGGCGGCTTCCAGCGCTACCGCACCGACCGGGCGGTCGCCCGGCTGCGCCGGGAGTCGGCCGTCATGGCCAGTGTGGTGCGGGACGGGGCGGAGGCCGAGATCCCCGCCCAGGAGATGGTCGTCGGCGACGTGGTGGAGCTGAACCCCGGCGACGTGGTCCCGGCCGACGGCCGCCTGCTGGAGGCCGATCAACTGGAGGTCGACGAATCCGCGCTGACCGGCGAGTCGCTGCCGGTGGCCAAGGCAGTGGCACCGGTTCTGGCCTCGGACCTTGGGGACCGTACGTCCATGGTCTACGAGGGCACCACCGTGGCGGCCGGCCGCGGGCGCGCGGTCGTCGTCGCGACCGGCACGGCCACCGAGGCGGGCCGCGCCGCCCTCGACGGCCGGGACGCGGCGCCCGTCCCGGGGGTCGAGCGCCGGCTGGCCCGGATCACGCGGACCACGCTGCCGGTGGCCCTCGGTTCGGCCGCCGCCGTGGTGGCGGCGGGCATGCTGCGCGGACGCCCCTTCCGGGACACCGTCGGGGCAGGGGTGGGCCTCGCCGTCGCCAGCGTGCCCGAAGGGCTGCCGTTCCTGGTCTCGGCCGCCCAACTCGCCTCCGCCAGAAGGCTTTCCGCTCGCGGCGCCCTGGTCCGGCGCCCCCGCGTCATCGAGGCGGCCGGCCGCACCGACGTCCTGTGCTTCGACAAGACGGGGACCCTGACCCACGGGCGGATCTCCCTCGTCGCCGTGGCCGCCGACGGCGACAGCCGGGCCCTCGAATCGCTCCGCGGCGAACAACGTGCCGTCCTCGCCGCGGCGCTGCGGGCGACCCCGCGTCCGCACAACGGCGGGCAGTTGGAACACGCCACGGACGGCGCGGTCACCGAGGGCGCGGCGGAAGCCGGGGTCGGCCGGACCACGGCCGCGCCGGGCTGGCGGCACACCTCGACCCTGCCGTTCGAGCCCAGCCGTGGTTTCCACGCGACCCGCGGCCGCCAAGGCGGGCGCCGGGTCCTGTCGGTGAAGGGGGCGCCGGAGGAGATCGTGGCGCGCTGCGCCACCCGCCACGGCCGGCCCCTGAAGCCGAAGGACCGCAACGCCGCCCTGGCGGCGGGCGAGAAGCTGGCCGCCGAGGGCCACCGGATCCTCGCGGTGGCCGAACTGACGGACGCACCTGGCGGCAAGCTCACCGACGACGCGGTCGACGGCCTCGACTTCCTCGGCTTCCTCGCGTTCGCCGACCGGGTGCGGGGCACTGCCCGGGACGCGGTGCACCGGCTCGCGGAAGCCGGGGTGCACATCGTGATGATCACCGGAGACCACCCGGGCACGGCCGAGTCGATGGCCGGCGAACTGGGCGTCCTGGACGGCCGGCGGGTGGTGACGGGGGCCGAACTCGACGACATGGACGACCAGGTCCTCGACAAGGTGCTGCCCGACGTGGCCGTCGTCGCCCGTGGCACCCCCGTGCACAAGGTCCGCGTGGTGCAGGCGTTCCAACGCCTCGGCCGTACGGTCGCGATGACCGGCGACGGCGCCAACGACGCACCCGCCATCAGGCTCGCCGACATCGGGATCGCGTTCGGTGCGCGGGCCACACCGGCCGCCCGCGCGGCCGCCGACCTCGTCGTCACCGACGACCGGCTGGAGACGGTGCTCGCCGCGCTGGTGGAGGGCCGTGCGATGTGGGCCTCCGTGCGACAGGCCCTGGCGATCCTCGTCGGCGGCAACCTCGGCGAGATCGCCTTCACCCTCCTCGGCGCCGCGGCCACCGGGACCTCGCCGCTGACGGCCCGCCAGCTTCTCCTGGTCAACCTCTTCACGGACCTTGCGCCCGCGATGGCCGTGGCCCTGCGCCCGCCGCACCCCGACGCCGCGGAACGCCTGATCCAGGAGGGGCCGGAGGTCTCGCTCGGCACGGCCCTGACCGAGGAGATGATGTGCCGCGCCGCGGCCACGGCCCTGGGTGCCACGGCCGGCTGGCTCGCCGCCCGCCTCAGCGGCCGGGCCACCCGCGCCCGCACCGTCGCCCTGGTCGCCCTGGTCGGCGCACAGCTCGGCCAGACCCTCCTGGTCGGCGGGCGCAGCAGGTCGATCGTCATCTCCTCGCTGGGCTCCCTGGCCGCACTCGCGGTGGTCGTCCAGACCCCGGTGCTCAGCCGCTTCTTCGGCTGCACGCCACTCGGCCCCGTGGCCTGGACCATCGCACTGACCGGGGCGGCCGGGGCGACGGTGAGCTCGCTGTTCCTCCCACCGCTGATCTCCCGCCTGCGTACGGCGGTCCCCGGGCGTCCGGCCAAGCCGTCCGGCACCCCCGTGGGGAACGGGTGAGCGGACGAGCCGGCTGGGGTGCGGGTGCCGTCCTCGCCCCGGGGCCGGGCCGGTCCCGGATGCCGGGGTCGCAGACGGACGAGAACGCGGTGACCTTCACGCAGATGCGCGACGCTCATGCAGGGCGGTGACGCTCATGCAGGGCGGTGATGTGCACGCACGGTTGTGACGTGCACGCAGGGCGGTGATGTGCACGCACTGATGTGGCGCGCACGTATGGTCGTGCCGCTCACCAGTAGTGACGTCGCCCGGCGACCGCGTGGCCCATGGTTCCCAGGAGCCACAGGACGACGCCGATCACGGCCAGGATGATGCCGATGGTCCACAGGATCGCGATGCCTGTGAGGAAACCGATGATGAGCAGGATGACGCCGAGGGCAATCATGATGTGCCTCCTGCCGTTGGCTGCTCATTCCCGAGTGCCCCGAAGCGACGCCCTCACCCATCGGATGCCCTCATCCACCAGCGGCGGCCGGATCCGGGCGCGCACAGCGTGGGCGACGACCGGTCCGACGGCGCGGGCGAACCCGCCTCCGCCGGTCCGGCCGGACTCCGACACCCTGCATGCGGGCGATGCGGCGATGCGGCGATGCGGCGATGCGGGCGATGCGGGTGTGCGAGTGATGCGAGTGATGCGGGTGATGCGGGTGGACGTGAGTGTCCGGGTGTTGCCGCAACACCTGCCGTGCGTCGGCCCTGACCTCGGACCGGGTGCGTTGCGGACGGCACGCGGCGGCGGCAACGGACCGCGGATGTTGCCGGTTTGCCGGTTGCCCGGCGCAACGGATTCACCTGCCGTCATTGTGTTGCTCATCGCGCGGTGGGCCCGTCCGGGGGCCGTGCCGTCCCGGCCGGTGTGCGGCCGGGGTGAGGAGAGGCAGGTTCGATGGATCGTTCGCTCGTGTCGGTGCGGGCCGCGTTGGTGCTCTTACTGGCGGCGCTGGCCGGTGTGGCCGCGGGACTGCTGTCGGCGCTGGCCGGCGACGGGGTGGCGGGCGGCCTGCTCGCCGGGCTCGCCGCGGCGGGCGGGTCCCTGCCGGTGTTCAACCAGGTGATCGCACCGGACCCAGGCCGGCCCGGTCCTGCCCCGCGCGAGGTGCGCGCGAAGGGCGGGAAGGGCCGTGGGTGACCTGCGTCCGCTGCCCTCGGACCTGACACCGGAGTCGCGTGCCCTGGCCATGGCACTGCGCGAGTTGTTCGAGAGCCTGGACGTCTCGGTCCGCCGCTACGCGGCCCGTCGGCTGCGCGACCCCGGTACGTTCTCGCGCTACCTCGGCGGCAGCCGCGTCCCGCCCTGGGAAGTGGTGATGGACCTGTTCACGGACGCCGCCGAACACCGGGGCATGGCCGCCACCCCGGACGCCATCGAGCTGGTGCGCCGCCTGCACCGGGCGGCCGTCGCGACCAGTGTCTCGCCCCGCCACGCGGTCGAGGTGCTGGAGCAGCAACTCGCCGAAGCGGACCGCGTCTCACGCCGTTCGACCGCACGCGGCGACGCGCTGAGCGACGCGCTGCTGGACCGCAAACACCGCATCGCCGACCTGGAGGTGCGCCTGAACCAGTTGGAAGCGGACTGGGCCGCGGAACGCGAACGCGCCGACCGGCTGGCCGCCGCCGGCCCCGACGTCACCGACCTGCTCCACGAACGCGATCAGCTGCAGGACGAGGTCACCCGCCTGGCGGCCCTGCTGCGGGAGGCGCAGAACCAGCGCGACGAGGCCGAACAACGCTGCACGCTGCTGGAACGCCAACTCGACGCGGTCGAGCAGATCCCGCAGCCCGCCGCGGCCGTGTCACCGGCCGTCTCCCAGGTCATGCCCAAGGTCCTCATCGTCGACGACCAGGCGGACAACCTGCTGGCCATGACCGCCGTCCTGGCCACGCTCGACCAGGAACTGGTCTCCGTCTCCTCCGGTCGCGAAGCCCTCAAGGCCCTGCTCGACCACGACGACTTCGCCGTGATCATCATGGACGTCCAGATGCCCGACATGGACGGCTACGAGACCGCCGCCCACATCAAACGGCGCCCCCGCACCCATGACGTCCCCATCATCTTCCTCACCGCGATGGGAACCGATCCCGAACACTCCGCCCGGGGCTATGCCGCCGGCGCGGTCGACTACATCGGCAAACCCTTCGACCCCTGGGTTTTGCGCGCCAAGGTCGCGGTCTTCACCGGCATCTATCTCGAACAGCGGCGCCTCGCCGGAGAAGGATGACCACCGGATCGTGCCACCGGCCGGGCGGCGGCACAGGCGCTCCGATCATGTGTGACATACCGCTATCGGTGCAATGCCCGGTGTCGTGCCGTTCGGCGGGTCACGCTGTGCGGACTGTCGGGCACGGTCGGGGCAGGGAGTCCATGGGGTGCAACAGGCGTACGGGAACAGATCGTGTGAGCGGTTTTCACATGAGCGTCACCGGGAGCGGGCAGCGGACGGACGGCCGCCGGTGATGGCAGAAGAACCGGACACCTCAGGGACGCCGGACGACTCGCCACGGCAGCGGCTGGGCGTGGAGCTGGAGGTGATCGCCGAACAGCTCCGGTCGCTGGCCCGGGCACAGGACCGGTTGCACGAGCTGTACGAGGCTGTCCTCGGCCGGAACGTGGACCTGTCGGTGCTGTTGAAGCTGATCGTCGACACCGCGATGGAACTGGTCGGTGCCCGCTACGCCGCCCTCGGCGTCCTCGACGCGAAGGGCGAGACCCTCGTACGGTTCATCTCGGCGGGTCTGTCGGATCAGGAGCGGGCCGACCTGGCCGGCGTCGAATTCCCGCGCGGCCGTGGCCTGCTCGGACGCCTCATCGCCGTCCCCGAACCGCTGCGCGTCAATGACATCGCCGCCCATCCGGACGCGGTCGGATTCCCGCCCGGCCACCCGCCGATGCGGTCCCTGCTCGGAGCCGCGATCAGCACACGCGGCAAGATCTACGGAGACCTCTACGTCGCCGACCGACGCGACGGGAAGCCCTTCAACACCCATGACGAGGCGCTCATCGCCTCGCTCGCCGGCGCCGCGGGCCTGGCCATCGACGACGCCCGCCTCTACCGGCAGACCCGGCTCGACGCCGAGCTGTTCCAGCGGCTCCTGCTGCCGAGCCTGCCGGAACTGCGCCCCTTCGAAGCCGCCGCGGCCTATCGTGCCGCCGTCACACCGGGCCACATCGGCGGCGACTGGTACGACGCCCTCCTGGTTCCCGACGATGCCTGCGCGGCCGTCATCGGCGACGTCGCCGGACACGACCTGCAAGCCGCGGCCGCCATGGCCCAGATCCGCAACATGCTGCGCGTTCTCCTCTACGGCCAGCGCACCCTGCCCGCCGCCGTCCTCGCCCACCTCGACGGGGCGCTCCAGGTGCTCACCGAGCAGCCGTTCACCACGGCGTGCCTCGCCCGCATCGACCCCGCCCCGCCGGGCAACTGGCGGCTGAGCTGGAGCACCGCGGGTCACCTCCCGCCCCTGCTGCTCACCCCCGACGGCCGCACCCGGTACCTGATCGCCGACCCCGACCTGCCGCTCGGCATCGACACCTCCGTGCCGCGCACCGACCACACCTGCCTCCTGCCCGGGGGATCCACGGTGATCCTCTTCACCGACGGCCTCGTCGAGCACCTTCGGCACCCGATCGAGACGGGGCTGGAGCGCCTCGCCGCCCTCGCCACCAGGCACGCCGCTCTGCCCTTGCAGGAATTCGTCGAAGCCCTGGCCGACCAGCACCCCAGCGACGGCCACGACGACATCGCCGTACTGGCGCTCCGTGCCCCGCACTCCTGAACCGCCCGTCACCGCCGGAAGGACCGGGCGCCGTCGGGCCTTGGCCCAATTCATACTCACCCGGTATCAACGGTGCTCGAATCGGTCCTTGAGCGGAACTCAGCTACACCTGATCACGGACCACACCTGATCACGCATTCACCTGAACCTGATCACGGACGGGCCCCGGGTCCGTGCCCTGTCCGGGCGCGGACCCGCGGTGCTGCGTGTGCGCTGCCGGCCGGCCCGCACCGGCCGTCCGGGCCGCCGAAACCGGTTCTCGCCCCCTCGGCCTGTCCGGCCACCCGCTCGCCTGCCCATCCGCTCGTCGGCTCGTACGGGCGGACGGTCTCACCGATCGGTCACGATTACGGCTCGGCCCGGCCGCCGGCCGTCAGGTCCCGCATCCCGTCCAGCGACTCCCTCAGCCAGTCGCCCAGCTCGCGTTCGTCGTCCGCCGCGATCCAGCGTGCGAAGCCGACCTTGAAGACGGCGACCCCCATTTCGGCGGTCAGGCTCGCGGCGGGCTCCCCGACACCGCGCCCGCGCAGGGCGTCGGCGGCCGCGGCCGACAGGGTGGCGAGCTTGGTCAGCTCGCGTTCCCGCAGTTCCCGGTTGGCCGCGATGACGGCCTGTCGCCGCCGCGCGAGATCGCGCCGGTCGGTGAAGACCGCGCAGGCCGCCGTGAGCCCCGCCGTCAGCGCGTCGACCGGCGCGGCGGACAGGGGAGTCCCGGCGACCCCGTTCACGAACAGGTCCTGGAGCAGGTCCGAGCCGCCGAACAGCACCTCGCGCTTGTCGGCGTAGTGCCGGAAGAAGGTCCGCTCGGTCAGACCGGCCCGGCCGGCGATCTCCGCCACCGTGGTCTGCTCGTAGCCCCGCTCGCTGTAGAGCTCCAACGCCGCCTCGGCCAGGCGTCCGCGCGCATCCGGCTCCCATCTGCCCATGCGCAGATCCTACGTGATGGCAGTGCCTGACATCGCATGCTACGGTCGATGACAGTCACTGACTTCAAGGTCTGGGGTGTTTGTTCATGCGCATCTTCGTGACCGGAGCGTCCGGCTGGATCGGCTCCGCACTCGTTCCCGAACTCATCGCCGCGGGGCACCAGGTCGTCGGGCTCGCCCGCTCCGACGCCTCCGCCGCCGCCCTCACCGCCGCCGGAGCGGAGACGGTCCGGGGCACCGTCGACGACCACGACGTGCTGGCCGGTGCCGCGGCCGCGTCGGACGGCGTGGTCCACCTCGCCTTCAAGCACGACATCGCCTTCAGCGGGAACTTCCAGGGTGCCGCCGAAGCCGACCGCCGTGCCGTCGACGCCCTCGGCGAAGCACTCGCCGGTACCGGCCGTCCTTTCGTCCTCGCCTCCGGCGTGGCCGGCCTCGGTCCGGGGCGCGTGGCGACCGAGCAGGACATGCCGGCCGCCGACGGCTCACCGGCTTCCGCCCGCATGGCCACCTCCATGGCGGTGCTCGCACTCGCCGCGCGCGGCGTGCGCTCCTGCGTGGTCCGGCTCTCTCCGACCTGCCATGGCGACGGGGACGCCGGGTTCATGGCGTCCCTGGTCGCCGTCGCCCGCGCCAAGGGTGTCTCCGGCTACATCGGCGACGGCGCGAACCGCTGGCCGGCCGTCCACCGCCTCGACGCGGCACGGATGTTCCAGCTCGCGGTCGAGCGGGCCCCCGCGGGTTCGGTGCTGCACGGCGTCGCCGACGAAGGCGTCGCGATCCGCGACATCGCCGAGGTCATCGGCCGTCACCTCGATCTGCCGGTGACGTCCGTGGCCCCCGAGGAGGCGGCCGGGCACTTCGGCTGGCTGGCCGGTTTCCTCGGGTCCGACATACCGGCCTCGAACGCCCTGACCCGCGAACTGATCGACTGGCGGCCCGTCCACCCCGGCCTCCTCGACGACCTCGACAAGGGCCACTACTTCGCCACCCCCGCCCCCGCCGCTACCTGACGGCGCGGCCGGTCCGGGCCTTGCTCCGGACCGGCCCCGGTCGACCCCGAGCAGTGGGCGCGGGCCCGACGGTCGATTAGGCTCCGCGGCATGCTGATCTCTGTCTCCTCGGACACGGACGCACCCGTCGCCCGTCTCCTCGTCGCGGAACTGCGCGAACGCGGGCACGAGGTGCGCGCGCACGGGGCGCTGGAGCCCGGAGCGGACCCTCAGTGGGCGGTCTGTGCGGAGGCGGCGGCCCGGGACGTGGCCGCCGGGGCGGCGGACCAGGCCGTCGTGTGCTGCTGGACCGGTACCGGCGCTTCGATCGCGGCGAACAAGGTTCCCGGCGTCCGTGCGGCGCTGTGCACGGACGCCTACACCGCCGCAGGCGCCCGACGCTGGAACGACGCCAACGTCCTGGCCCTCGGTCTGCGCCTGACCTCCGAGCCAGTCCTCAAGGAGATCCTGGACGCCTGGTTCGCGACCGGGCCCAGTGACGACGCCGAGGACCGGGGCAATGTGGCCCATGTCGGGCGCCTCGACGCCGGGCGGGCGGGTTCGTAGCCGTGTTCGCCTCCCCGGCCCCGGGGTCTGCTGGGCGTGGCGACCTCCCAGGGCAGGGGCGGAGCGAGGACCGTACGGATGCCTTGTGGCTGCCGCCGGGGGATGGGCGGGTGCCGGTCAGTGGGCGCCCAGGCCGCCCCCGCCGAACGAGCCGCTGGAGCCCTTGCTCCAGCGTGGCCGTTCCTGGGTCGTGCTCGACCGGGTCTGCTGGTTGCTCAGCTCGTACGGGGTGAGCGGACGGCGGCCGTCGAGCGTTTTCGGCACCTCTTCGGACTCGCGGTTCTCCCGGATCTCGCGCACCGCACCGCCCGGGGGCAGCTGCGGCTGTTCGTCGGGGCGCGGCCGGGGCGGTTCGCGGAACTTGACCCGGGAGCCCAGCCAGAAGCTGCCGGCGAGCACCGCCAGGACGGCGACGGCCACCGCGAACAGCGCGAGACTCCACAGGCCGCTCGGCGCGGCCATCTGTATCGAATGTGTGCTCATAGCGCTGACCTACCCCTCCATAAACGGGGTGAATCGGACACATCTCATTCTGGACGCTCAGTGCTCCTCGTGAACAGTCGGCGGTGGGTGAAATGAACAGCCGGCGGGAAGCGATCCCGCCGCCCGGGTTTCACCCGCCTCGCCGGGGCAACCCGGGGCGTGTGACACAGAGGACTTCCGAGCAGGAGCTGTATCGCTTCCTTGAGGACCGCTTCGCCTGTGCACAGGCGTGCACCGAGTGCGCGCGGGCGTGTGCGCTGCGGGTGAGCCTGCTGGATCCGGACGGGAGTGACGGGCCGGAGCGGGCTCGGCGGCAGGGCATTCTGTGCGCGGAGGTGTGCGACACCACCTGTCGCATGCTGTCCGAGCAGGACTGCCAGGACGAGTCCGGAGTCCGGGTCCAGCTGGAGTGGTGCCGCGCCGTCTGCGCCGACAGTGCGTTGGCGTTCGGCGGGCGGCCGGGCGCGCAGTCGACGGCGGAGGCGTGCCGGGTGTGCGCCCGGGCCTGCGCCGACTTCGTCGCGCTGCTGGACTGAGACTTCCTTCGAGGCGTGCCATTCACAATTTCTGTAACACGTTCTACGGTGTGCGCCGTCAGGACCGGCCATCGGGAGCCTGGAGGCGCCGTGCATCTCGACCACACGCCCGAGCAGCAGCGGCTGCGCACCGAACTGCGCGCCTACTTCGCCGAGCTGGTGCCGGACAACGCGTACGCGCGCTACGCGGACCCCACGGCGCAGAAGCGGTTCTACCGTGAGACGATCCGGCGGCTCGGCACGGACGGCTGGCTCGGTGTGGGCTGGCCCGAGGAGTACGGCGGGCGCGGGCTTACGGCGATGGAGCAGTTCATCTTCTTCGACGAGGCCGCGCAGGTCGGCGTACCGCTGCCGCTCATGGCGCTGAACACGGTCGGCCCGACCCTGATGCGGTTCGGCACCGACGAGCAGAAGGGCTACTTCCTGCCCCGGATCCTGTCCGGCGAGATCGACTTCGCCATCGGGTACAGCGAGCCGGACGCCGGGACGGACCTTGCGTCCCTGAAGACCCGCGCCGTGCGTGACGGGGACGAGTACGTGGTCAACGGGCAGAAGATCTGGACCACCAACGGCGACACGGCGGACTGGGTGTGGCTGGCCGTGCGTACGGATCCCGAGGCCCCGCCGCACAAGGGCATCACCATGCTCCTGGTGCCGACCGCCGACCCCGGCTACACCTGCACCGTGATCAACACCCTCGCCTCGCACGACACCACGGCCAGTTACTACGAGGACGTCCGCGTCCCCGTCTCCCGCCGGGTCGGCGCCGAGAACCAGGGCTGGCGGCTGATCACCAACCAGCTCAACCACGAACGCGTCACCCTCGCCGCCCACGGCACGATGGCGATCCGCGCGCTGCACGACGTCCAGCGCTGGGCGGCGGAGACCAGGCTCACCGACGGCCGCCGGGTCGTCGACCTGCCCTGGGTGCGTAACCGGCTGGCCCGGACCCACACCAGGCTGGACGCGATGAAGCTCCTGAACTGGCGGATGGTGAACGCCGTCCAGGACGGCAGCCTCACCCCGCAGGACGCCTCCGCGGTGAAGGTGTACGGTTCCGAGGCCCGCCGGGACGCCTACGCCTGGCTCATGGAGATCGTCGGCGCGGCGGGCCCGCTCAGGGAAGGCTCGGCGGGCGCGGTCCTGCACGGCGAACTGGAACGCGGCTACCGCTCGGCGGTGATCTTCACCTTCGGCGGCGGCAACAACGAGATCCAGCGCGAGATCATCTCGTGGATCGGACTGGGGATGCCGCGCGTGCGGCGCTGAACCTGTGTGACCAGAGTGCATGCCTGGTTCGTCCGCGCCGGCGGTGGCCGCGTCGAAGCTGCTCTCCAACGGTGTCCGCCGGTCGCAGGCCCGGGACGGTCCGGCGGCTGAGCGTTGCATTAACTCCCTTGCCCGGACTCCGGGTTACGGCGCGACGTGCGTGGGAGTGGTGAAGAGTTCTCGCATGGTTCTGGGGATTCGGTCACGGGAGCGGAAAGATCGGGGGGTTCACTCGGCGCTTGCGCACAGGGCGGGCGCCGCTCCATGCGATGGGAGGCTGATCAACGATGTTCACTCCGGTGCGGAGCAGAGTACGGACGGCCGTGCTCGCGCTCTCGGCCGCTATGGCCCTCGCCTTCGGCGCGACCGCCACGACCGGCGCGGCAGCGGCCCCCGCTCCCACGAAACAGGGACCGACCTCGGTGGCGTACGTCGAGGTGAACAACAACAGCATGCTGAACGTCGGCAAGTACACCCTCGCCAACGGCGGCGGCAACGTCTTCGACGTCGCCGTGATCTTCGCGGCGAACATCAACTACGACACGGGCGCGAAGGCGGCGACCCTGTACTTCAACGAGAACGTGCAACACGTCCTCGACAACGCCGCCACCCAGATACGTCCGTTGCAGCAGCAGGGCATCAAGGTCGTCCTCTCGGTGCTCGGCAACCACCAGGGCGCGGGCTTCGCCAACTTCCCCTCCCAGCAGGCGGCTTCGACGTTCGCGAAACAACTGTCGGACTCCGTGGCCAGGTACGGCCTCGACGGCATCGACTTCGACGACGAGTACGCCGAGTACGGCAACAACGGCACCGGTCAGCCCAACGCCAGCTCGTTCGTGTACCTGGTGTCGGCGCTGCGCGCCAACATGCCGGACAAGATCATCAGCCTCTACAACATCGGCCCGGCCGCGTCGCGCCTGTCCTACGGCGGCGTCGACGTCTCGTCCAAGTTCGACTACGCCTGGAACCCGTACTACGGCAGCTGGCAGGTCCCCGGCATCGCACTGCCCAAGTCGAAGCTGTCGCCGGCGGCCGTCGAGATCGGCAGGACCTCGCAGAGCACTGCCGCCGACCTCGCCCGCCGCACGGTCGGTGAGGGGTATGGCGTCTATCTGACGTACAACCTCGACGGCGCCGATCGCAGCGCCGACGTCTCCGCGTTCACGAGGGAGCTGTACGGCAGTGACGCCGTCTACGCACCGTAGGCCGACCGCACTCCCCGGCGTCCGGTACCTCCTCGGGGCCGGCTACGTCCCGTAGGCCCGCGTCCCGGGCAGGCCGCGCCTTCGACAACGATGTCGGGGGCGCGGTCGCGGGCAGCGACCCCGGGCGTTGTCACCCGCTCTCTCCGTAGCTGCACCACCCCGAACGGGTACTGCCGCAAGGCCCACGTCCCCCGGCGCCACGGTGAACCGCCGGGCTGCGGCGGATGCGGCGCACATCCCTCATGGGGCACCGGACCGCGGGGGATGCGCGGCGCCGGGCGGCCGGTGTCGTGCGCCGGGCAGGACAGCACACCGCGCATCCGGGCGGACTGCGGACGGCGGGGCGCCGGAACGCGTGCACGGTGATCCGGCCGGGTCCTAGCCTCCTTCGGGACACGACCGCCCCGAACGCGAGGACGTGCGATGGACGATGCGATCAGGAAAATCGTGATCCTCGGCGGTGGCACCGCCGGCTGGATGGCCGCGTCCTACCTCGGAAAGGCGCTCAACGGCACGGTGGACATCACCGTTCTCGCCGCTCCCGACATTCCGACCCTGGGGGTGGGTGAGGCGACCATCCCCAATCTGCAGACCGCCTTCTTCGACTTCCTCGGCATCGCCGAGGACGTGTGGATGCGGGAGTGCAACGCCAGCTACAAGGTCGCCGTCAAGTTCATCAACGGGTGGCGGCGCCGCCGGCCGCGCGCCGCGCCTCGTGCCGGGCGAAGGCCGCCAGCAGCGGCAGTGCCGCGGCCATCAGCGCGAAGGACCACCAGGGCCAGCCCAGTTCGCGCCCCTCGACCAGTGGGTAGAGCAGCGCCAGCAGCGCGGCGGTGAGCAGGGCCACCCCGGCCGGGTCGAGCCGGGCCGCCCGCTTCGCCCGGTAGCGGGGCAGCAGCGTGGAGGCGGCCGCCAGGACGGCGAGACCGATCGGCAGGTTGATCAGGAACACGGCCCGCCAGCCGAGACCGCCGAGGTCGGCCTCCAGCAGCAGCCCGCCGAGCAGCGGACCGGCGGCCATGGACAGGCCCACGGCGGCGGCGAAGACGCCGTTGGCCTTGGCCCGTTCCGCGGGCGGGAAGTGCACCCGGATCATGGAGAGGATCTGCGGGGTCATGACGGCCGCGCAGCCGCCCTGCGCGAACCGCGCCGCCACCAGCAGCCAGGGCGCGTGGGCGAGGCCGCACAGGAGCGAGGCCAGGACGAAACCGGCGATGCCCGCCAGATACATCCGGCGGTAGCCGTGGACGTCACCCAGCCGGCCCCCGGTGACCAGCAGCACGCCGAAGGCCAGTGAGTAGCCGGCCACGATCCACTCGGCCGCCGTGCCGCCCGCCCCGATGTCCGCCTGTACGGAGGGGATGGCCACGGTCACGATGCTCACGTCGATCAGGTCCATGGCGGCTCCGGCCACCATGACCGCGAGTCCCAGCCAGCGGCGCCGGGCGGCGGCGTCGCGCTCCTCCACACCGGCCTCGCCCTGTGCGGTCACGCTCATCGCGGCTCCCCCCGCTCCGCCCGATCCGGTTGATTCCCCACGGAACAGTTCAGTGCTGAACTCATGGTCTGCACGCTAGCAGAGTTCATCGGTGTATGGTTCAGTACTGAACTCGCCTGTTAGGGTGGTCTGCGTGAAAGAGAAAGCGAAAAGCGCGCGCGAGCCCGAGGCCGGGAGCGCGCCGGAGGGCGCGGCGGAGCTGGTCGACGAGGCCTTCGACGCCTGGATGTCGGTCTGGAAGGCGCAGATCCTGGTCGTGCGGGCGCTGGAACGTGATCTGAAGCAGAGCCTGGGGCTCCCGCTGACGGCCTGGGAGGTGCTGTCCAGGCTCGGAGCGGCGCCCGGCGGACGGCTGCGGATGCAGGACCTGGCCCGCCAGGTGCTGGTCTCCAAGAGCGGCATCAGCCAACTGGTCACCCAGTTGGCCCGGCAGGGCCTGGTGGAGCGGCAGGGCGACCCCGGCAACCTCCGTGCCACGTATGCCGTCCTGACCGACTCCGGACGGCGCATCTTCCCCGAGCACGCCCCGGTCTTCCTGGACGGCGTGCGCCGCCACTTCTCCCAGCACCTCACCGCCGAGGAGGTCCAGACGGTCACCACCGCCATGGACAAGGTGATCAAGGCGCTGGGGCACGAGCGCGAGGCGCCGCACGACAGCGAGGCCGCGCGCAACCTGATCACGATGACCGACCGGGAAGGCACCGGACCCGAGTGACCCGTACCGCCACCGAATCCGCCCCGTCGGCCGCCCGGCTCCTGCCCGACCGGCTGCAGGCCACGTTCCGCCCCTGCCGGACCGCGCCCTTCCGGGGCGCCCTGGTGCTGTGGGGCACGCAGGATCCGGGGGCCGCCGCCGTCCGGCTCCTCGGCACCGGGCCGGGCGAGCCGTACACACTGCCGACCGCGCTCCCGGACGGCGACCGGCTCGTCCCCGCGCGCGTGCCGGCTCGGCTGCTGCCGCTCGGCGAGGCGCTCGCCGCGCTGGCCGCCCTGCCGGAGGCCGACGACTGGCCCGGCTGGCGCCGTCCCGGCGCCTCCCTGCTGGTGTGGAGCCTGGCCGCGAAGCTGGCGCTCGAACACGTCGCCGCGGGCCGCTTGGTACCGGTGCTGCGCAGGACGGACGGCCATGCGGGGGAGCCGGGCGGATCGGGAACGGGGGGTGGATCTGAACCCCCGGGTGGACCGGAATCGCCAGGTGGATCCGGCGCGACGGGTGGCCCAGGGGTCGCGACGGGGGCGTCGGGCGGCCCGAACGGTCGGGGTGCTGCGGTGGACGGTCCGCGGGGGCGGGGTGGTGGGTCGGGCGGTCCGGCCGATGTGCCGGACGTGATCGCCCACTGGCGCCTGGCCGCCGGGGACGACGAGCGGCTGGCAGCCCTCGCCCGCGCTCTGCCGCCCGCCGCGCATGCCCTGCGTCCTGCCGACGGGCCCACGGTGTGGTCCCCGGCCGACCTGCTCGACGCCTTCTGCGATGCGGTGGCGGACACGGTCGTACGACAGGCGCGGCCGCCGGAGCCGTTCCCCGGACCAGAGCCGACGGCGGGGAACGGCTGGCCGTCCCGCTGGCTCTCCGCGCTCACCTGCGACGACCCCAGGCTGGACGGGCCCGGGCCGAGCTCCTTCGCCGCCCTTGCGGACTGGTCGGCACCCGCCCTGCTGCCCACCCCGCACGCCCGGCTCAGCTTCCGGCTCGACACCCCGGTCGGCGCAGCCGGCACAGACGGTCCGGACGGCTCGGACAACTCGAACGGCTCGGACGGAACATGGACGCTGCACTTCGGCCTGTGCGCCACGGGATCCGGGGGACACGCGGGGCCCGCTGGACCAGGCGGACTCGACGGAGCCGCCGGCCAGGACGGGTCCGCCGGTCATCGCGCGGCCGTCGACGCCCGGCAGGTGTGGGAGCACGACGGCGGGCCGTTCGTCCTCGGCGGGCACACCGTCACCGGGCCCCAGGACCTGCTGGTCCGCGGTCTCGCCGAGGCCGCACGGCTGTTCCCGCCGCTCGACGCCTGCCTCTCCGAGCGGCACCCCACCGCGGCCCGCCTGGATCCGCGGACCGCCGCGGACTTCCTGGCCCACGGGGTGGACGTGCTGACCGGCGCGGGCATGGAGGTGCTGCTTCCGGACGGCCTGACGCAACGGCACGCCCTGCGGCTGCGGGCCCGGTTCGAGGAGGGGGAGACGAGCGGTTCCGCCGGCGGAGCGGCGAGCGCCGGATTCCACTGGCAGGCCGCCCTCGGCGACGAGCCGCTGACCCGTGCGGAGTTCGACGGCCTCGCCGCCGCCCGGCAGCCCCTGGTGCGCTTCCGGGACCGCTGGGTCCACGTCGACCCCGAACGGGCGGCCAGGCTGCGCGCGCTTCTCGACCGGGACGGCGGCCCCACCGGGTCCGAGGCGCTGGCCGCCGCCCTGGCCGGCCGTCTGGACACCGCGGAACTGGGCGAGGTGCACGTCGTCGCGGAAGGCGTGGCCGAGGAACGGCTGCGCAGGCTGCGATCGGCCGAGTCCACGCGCGAACCCCGGATCGTCGGCGTCGACGCGCTGCTGCGCGACTACCAGCGCCGGGGCGTGGCGTGGCTGCAGTCCCGCGCCGAGGCCGGGCTCGGCGCCCTGCTCGCCGACGACATGGGACTGGGCAAGACCCTGCAGACCATCTGCCTGCTCGCGGGCCGCTTCGGCGACCGCCCCCACCTCGTCGTCTGCCCCACCTCTGTGGCCGGCAACTGGGAACGCGAACTCGCCCGGTTCGCCCCCGCGCTGCCCGTCCTGCGCCACCACGGACAGCACCGGGCCACCCGGGCTGACCAGTTCGCACCCGGCGCGGTCGTGGTCACCACGTACACCGTGCTGCGCCGCGACGCCGGCCTGCTGGCCGCGGTCGACTGGGACGTCGTCGTCCTGGACGAGGCCCAGCAGATCAAGAACCCCGACGCCCAGGCGGCGCGGGCGGCCCGCAGACTGCCGGCCGCGGCCCGCGTGGCGCTCACCGGAACGCCCGTGGAGAACCGCCTCACCGACCTCTGGTCCATCATGCGGTTCGCCAACCCCGGTCTGCTCGGCCCCTACACGCGTTTCAAGGAACGCTTCGTGGTGCCCGTGGAGCGGTCCCGGGACCCGGACGCGGCCCAGCGGCTGCGCCGTACCGTGGCACCCTTCCTGCTGCGCCGGGTCAAGGCCGAGGTGGCCGCCGACCTGCCGCCCAAGGTGGAGTCCGTGGTGGCGTGCGCGCTCACCGCCGAACAGGCCACGCTGTACCGGCAGGCCGTCGCCGCCGCACTGCGGCACGGATTCGGGGAAGGTGTCGCCCGGCGCGGACGGATTCTCGCGCTGCTCACCGCGCTCAAACAGATCTGCAACCACCCCGCCCAGTACACAGGCCGCGGCGGTGCGCCGGCCGGCCGTTCCGGCAAGCTGGACCGGCTGACCGAGATGCTGGCCGAGGTGCTGCCCTCCGGGGAACGGGCCCTGGTGTTCACCCAGTACCGGGTGACCGGGGACCTGCTCGCCGCGCACCTCGGCGCCGAACTCGGCCTGCCCGACGTGCCGTTCCTGCACGGCGGCACGTCCACCGACGCCCGGGACCGGATGGTCGCGGCCTTCCAGACGGACGAGGACGCCCCTCCGCTGCTGCTCGTCAGTCTCCGCGCGGGCGGCTTCGGCCTCAACCTCACCCGCGCCACCCAGGTGTTCCACTACGACCGGTGGTGGAACCCGGCGGTGGAGGACCAGGCCACCGACCGGGCCCACCGGATCGGCCAGACCAGACCCGTCAACGTATACAAGCTGGTGACCGCAGGCACCCTGGAGGAACGCGTGGCGGATCTGCTGGAGCGCAAGCGTTCCCTCGCCGAGTCCGTCGTCGGCACCGGGGAGACCTGGCTGACCGAGCTGAGCGACGAGGCGCTGCGCTCCCTCGTCGATCTCACCGACCAGGGGGAGTGCGAATGACGGACCTGAAATTCGGCACCACCGCCTGGGGCCGGAGCTGGGTGCGCGCGCTGGAGTCGCTGGGCGCCACCTACCCCAACCCGCGGCTGGTCCGCGGCCGTTCCCTCGCCCGCAAGGGTGCCGTCACGGAGCTGGTGACCGGCCCGGGGGCGGCGACGGCCCACGTCGACCAGGGCCGGCGGCGCCACCAAGTCGCGCTGCGGCTGCGGACCTTCACCGAGGACGAGTGGCACACGGTCCTCGGCACGCTGGCCGGACAGGTGCGCCACGCCGCCGCCCTGCTCGACGGGCGGCTGCCCGCTGACCTCGACGACTGCCTGCGCGCCACCGGCTCCTCCCTCGCCCCCCGACCCGCGGAGATCGCCTCGGAGTGCAGTTGCGGCGGCGACCCGAGCCCGTGCGTCCACGCCATCGCCGTCCACTACCTGCTGGCCGCCCGCCTCGACCGCGACCCCTTCGTCCTGCTCGCCCTGCGCGGCCGCGACCGGACCGCTCTGCTCGCGGACCTGCGGGCGGCCCGGACCGGCCGCCCGGCCGCCGTGGAACCGGAGCCCCGGCCGTCCGACCTGCCGCTGGACGCGCTGCCCGCCGACCGGTTCTACACCGCCGCCCCCGACGCCCTCACCGCGCACGCCGGCTTCCGCCACCCCGACGACCCCACCGCCTTCCTGCGCCGTCTGGGGCCCGCCCCGGAGCCCGCCGCCAGCACCGACCAGGCACTGTCCGACGCCGTACGCCGCGCCGCCGCACTCGCCCGTGCCCTGTGCGCCGGTGACGCGACGCCGCCCGGACACCCGGCGGCCACGAAGGAGTCGTCGACCCCGTCCGGACACCCGGCGGCCGGGACGGAGCCGTCGCCGGGGCAGCCGTCGACTGTGGCCTGACCATGCCACCGCTCTCGACGGCCCTCGACCGCGCCGCCCGCCCTCGGGGCACCACAGCGCGGACGGCGACGACGCACCGTCCGGTCCGACGTCGCCGCCGACTTCACCGTCGGCCGAATCAACACGGGAGCGCGCCACCGCCCTTATGGGTATCACTCTCCCGGCGGCCGGCCCGGTCGCCGTGGCGAACACCGGCGGAACTGCGAACGCCTCCGCCGTCGTGTTCCGACCCGCGGCCCGGTGGTGCACCTGGCCGTCCGCCCCTCGACAGGCCGCCGCAACCACCGTGACGACAACTTCGATCAACTGCACGTGCACCTCAAGCAGCGCCGCGGGCACGTCAGTTGTGGCCTGGGCGTTGTCCGGGCCCGCGTAGTATCCGCGCTGCGCCAGACACAGAAGGAGGTGCGGATGGCCACCTGCCGTGGCATGGACGTGTCCGCCCATCAGGGCACCCAGGACTGGGCCGCCCACAAGAACGACGGCGTCGTGTTCGCTTTCGCCAAAGCCAGCGAAGGCCAGCACACCCGGGACCCGAAATTCGAGAACCACATCACTGGGATCGTCAAGGCCGGGTTGGTGCCCGGCGCCTACCACTTCGCCTGGCCCAACCAGGACGTCGCACAGGAGGCCGCGAACTACATCGGCGCGGTCAGGCCCCACGCGAAGAAGGGGTTCACGCACTGGCTGGACCTCGAACGCTACTCGGACGGCCGCAACTACAGCGGCCGCAGCGCGGCCCAGATCAGGACCTGGGTCGCCAGCTGGATCGCCGCCGTACGGAAGGCGTTCCCCGGGCAGCGCGTCGGGATCTACACCAGCGGCGACGACCTCGCCGCCGGCCACGTGCCCACCGGCATTCCCCTGTGGTACCCGGCCTACCCCTGGGGCGCCGCCCCCTACAGCAAGGCGGAGGCCGCGGCCCGGCCCGAGCCACACGGACGGCCCCCGCTCGTTTGGCAGTTCACCAGCCAGCCCCTTGACCGATCCATCGCCTATCTGTCCGAGGCGGGTCTGCGCGCCTGGGCCGCGGGCGACACCTCCGAGGAGGACGACATGCCCCAGTACGTGAACCTCGGGCTCGCCAAGCCCTACACGCTCCGCCCCGGCGGGTGGGACTCGATCGAGTTCACCGACGAGTGGACCGACGAGACCGGTGACCACGTCACCGGCGGCAGCGTCTGGGCGCGCGGTCCGGCCCGCTTCACCGGCAGCATCAGCCTGCACCTCGCCGGGCTGCCGGCCGGCGCGGTCGTCCAGGCCCGGATGTCCGAGTACAACGGCGACACGCACCAGGCCGACCACCCCATCCACGAGATCATCGGCACCGCCGACGGGACCTTCGCCGTGATCCCGTTGACGAAACGGCTCGGCAAGGGGCACGGGATGCGCGTGCGGCTGCTCAACCAGGCCAAGGCCCCGGTCACCGTCAGCAGCGCCGTGCTGACCGTGGTCGTCTGGAAGGAGGGCTGATCCGCGCGGACGCAAAGGGCCGCCGAGGACGCCGCGGGGCCGACCCGGCGGATGCCGGTGACCGGGCGGGGTGCGCCGGTACCGACGCGATGACCGCACCGTCACGGACCCCGGGGTGCCCCGGGACACCCCGGGGTCCGTTTCCCGCAGGCCGGAGACAATGGAGCCGGAACATCGGCTGCATCGGATCGCGGAGGCACACGTGGGGCTGCGGACCCGGGTCGCGGACGAACTCAAGGCGACCGTGCACGGCGGGCACCTCGAACTGGACCTGTACGAGGGTCCGGCCGGTGATCCCGGGCTGCTGGGCGTCACCCCCGGCGATCCCGCCTGGCGGGTGCACGGGCATCTGACCGGCATGCTCACCGGCGGCTTCGCGGCGCTGATGCTCCAGTCACTGCACCCGCTGGCCATGGCCGGGGTCGACCAGCACTCGGACTTCCGGTCCGACCCGGTCGGCCGGCTCGCCGGCACCGCGGGGTTCGTCACCACGACGACCTTCGGCTCCACGCGGGCCGCGCACGAGGCGATCGCCCGGGTGCGGCGCATCCACACCCGGGTCCGGGGCACCGCACCGGACGGCCGGCCCTACCGCGCCGACGACCCCGAACTGCTGACCTGGGTGCACACCGCGGAGGTACGCAGCTTCCTGGCGGGCTATCAGACGTACGCGCCGCGCCGGTACCGGCTCACCCCCGCCGAGTGCGACGCGTACTACCGTCAGGTCGCCCCGGTCGCCGAGCTGCTCGGCGCGGAGCAGGTGCCCCGTGACACCCGGCAGGCCGAGCGCTACCTGGCCCGCATACGCCCCCGGCTCCGGGCGACCGAGGCCGCGTGGGACTCCGTGCGATTCCTCCGCGGGTTCGGCCGCACCGCACGGGAGCGGCTGGTCGTGCACCAGTTGATGAACGCCGCGGTCGGCCTCCTGCCGGACTGGGCGCGGTCCGAACTGGGCATCGGCCGTCCGGCAGCCGTGCGCGCCTGCTGGGACCGCCCGGCGGCCACGGCGGTCGGCCGTACGCTCGAATGGGCACGCGGCCCCTCGGAGATCCACGCGGCGGTGCGCCGCCGCCTGGCCCAGGAGAACGTCACGAGGCCCTGACCGCAGCACGTGGACAGGGACCACGGGGCAGCAGGACAGCGGGCCGGTGTCGTCAGGCGGTCAGTTCCGTCCGGGGCGCGGCCTCCGCCACAAGAGGGTGACGGATGAACCACTCGGTGGCGAACAGCCGCTCCCACGCGGTCCGCGGAAGGCCGGAGACGATCCCCGGCAGGGCTCCCCGCGTCACCTCCGAGCGATGCGCCAGCACCGCGGCGATCTTCTGCTCCAGCCACGGGCGGACATCGACGGTAGCGGTGACCTGCTCGTCGGGAACGCTGTACGCCGCCTTGCGCGCACCGATCACGTCCTTCAGCGCGGGCACGGCCGAATGCGGGTGCGTGGCCAGATACAGGGCGCGCGGCTGCCACGGGGCGCCGGCGTCCGGGTAGAGCGGCTCCAGCCCGGCGGCCTGGGCAGCGAGCACGGTCACCCGGTGGGTGTGCAGGTGATCCGGGTGACCCGTCAGCCCGCCGTAGCCGTCGTGGGTGACCAGGACGTCCGGGCGGAATTCCCGGATGTGCGCCACCAGGCGCCCCACCGCCTCGTCGAGCGGTGCGTCGCACAACCGCGGGCGGTCCGGGGCCGAGTGGGGTACGCGCGCGTCGGCGTAGCCGAGCAGCCGCGGTCCGCCGGCGCGGAGGATCCGCAGCGCCTCGGCCAACTCCGTGGCCCGCTGGGTGCCTTCGGCCCAGGTCGCGGTGACGACTGCGGTCCGCGCGCCCGCGGCCGCGTGACGGGCGAGCACACCGCCCGCCGACAGGGATTCGTCGTCGGGGTGGGCGAACACCGCGAGCAGGTTCGGGACGGGCATCGGCGGACCGCCTTCCAGCCTGGAGGGAGCTGATCGTATGTCACGGTGCGCGCCGCCCGTCCCGGCCTGCCGGAGCAGAGGCGATGCGCGCGAGCACATCCTGGCCGCCCCGGCAGCAGGTGGCCGGGTGTTCGTCCGCAGCCATACAAAGTCAGACGATAGGCCGCCATACTGGACTTGCGGGGGGAGTGTCATGCATCGGGGCGGCTCGGCCGTACCGTGGCGCGGTCCCCGAGGAGGGCGAGCGGCGACGGACGGGGGCGACGGCGCGCGATGGCGGACACCAGACTGGTCCAGGGCCGGTACCGGCTGCTCGACCTGATCGGGCGGGGCGGGATGGGCGAGGTGTGGCGGGCCCGTGACGAGTCGCTCGGGCGGCAGGTCGCCGTGAAGTGCCTCAAGCCCCTCGGCCCGCAGTACGACCACGCATTCACCCGCGTCGTGCGGGAACGGTTCCGCCGTGAGGCACGGGTGGCCGCCGCGCTCTCCCACCGCGGGGTGACCGTCGTCCACGACTTCGGCGAGTCCGACGGCATCCTCTACCTGGTGATGGAACTGCTGGAGGGTCGCAACCTCAGCCAGTTGCTGGAGGACAACAAGCAGCACCCGCTGCCGGTCGACGACATCGTCGACATCGCCGACCAGATCGCCGCCGCCCTCGCCTACACCCACCGGCAGGGCATCGTGCACCGGGACCTGAAGCCCGCGAACATCATGCGGCTCACCGACACGACCGTGAAGATCTGCGACTTCGGCCTAGCCCGCCTCGGCCACGACATCGGCTTCACCGCCCGGCTGACCGGCACGGGTATCGCGATGGGCACCCCGCACTACATGTCCCCGGAGCAGATCAGCGGCACGGAGGTCGACCTGCGCAGCGATCTGTACTCGCTGGGCTGCGTGCTGTACGAGATCGCCACCGGCGTGCCGCCGTTCGACCTCGGCGACGCCTGGGCGATCCTCGTCGGCCACCGCGACACCCCGCCGGTCCCGCTGCGCAGCCACCGCGCCGAACTGCCCGAGTACTTCGAACGGATCGTGCTCGACCTGCTGGCCAAGCGGCCCGAGCAACGGCCGTACGACGCACGCGAGGTGGGCCTGCGACTGACGACCGGCCGTACGGCGCCCGCCGGTGCCGCGACGGTGGTGACGCGCTGGCCGTGGCCGCCCGGACCGGCGTCCCGCGTGCCCGGGCTGCCGTCCTGGGCCCGGGGCATGACCGCCGGGCCCAAGGCGGGCGGCGGCGCTCTGCGCATCACGCCCGCGGACCCCGCGGCGGGGCTCTCCCGTGTGTGGATCCCGCGGCCGGTCACCGGCCCGGCCCGGCCCGGCATGGTCTGCCCGCCGCCGGAGGCCGCCGGCGCGCTCGTCGGACGGCACAACGTCGGCCTCGGCCTCGGACGGCTCGGCCGCTGGGCCGAGGCCGGCGAGGTGCACCGCGCCGTCGCCGCCGACCGCGCCCGGGTGCTCGGCCCGGACCACCCCGACACCCTCGCCGGCCGCAGCGACGAGGCCCACTGCCTGGCACAGCTCGGCCGGAGTGCCGAGGCGGACGAGCTGTACCGGAGGGTGGCGGTGCTGCGCCGGCGGCAGGAGATGTCCGGCGGACGCTGAGCCCGCGGAGGCCGAGCGTACGGACGCCGAGGCCGCACGCCGAGGCCGCACGCCGAGCTGGTGGCCGGCCGCTGGTCGGAGGATGGCCGGTCGGCGGTCGGTCGGGGCTCGGGCCGTGGTCCGGCATGCCTCTGGCCGACGTAGATCACCGCGTGTTACGAAGAACCATGCCTGCACACGAGGGATCCCGGACCTACGACGCCGTCATCGTCGGGGGCGGCCACAACGGACTGGTCGCCGCCGCCTACCTGGCCCGGGCCGGACGGTCCGTGCTGGTCCTGGAGCGGCTGGAGCACACCGGCGGCGCGGCCGTCTCGACCCGCCCGTTCGCGGGGGTCGACGCCCGCCTCTCCCGCTACTCCTACCTGGTCAGCCTGCTGCCCCGGAAGATTGTGCGGGACCTGGGCCTGACCTTCCGGGTCCGTGGCCGCACCATCTCCTCCTACACCCCGGCACAGCGCGCCGGGCGCCCCACCGGACTGCTGGTCGGCGGCGGCGAGCGGCGCACCCGGGACGCCTTCGCGCGGCTGACCGGCGGCGAGCGCGAGTACGCGGCCTGGCAGCGCTTCTACGGCATGACCGGCCGGGTTGCCCAGCGGGTCTTCCCCACCCTTGTCGAACCGCTGCCCACCCGCGACGAACTGCGCCGCCGCATCGACGACGAGGACGCCTGGCGGGCCCTGTTCGAGGAGCCCATCGGGGTCGCGATCGAGCGGGAGTTCAGCGACGACCTGGTGCGGGGCGTCGTCCTCACCGACGCGCTCATCGGCACCTTCGCCGACGCCCACGACCCCGCCCTGCCGCAGAACCGCTGTTTCCTCTACCACGTGATCGGGGGCGGCACCGGCGCCTGGGACGTGCCCGTCGGTGGCATGGGCGCCCTCACCGACGCGCTGGCCGCCGCCGCGCGCACGGCCGGCGCCACCCTCGCGACCGGACACGAGGCCATCCGTATCGACACCGACGGACAGCACGCCGAAGTCGTCTACCGGACGGCCGACGGCGAGGGCGTCGTTGCCGCCCGGCACGTGCTCGTCAACGCCTCGCCGCAGGAACTCGCCGCCCTCACCGGCGATCCGCGGCCCGAGCCCGCAGAGGGCGCCCAGCTGAAGGTCAACATGCTGCTCAAGCGGCTGCCCGCGCTGCGCGACACCACTGTGGATCCGCGGGAGGCGTTCGCCGGCACGTTCCACATCGCCGAGGGGTACGGGCAACTGGCCGCCGCTTATGGAGAGGCCGCGGCCGGCCGGCTCCCCGCCGCACCGCCCTCGGAGATCTACTGCCACTCCCTGACCGATCCCTCGATCCTCGGACCCGACCTGGTCGCCCGGGGATACCAGACCCTCACCCTGTTCGGGCTGCACACACCTGCCCGGATCTTCGCCGAGGACAACGACGCCGTACGCCGTGACCTGCTGAAGTCGACGCTCGCCCAGCTCGACGCCCACCTGGCCGTGCCCCTCGCCGACTGCCTGGCGACCGACGCGCACGGCCGCCCGTGCATCGAGGCGAAGACCCCGCTCGACCTGGAGCGCGACCTGCGGCTGCCCGGCGGCAACATCTTCCACCGCGCGCTGGCCTGGCCCTACGCCCAGGAGGACACCGGACGCTGGGGCGTGGAGACCCGGCACGCCAATGTCCTGCTGTGCGGTGCGGGCGCGGTGCGCGGGGGCGGGGTGAGCGGGGTGCCCGGCCACAACGCGGCGATGGCGGTGCTGGAGCGGGACTGAAAATTCCGCGGTGCCGGGTGGTGTCCGCCGTGCCGCCGCCTTCCGGCCGGGGCACGGCGCCCGGGCCGCGGCGGTGCCGTCGCAGGCAGGGTGCGCCGACGGTGGGCGCGGCCCGGGTACGGCCTTCCGAAGAATCTGACGCTGTATCAGAAAACCTCTTCCGTCGTCCCGGGGACTGCGGCATCCTGCGCCCATGCAGACGGAGCTGAGCAAGCAACTGGGAGTCGAGCACGCCGTCTTCGGCTTCACGCCGTTTCCCGCCGTCGCCGCGGCCATCAGCCGGGCCGGCGGCTTCGGGGTGCTCGGCGCGGTCCGCTACACCGACCCCGACGACCTGAAACGCGACCTCGACTGGATCGAGGCCCATGTCGACGGCCGGCCCTACGGCCTCGACGTGGTCATGCCCGCCAAGAAGGTGGAGGGCGTCAGCGAGACCGACGTCGAGGCGATGATCCCCGAGGGACACCGCCAGTTCGTCACGGACACCCTCGCCAAGTACGGCGTGCCCGGACTCGCCGACGGCGAGGCGTCCGGCTGGCGCATCACCGGCTGGATGGAACACGTGGCCCGCACCCAGCTCGACGTCGCCTTCGACTACCCGATCCGGCTCCTGGCCAACGCCCTCGGCTCCCCGCCCGCCGACGTCGTGGCCCGCGCCCACGACCAAAACGTGCTCGTCGCCGCCCTCGCGGGCAGCGCCCGGCACGCCCGCAAGCACCGGGACGCGGGCATCGACATCGTCGTGGCGCAGGGCTACGAGGCGGGCGGCCACACCGGGGAGATCGCCTCCATGGTGCTGACACCCGAGGTGGTCGACGCCGTCGCCCCGCTGCCCGTGCTGGCGGCGGGCGGCATCGGCAGCGGACAGCAGGTGGCAGCCGCGCTGAGCCTGGGCGCCCAGGGCGTGTGGCTGGGTTCCATCTGGCTGACCACCACGGAGGCGGACCTGCATTCCCCCGCCCTCACCCGCAAACTCCTCGCCGCCGGGTCCGCCGACACCGTCCGTTCCCGCTCCCTCACGGGCAAGCCCGCACGCCAGCTGCGCACCGAGTGGACCGACGCCTGGGACGACCCGGACGGACCCGGCACCCTGCCCATGCCGCTTCAGGGCCTGCTGGTCGCCGAGGCGGTCTCCCGGATCCAGAAGTACGAGGTCGAGCCGCTGCTCGGCACCCCCGTCGGACAGATCGTCGGCCGGATGACCGCCCAACGAGACGTCCGGGCCGTCTTCGACGACCTCACCCGAGGCTTCGAGCGGGCCGTCGACCGCATCAACCGCATCGCCGGAAGGAGCGGCCAGTCGTGAGCACACCTCCCACCGGTTTCTGGGCCCAGGCCACCCAGGACCCCGACCGCACCGTCCTGATCGCCCCCGACGGCGAGGCGTGGACCGCCGGCCGGCTGCACGCCGCCGTCAACCAACTGGTCCGCGGCCTGCGCGCGGCGGGCCTGGAGCGCGGCGACGCCTTCGCCGTCGTGCTGCCCAACGGCGTCGAGTTCTTCACCGCGTACCTGGCCGCCAGCCAGGCCGGGTTCTACCTCGTGCCGGTCAACCACCACCTCGTCGGACCCGAGATCGCCTGGATCGTCGCCGACTCCGGCGCCAAGGTGCTCGTCGCGCACGAACGGTTCGCGCAGTCCGCCCGCCAGGCCGCCGACGAGGCCGGCCTCCCGGCGACACACCGGTACGCGGTCGGCACCGTCGAGGGCTTCAGGCCGTACGCCGAACTCCTCGCCGGACAGGACGCGTCGGCGCCCGCCGACCGCACCCTCGGCTGGGTGATGAACTACACCTCGGGCACCACCGGCCGGCCCCGCGGCATCCGGCGCCCACTGCCCGGAAAACCCCCCGAGGAGGCGTACCTCGGCGGGTTCCTCGGCATCTTCGGCATCAAGCCGTTCGACGACAACGTCCACCTGGTCTGCTCGCCGCTCTACCACACGGCCGTGCTCCAGTTCGCGGGCGCGTCGCTGCACATCGGGCATCTGCTGGTGCTGATGGACAAGTGGACGCCCGAGGAGATGCTCCGCCTCATGGACACCCACAGGTGCACCCACACCCATATGGTCCCGACCCAGTTCCACCGCCTGCTGGCGCTGCCGGAGCGGGTCCGGCAGGCGTACGACGTGTCGTCCATGCGGCACGCCATCCACGGCGCCGCGCCCTGCCCCGACCACGTGAAACGGGCCATGATCGACTGGTGGGGCCACAGCGTCGAGGAGTACTACGCGGCCAGCGAGGGCGGCGGTGCCTTCGCGACCGCCGAGGACTGGCTGAAGAAGCCCGGCACGGTCGGCAGGGCCTGGCCGATCAGCGAACTCGCGATCTTCGACGACGAGGGCAACCGGCTCGCGCCCGGCGAACTCGGCACCGTCTACCTGAAGATGAACACCGGTGGATTCTCCTACCACAAGGACGAGGCGAAGACCCGGAAGAACCGGATCGGTGACTTCTTCACCGTGGGCGACCTCGGCTACCTGGACGAGGACGGCTACCTCTTCCTGCGCGACCGCAAGATCGACATGATCATCTCGGGCGGCGTGAACATTTATCCGGCCGAGATCGAGTCCGCCCTGCTCGCCCACCCCGCCGTCGCCGACGCCGCCGCCTTCGGCATCCCGCACGACGACTGGGGCGAGGAGGTCAAGGCCGTGGTGGAACCGGCCCCGGGGCACGAGCCGGGACCCGGCCTCGCCGCCGCCCTGCTCGACCACTGCGCGCGGCACCTCGCCGGCTACAAGTGCCCCAGGTCCGTCGACTTCGTCGCCGAACTGCCCCGCGACCCCAACGGCAAGCTGTACAAGCGACGGCTGCGGGACCCCTACTGGGAGGGCCGGAACCGGCCCGTATGACCATGCCGCCGGCCCGCGCGACGGCGGGGGCCGGCGGCCCCACCGGCAACCCCGCCGCGCGACGCGGGCTTCCCGCCGTGCCGCCGCGTCCTTGACCCGCTCGCGCACCGCCCGCAGGATCGGGTGCCATGAGGCAGGGACACGGCAGCACGGTCGACGGTGTGCTGCGGCGCAGCGCCCGGCGCACACCCGCACGGATCTCGGTCGAGTACGGCGAACGACGGTGGACCTACGCGGAACTCGACGACGCCGTCTCCCGCGCCGCCGGCCTGCTGCGCGCCCGCGGCCTGGCCCCCGGCGACCGGGTCGGCGCCTACGGCCACAACTCCGACGCCTATGTGATCGCCTTCCTCGCCTGCGCCCGGGCGGGCCTGGTCCATGTGCCGGTCAACCACCACCTGACCGGCGACGACCTCGCCTACATCGTCACCCAGTCGGGCAGCGCGCTGGTGCTCGCCGACCCGGCCCTCGCCGGACGGCTGCCGGCCGGCGTCCCCGTGCTGCCGCTGCGCGACACCGACGACTCGCTCCTCGCCTCGCTCGCGACGGCAGCGCCGTACGACGGTCCCGAACCGCGCGCCGAGGACCTGGTGCAACTGCTGTACACCTCCGGCACCACCGCGCTGCCGAAGGGCGCGATGATGACCCACCGGGCGCTGGTCCACGCGTACTTGAGCGCGATCACCGCCCTCGACCTGCGGGCCGGTGACCGGCCCGCGCACGCGCTGCCGCTGTACCACTCGGCGCAACTGCACGTGTTCCTGCTGCCCTACCTCGCCGTCGGCGCCACCAACGCCGTCCTCGACGCGCCCGACGGCGACACCCTCTTCGACCTGATCGAGGCCGGGCGTGTGGACAGTCTGTTCGCACCGCCCACCGTGTGGATCGCGCTGTCGAACCGGCCCGACTTCACCACCCGCGACCTCGGCGGGCTGCGCAAGGCGTACTACGGGGCGTCGATCATGCCCGTGCCGGTCCTGGAACGGCTTCAGGAGCGCCTGCCCGAACTGGCCTTCTACAACTGCTTCGGACAGAGCGAGATCGGCCCCCTGGCCACCGTGCTCGGCCCCGACGAGCACGCGGGCCGGCTCGACTCCTGCGGCCGCAGTGTGCTGTTCGTGGACGCGCGCGTGGTCGACGAGAACGGCGCGGACGTGCCCGACGGCACACCGGGCGAGGTCGTCTACCGCTCACCGCAGCTGTGCGAGGGCTACTGGGACAAGGCCGAGGAGACCGCGCAGGCGTTCCGTGACGGCTGGTTCCGCTCCGGCGATCTCGCGGTGCGGGACGCCGACGGATACCTCACGATCGTCGACCGGGTGAAGGACGTCATCAACTCCGGCGGAGTGCTGATCGCCTCGCGGCAGGTCGAGGACGCCCTGTACACGCACGAGGGGGTGGCCGAGGCCGCCGTAGTCGGGCTGCCCGACGAACGCTGGGTCGAGGCCGTCACGGCGGTCGTCGTGCCGCGCGGCGAGGTCACCGAGGCCGAACTGATCGCCCACGCACGCGAGCGGCTCACCCCGTTCAAGGCACCCAAGCGCGTGCTGTTCGTGACGGAACTCCCGCGCAACGCCAGCGGCAAGATCCTCAAGCGGGAACTCCGGGCCCGTTTCGGCGGCGGGGACTGAGCGGGACGGGCGACGGCGCCGTGGACGGCCGACGGTGCCGCACCGTCCGCGGAGCGCTCAGCGCGGTCGCAGGTCAACGATCCGGCGGATCTTGCCCACCGACCGCTCCAGCGACTCCGGTTCGACGATCTCCACGTCGGCCGAGACGCCGATGCCGTCCTTGACGGCCGCGGCGACGAGCCGGGCCGCCTCCTGGCGGGTCCCGGGGGTCGCGCCGGGGCGTGCCTCGACCCGTACGGTGAGGGCGTCCAGGCGGCCCTGGCGGGTGAGGCGGAGCTGGAAGTGCGGGGCGAGGCCGGGGGTGCGCAGCACGATCTCCTCGACCTGCGTCGGGAACAGGTTGACGCCCCGCACGATCACCAGGTCGTCGCTGCGGCCGGTGATCTTCTGCATCCGCCGGAACACCCGGGCCGTGCCCGGCAGCAGCCGGGTCAGGTCGCGGGTCCGGTACCGGACGACCGGCATGGCCTCCTTGGTGAGCGAGGTGAAGACCAGTTCGCCCTCCGCGCCCTCGGGCAGCAGCTCACCGGTGACCGGGTCGACGACCTCCGGATAGAAGTGGTCCTCCCAGATGTGCAGGCCGTCCTTGGTCTCCACGCACTCCTGCGCGACGCCCGGACCGATCACCTCGGACAGACCGTAGATGTCGACGGCGTCGATCCCGAACCGCTCCTCGATCTCCCGCCGCATCTCCTCCGTCCACGGCTCCGCACCGAACAGGCCCACCCGCAGCGACGTGCCGCGTGGATCCACGCCCTGCCGCTCGAACTCGTCGAGCAGGGTGAGCATGTACGAGGGCGTGACCATGATGATCCGGGGCTCCAGGTCCGTGATGAGCCGGACCTGGCGGGCGGTCATGCCGCCGGACGCGGGGATCACCGTGCACCCCAGGCGCTCGGCGCCGTAGTGGGCGCCGAGGCCGCCGGTGAACAGGCCGTAGCCGTAGGCCACGTGGACGGTGTCCCCGGGCCGCCCGCCCGCCGCCCGGATGGAACGGGCCACCATGTCGGCCCACAGCGAGAGGTCGTTCTCCGTGTAGCCGACCACGGTGGGGCGCCCCGTCGTGCCGCTCGACGCGTGGATCCGGCGGATCCGGTCGCGCGGCACGGCGAACATCCCGAACGGGTAGTGCTCGCGCAGGTCCGCCTTGGCGGTGAAGGGGAAGCGGGCCAGGTCCTCCAGGGACCGGCAGTCCTGCGGGTGGACGCCTGCCTTGTCGAAGGACTCGCGGTAGAACGGCACGTGGTCGTAGGCGCGGCGCAGGGTGGTCCGCAGCCGCTCCAGCTGAAGCCGCCGCAGTGCCGTGGGGCCGAGACGTTCCCCCGCGTCGAACAGCTCACTGGCCTCCGTCATGGGGTACCTCTCCCTCACCGGGCACATCGGCTCGCCTCGACTTGGACGACCGATCATTCGGTCGCCGTGTCCGGGATCAGTAATTCAGGCCGGGGCAGCCCGGGCAAGGGGGCAGCCTGCACATTCTCGCCCGTCCGGCCGATCCGGAATCCCGTTGTGGGCCGGCCCGGCTCAGCCGGATGACCGGCGGCATGCCCGCGTTCACCGCGCCCGGCGGAACCCGTCTCGCGTACCACGTCCGCGGCGAGGGGGAGCCTCTCGTCGTGCTGCCCGGAGGCCCCATGCGGGCCTCGGCCTGCCTCGGTGACCTGGGCGGACTGGCCGCCCGGCGCCGACTGCCCCTGTTCGACCTGCGCGGGACCGGAGAGTCGGCGGCGCCGGGCACCATCCCTGGCTGGACGACGCGGAGCGCTTCGTGCGCCGGATCGCCGCCTTCCTGGAGCTGAGCCCGGCGGACGCCTTGCCCCCTCCGGGGTAGGCGCAGGCGCCGTCCGGCGGACCACCCGTGTGCGCCGGGCGGGCGTCCTACCGGTCCGCGGCGGCCGCCACCTCCCGCGCCCACCGGTAGTCCGCCTTGCCGCTTGGCGAGCGCTGGATCGTCTCCGTGAGCACGAGCTGGCGCGGGATCTTGTAGCCGGCCAGCTGGGTGCGGCAGTGCTGCTGGACGTCCGCCAGGGACAACGGGCCGGCGCCCTCGCGCAACTGCACCACCGCCGCCACATGATTGCCCCAGGTGGCGTCCGGCACCCCGGCCACGAGCGCGTCGTACACGTCCGGATGCGACTTGAGCGCCTGTTCGACCTCTTCCGGGTAGACCTTCTCCCCGCCGGTGTTGATGCACTGCGAGCCGCGGCCGAGCACGGTCACGACGCCGTCCTCGTCCACGGTGGCCATGTCGCCCAGCAGCACCCAGCGGCGGCCGTGCTTCTCGAAGAAGGTCTCGGCGGTCTTCGCCGGGTCGTTGTAGTAGCCGAGCGGTACGTGCCCGCACTGCGCCACCCGCCCCACCTCACCGGCCGCGACCGGTTCACGGGTGGCCGGATCGACCACCAGGGTGCGGGAGTTGACCCGGATGCGGAATCCGCGCTCGGGGCCGGAGTCGGCCGTCGCCGTGCCGTTGAACCCGGACTCGGAGGACCCGAAGTTGTTCAGCAGCATGGCGTTCGGGACGAGTTCGCCGAACTCCCGGCGCACCGTCTCCGACATGATCGCCCCCGACGACGAGACGCTGAACACCGACGAGCAGTCCGTGCCCTTCATCGGGCCCCGCAACGCGTCGATCAGCGGCCGCAGCATCGCGTCGCCGACCAGGGACATGCTGGAGACCTTCTCCTTCTCCACCGTCCGCAGCACGTCCTCGGGCGTGAACTTGCGGTGCAGCACCACGCGCTGCCCGAAGTTGAACCCGATGAACGCCGTCAGCGTGGACGTGCCGTGCATCAGCGGGGGAGTGGGGAAGAAAGTGATCCCGGCGCCGCCGGCCGCGACCCGCTCGGACAGTTCCTCCGGTGTGCGCACCGGCTCACCGGTCGGCGCCCCGCCCCCCATGCCCGAGAAGAACAGATCCTCCTGCCGCCACATCACGCCCTTGGGCATCCCGGTGGTGCCACCGGTGTAGATGATGAACTGGTCGTCGGCCGAGCGTGCCGCGAAGCCCCGCTCCGGCGACCCGGCGGCCTCGGCGTCGGTGAACGCCACGGCGGGCACCTCGGCCGCGCCCGGCGCCGCGGCACCCACCCGCACCAGATGCCGCAGCCCGCCCGAGCGCGGCAGCGCCGCCGCGACCCGGTCCGTGAACTCCGCGTCGAAGACCAGCGCCACCAGATCCGCGTCCTGGTAGAGATAGGCCAGCTCGTCCTCCACGTAGCGGTAGTTGACGTTGACCGGGACGACGCGTGCCTTCAGGCAGCCGAGCACCGTCTGCAGGTACTCGACGCCGTTGTAGAGGTGGAGCCCCAGATGCTCGCCCGGGCGTATCCCGCTGTCGGCGAGATGGTGCCCGATGCGGTTCGCCGCCGCGTCCAGCTCCGCATACGTCAGGCGGCGCTCCGCGCCGGTACCCGGGTGGTCGATGTACACGAGGGCTTCGCGGTCCGGGACCACGTCGACGACCGACTCGAACAGGTCGGCAAGGTTGTACTCCACCGTTCCTCCTGACCCGGGTGTACCTGGTATCCGACGGTTCGCCGGTCATCAGAGCAAAGGGTGCCGCAACTGTGAAGGCTTCCCGCGAAGAAATCTGACTGACTGTCAGAAAACCCTTGAAGTGCCCACGCGCCTACTGCAACCTGTTCTCGTTCCGGCAGAGGGGAGATGGGTCATGGCCGGCACCGAACACCTCACCGTGCGGCACGAAGGCGCCACACTGGTACTCACACTCAACAGGCCCGAGGCCAAGAACGCGCTCTCGCTGCCGATGCTCGTCGGCCTGTACGACGGCTGGCTGCAGGCCGACGCCGACGACACCGTCCGCTCGATCGTGCTCACCGGCGCCGGAAGCGCCTTCTGCGCCGGGATGGACCTCAAGGCCCTGGCCGGTGGCGGCATGGTGGGCGAGCAGTACCGGGACCGGCTCAAGGCCGACCCCGACCTGCACTGGAAAGCCATGCTGCGCCACCACCGGCCGCGCAAACCGGTGATCGCCGCCGTCGAAGGGCACTGCGTCGCCGGCGGCACGGAGATCTTGCAGGGCACCGACATCCGGGTGGCCGGCGAGTCCGCGACCTTCGGCCTCTTCGAGGTCAGGCGCGGCCTGTTCCCGATCGGCGGTTCCACCGTCCGGCTGCAACGCCAGATCCCCCGCACCCACGCCCTGGAAATGCTGCTCACCGGCCGGCCGTACAGCGCCCGCGAAGCCGCCGGCATCGGACTGATCGGCCACGTCGTCGCCGGCGGCGCCGCGCTCGCCCGCGCCCTGGAGATCGCCGAGCGGATCAACGCCTGCGGCCCGCTCGCCGTCGAGGCCGTCAAGGCGTCCGTGTACGAGACGGCCGAGATGACCGAGACCGACGGCCTCGCCGCGGAACTCGAACGCGGCTGGCCGGTCTTCGACACCGCCGACGCCAAGGAGGGCGCCCGCGCCTTCGCGGAGAAGCGGCCCCCCGTCTACAAGCGTGCCTGACCCCGTGCCGGGCCGCCCGAACCGCGAAGGAGACAGCCGTCGATGCCCGAAGTCCTCAAGGCCCCCCTCGTCCTGGAGTTCCCCTTCACCCGCTCGCTCGGCCCCGTCCAGAGCGCCTTCCTCACCGGCCTGCGCGAACGCGTCGTGCTCGGTGTGCGCACGGACGACGGCCGCACCCTGGTACCGCCCGTCGAGTACGACCCGGTGACCGCCGAGGAGATCCGCGACCTCGTCGAGGTCGCCCCCACCGGCACGGTCACCACCTGGGCCTGGAACCACGAGCCCCGGCCCGGCCAGCCCCTCACCACCCCCTTCGCCTGGGTCCTGGTCAGGCTCGACGGCGCCGACACCCCCCTGCTGCACGCCCTGGACGCCCCCGGGCCCGACTCCGTGCACACCGGCCTGCGCGTGCGGATCCGCTGGGCCGAGGAGCCCACCGGTGCCATCACCGACATCGCCTGCTTCGAACCGTACGACGGCACCGCCGCCGAACCCGCCGGCCACAGCGGCACGTTCGCGGACCCCGTCACCGGCATCGTTGCCCCCGCCCGCCTCGACTACACCTACACACCCGGCCGCGCCCAGAGCGCCTACATCGAGGCGCTCGCCGAACGCCGCACCGTCGGTGAACGCTGCCCGTCCTGCCGCAAGGTGTACGTCCCGCCCCGTGGCGCCTGCCCCACCTGCGGAGTCGCCACCGCCGAGCAGGTCGAGGTGGGCCCCCGCGGCACGGTGACCACCTACTGCATCGTCAACATCAAGGCCAAGAATCTCGACATCGAGGTGCCCTACGTCTACGCGCACATCGCCCTCGACGGCGCCGGCCTCGCGCTGCACGGCCGCATCGGCGGCATCCCCTACGACCAGGTGCGGATGGGCCTGCGCGTCGAACCGGTGTGGACCGAGGGTGCCCGCCACCCCGACCACTACCGGCCGACCGGCGAACCCGACGCCGACTACGACACGTACAAGGAGCTGCTGTGACCCGTGCAGACGCGCCGGCCCCCCGGGAGATCGCCGTCGTCGCCTTCGCGCAGACCGCCCACCGGCGTGCCGACGAGGAACACTCCGAGGCGGAGATGCTCCTGCCGGTCCTGCACGAGGTGCTGGAGAGGACCGGCCTGAAGACCTCCGACATCGGCTTCACCTGCTCCGGCTCCAGCGACTACCTGGCCGGCCGCGCCTTCTCCTTCACCCTCGCCCTGGACGGCGTCGGCGCCTGGCCGCCGATCTCCGAGTCGCACGTCGAGATGGACGGCGCCTGGGCGCTGTACGAGGCCTGGACCAAACTGCTCACCGGTGACGCCGACACCGCCCTCGTCTACTCCTACGGCAAGTCCTCGCCCGGCTCCGTCCGGGACGTCCTCACCCGCCAGCTCGACCCGTACTACGTCGCCCCGCTGTGGCCGGACGCCGTCGCCCTCGCCGCCCTCCAGGCGCAGGCGCTCATCGACGCGGGGGAGACGGACGAGCCCGCGCTGGCCGCGCTCGCCGCCCGCAACCGGGCGTCCGCCGCCGCCAACCCCCACGCCCAGCTGCGGGGCTCCGTCCCCCAGGGGGAGTACGTGGTACGGCCGCTGCGCACCGGCGACTGCCCGCCCGTCGGCGACGGCGGCGCCGCCGTGATCCTCGCCGCGGGCGACCGGGCCCGTGAGCTGTGCCCGCGGCCCGCCTGGATCCGGGGCATCGACCACCGTGTCGAGGCCCACGCCCTCGGCCTGCGCGAGCTGACCGACTCGCCCTCTGCCCGGCTCGCCGCCGAACGCGCCGGTGCCTTCGAACGTCCCGTCGACACCGCCGAGTTGCACGCGCCGTTCAGCGCCCAGGAGGTCGTCCTGCGCAAGGCGCTGCGGCTCGGCGACGAGGTGTGCGTCAACCCGTCCGGCGGGGCCCTCGCCGCCAACCCGGTCATGGCGGCCGGACTCATCCGCATCGGCGAGGCCGCCGCCCGCATCGCACGCGGCGAGTCCGACCGGGCGCTCGCCCACGCCACGTCCGGCCCCTGCCTGCAACAGAACCTGGTCGCCGTACTCGAAGGGGATCCCCGATGAGCAAGGAGCCCGTGGCCGTCATAGGGATCGGCCAGACCAAACACGTGGCGGCCCGCCGGGACGTGTCGATCGCGGGCCTGGTCCGCGAGGCGGCCCGCCGCGCCCTCGACGACGCCGAGCTGACCTGGTCCGACATCGACGCCGTGGTCATCGGCAAGGCGCCCGACTTCTTCGAGGGCGTGATGATGCCGGAGCTGTACCTGGCCGACGCGCTCGGCGCGGTGGGCAAGCCGCTGCTGCGGGTGCACACCGCCGGTTCCGTCGGCGGCTCCACCGCCCTGGTCGCGGCCGGTCTCGTCGCCTCCCGGGTGCACGCCACCGTGCTCACCCTCGCCTTCGAGAAGCAGTCCGAGTCCAACGCCATGTGGGGCCTGTCCCTGCCGATCCCCTTCCAGCAGCCGCTGCTGGCGGGCGCGGGCGGCTTCTTCGCGCCCCACGTGCGCGCGTACATGCGGCGCAGCGGTGCCCCCGACACCGTCGGCTCCCTGGTCGCCTACAAGGACCGGCGCAACGCCCTCAAGAACCCGTACGCCCACCTGCACGAGCACGACATCACCCTGGAGCGGGTCCAGGCGTCCCCGATGCTGTGGGACCCCATCCGCTACTCGGAGACCTGTCCCTCCTCCGACGGGGCCTGCGCGATGGTCCTCACCGACCGGGCCGGCGCCGCCCGCGCCCCCCGCCCGCCCGCCTGGATGCTCGGCGGTGCCATGCGCAGCGAACCCACCCTGTTCGCCGGGAAGGACTTCGTCTCCCCGCAGGCCGGCAAGGACTGCGCCGCCGACGTCTACCGGCAGGCCGGCATCACCGACCCGCGCCGGGACATCGACGCCGTCGAGATGTACGTGCCGTTCTCCTGGTACGAGCCCATGTGGCTGGAGAACCTCGGCTTCGCCGCGGAGGGCGAGGGCTGGAAGCTCACCGAGTCCGGGGTGACCGCACTCGACGGCGACCTGCCCGTCAACATGTCGGGCGGCGTGCTGTCCACCAACCCGATCGGCGCCTCCGGCATGATCCGCTTCGCCGAGGCCGCCCTCCAGGTGCGCGGACAGGCCGGGGAACACCAAGTGGAACGGGCCAGGAAGGTACTCGGGCACGCCTATGGCGGCGGGTCGCAGTTCTTCTCCATGTGGCTGGTGGGAGCGCAGCCGCCCGACTTCTGAAAGGTCCCCCACACGTGGCCTGTTGGCCGCCTGAACCGATCGCTAGGCTGGCCGCGGACGACGAACCGGGAGGAGCACGGACGTGGCCGAGAGCACCATCCAGCAGCACCCGCTCAGGGGCTGGGACAAGCCGGAACTGGACCTCAGCAACGCCGAGTGGCAGTCCAGCAGCCGAGGGCTTGGCGATGTCCAGATCGCCTTCGTCGAGGGGTTCATCGCGATGCGCAACAGCGGCCGCGCGGAGAGCCCTTCCCTGATCTTCACTCCGGCCGAGTGGGGAGCCTTCGTCTCCGGCGCGCGGGAAGGCGAGTTCGACCTGACCTGACCCGCGCGGCGCCGGGTGCGCCGCCGGGCCGATCCGGGGGACTTCCGCACCGATTTCCGGACACGCGCCCGACCGGGCCCCGCCGGGACCGGCGCCTGAGCGAGGCTGACCCCGGAAAGGCACAGCCGCATCCCGGAGGTCAGGACGATGAGCACGCTGCCGGTGATCGCCGCGGTCGACGGTTCGGACGACAGCCTGCGCGCCCTGGACTGGGCCCTCGACGCCGCCCGGCGGCGCGCGGCACCGCTGCGCGTGGTCCATGTGCGGCAGTACGCGCCGTGGGGCCAGCCCGAGGTGCTGATCGCCGGACCGCCCGAACCGGACGACGACGGCATCCTCGACGCGGTGCGCACCCGGCTGCGCGGACCGGCGGCCGGGCAGGCCGTCGAGTACGTCGCGTTGTCGGGTGCGCCCGCCGCGGTGCTGCCCGGTCTGGGCGCCGAGGCACAACTGCTGGTGCTCGGCTCCCGGGGGCGGGGCGGCTTCGCCAGCCTGCTGCTCGGCTCCAACGGCATGGCCGCCGCCCGCGCCGCGAAGTGCCCGGTCGTCGTCGTGCCCCGGCCCGGCCGGGACCCGGGGGCCGCCGCGGCGGCGGGGGAGCGGGGCGGGACACCGGCCGAGCCGGGTCCCCGCGTGGTCGTCGGCGTGGACGTGGACGACCCCGACGACGCCACGCTCGCTTTCGCCTTCACCGAGGCCGGTCTGCGCGGTGCCCTGCTCCAGGTGATCGCCGCCTACCGGTGGCCCGCGCTGCCGCTGCCGGCAGCCGGCGGCCTCGTACCGGCCGACATCGACCAGGCCGCCGTCGAGCACGAGACCCGGACCCTCACCGAGGACCTCCTCGCACCGCACCGCAGCCGGCACCCGGATGTCCGCGCCGTCGCCCGGGCACTGCCCGGCGACGCGGCCGGCAACCTGGTCGCGGCCTCGGGCGGGGCCGCTCTTTCCGTCGTCGGCCGGCACCGGCGGCGCCTGCTCGCGCCCGCCCCGATGATGGGCTCCGTCACCCAGGCCGTCCTGCTGCACGCGGCGAGCCCGATCGCCGTCGTACCACCCGCACCGCCGCAGAAGTCCGCACCACCGCAGAACTGACCCGGCTCCCTCGCCCGGCCCACCGGAACCCCGCCCACCGGAGCTGCCCGCCGGCCCCGCCCACCGGATCCCCGCACAAGGCGGCGCCGCCGGTCGCCCGCGGCCTCCCGTGGGGCGGCGCGGCTCCCCTGATGGGACGCCGCCCGGGCGCCATCGACCGGGTACGGGCACGTACCATGGGCCGCATGTCGTTCCTCCGTCGCCGCAGCGCCACGCCCGCCGGGCCCGACTTCGACGTCCTGGCCATGGACCCGGGCGACTGGCCCGGCAATCTGGGCGCGGGCCTGCTGCCCGCTCCCGACGGCAGCTGCCAGGGCGTCTTCCTGCGTTACGACCTGTTCGGCGGCCGAGGCCCCGCCATGATCATCGGCAACCTCCCGGAGGGCTCCCCGGCCCGTGACGTCGCCGAGGGAGAGATCCCCTTCGAGGTGGCCCAGTTGCTGCTCGCACTGGACAACGACGAGGAGGTCACGGTCACCGGCACCGAGGACATGCCGGTGCTCCAGGGCGACAACCTGCTGATCGTGCGTCGGCTGAAGCTCAGCGAGACCCGGATCTCATGCGTCCAGTTCGACCGCAGCGACGGCATCCTGGTCACCATCGCGGCTTGGGACCGGCCCATCACCGATGACCTGTACGCCCTGCTGAAGCCGCTCCCGGCGGAGCTTTTCCAGCAGGGCTGACGGCGGCCGTCAGCCGGCCGACGACCGCACGTCCACGTCGGCGGCGCGCACATACGCCACCCGGTGGCCGTACTGGATCTGGTAGTACAGGTCCTCGCCCACCACGACCCGGTGCGAGTCCGTGGTGAAGGTGACGGCGTAGAGGTACTCACCGGGCAGTTCGTCACCGACGACGTATTCCTGGCCGGCCGGGATCGTGTACGACAGCGGCGACACCGCCTGCGCGGGCACTCCCGTCGGGTACGCCTCCTTCTCCGGGTAGGCCCGGCCGTACACCGGAACGCTCGCACGCCCCGCCTTGGGCGTGATCACGAGTCCGGAGGCGTTCACGGCCGTCGGCCGCCCGGCCGGGTTGCGGAACCAGGCCCGCTGCCCCAGATACCAGATCGCCGTCCAGTCGCCCCAGCGGTCGGCCACCGCGTACTGCTGCCCGGTCGAGACCCGCGAGGACAGGTCGTTCACATCCGTGGTGGGGGCGGTGCCGAGGCCGATGTCCTTGATCAGCGCGGAGTTCTCGTCATGGTCGGAGTACAGCCGCACCTCGCTGGACCCGTGCGCCGGGCACGGCTCGCCCGCGGTGGTGCAGCCCGTGTAGACCGGCTGGTTCTTCGCGTAGTCCGGCAGGATCGTGACCAGCCCGCCGCTCCTGCCCGCCGTGCGCTTGAACGGGTGGCCCAGCAGCTCGAAATAGTGCCGCCAGTCCCAGTACGGACCCGGGTCGGTGTGCATGCCGGGCACGGAGGAGGTGGTCGGACCCGGCACGTTGTCGTGGCCGAGGATGTGCTGCCGGTCCAGCGGAATGTCGTACTCGGCGGCGAGGTACTTCACCAGCCGGGCCGACGACCGGTACATCGCCTCCGTGTACCAGGCGTCGGGCGAGGCGAGGAAGCCCTCGTGCTCGATGCCGACCGACTTGGCGTTGACGTACCAGTTGCCCGCGTGCCACGCCACGTCCTTCGCCTTGACGTGCTGGGCGATCAGGCCGTCCGTGGAGCGGATGGTGTAGTTCCACGACACGTAGGTCGGATCCTGGATCAGGTTGAGGACGCCGTCCCAGGTGCCCTCGGTGTCATGGATGACGATGTAGTCGATTCGCTGCGAGGCCGGCCGGTCCCCCAGGTCGTGGTTGCCGTAGTCGTTGTCCCCGAACTCCTCGTACGGCGCCGGCAGCCAGGTGCAGGACACCGACGCGGGGCACTCCGTGCCGCCTTGGCCGGCCGGATCGAGGCCGGCCCGCTTCAGTTGCCCGGTGTCCGCGGACAGGCCCGGCTGCGCGGCCAGCGCGACCGCCTGCCCCCGGTCCGTGGTGCGCCGCGCGCCGGTGCGCAGCACGTCGTACACGTCGTTCGCGTACGCTGCGGCGGTCGCGGTGTCCTCCGCGCCGGAGAACCGGGCCACCGCGCCGTACCACTCGGCCGGATCGGAGCCGAGGGGTCGGCCCAGTTCCTTCTGGGCGGCGACGAGCAGCGCGGCACCTCCGGTCACGTTGGCGGCCGGGTCGGTGCGCAGCTCGGCCGCCGGGATCCCGGTCAGTTCGGCGGCCCGCGGCAGCGTTTCGAGCCGGTCGGGGAGCGCGGCGGCGTCCGGCACGCGCACCTTCGGGTGCAGGGCGGGGCGGGCGCTGTCACCGCGGGCGTCCTCGGTGTCCTCGCTGTGGTGCGGTGCGGCGGCGAGCGCGGTGTGCGCGTCGGTGAGGTGCATCGGGCCGTAGCCGCCGGACACGCTCGGCGCGCCTGCGTGGGTGTCCCAGCGGGACTGGAGGTAGGAGACGGCCAGCAGCACGCTCTGCGGCACGTGGTACTCGGCGGCCGCGGAGACGAAGGCGTCCTGGAGGCCGCCGGTGGCGGAGCGGTCGGCGCCCGGGGACGGTGCGGCACCCAGCAGCGGCAGCAGCAGCGCCGCGGCGGCGATGCCTCCGGCGGTCCTGCGGGTACGTCTTCCGCGCGGAGCGGACGTGGGGTCGGGGGCGGATCCTCGCAATGCGGCCTCCTGGGGCGATCGAGCGCGGTGGGGCGTGCGGGGCTGAGCGATGCTCAGTGGTACCGGTTCGTCGACGATCCGTCAATCATGCCCAGGAAAAAGCGATTTCCCACGTCAGACGGGGGCGAGGGAGTTTCGTGGCAGTGCCGCGCGGGCCTGCGGGGCGTCAGTGGCGTACACCAATGACCCCGTTGTGCACCGGGAATTCGGGGGATCGGCGGGGGCACGCCGGGGGCGTGCATCGGGTCGGCCGCGCCGGGCGGCGTGGAGTGAGGAACGGGCGCGTGGTGCGGGTCCGGCGCGCGGCTCGGCCCGAGGTGCACCGCCTGGGGCGCACCTCGGGCCGACGTCCCGTCAGCGTGTGCCGACCGCCGCGCGCACGGCCCGGCGGGCCAGCTGGCAGTCGTCGTGCAGCCGCCGCAGCAGCAGCCGCTGCTCCTCGCCGGACGGTACGCCACCCGCCGAAGCCGGGCCCGGGGCCGCCGGGGGCGCGTCGTTCATCGAACGCTGCACGGCCGTCTCGTAGGTACGGATCTCCCGGGTCAGGACGAGCATCAGGTTCACCAGGAAGGCGTCCCGCGAGGCCGGGCCCGCCGACTGGGCGAGCTGGCTGATCTGCCGACGCGCCACCGGCGCGTCCCCGAGGACCGACCACAGCACCGCCAGGTCGTACCCCGGCAGGTACCAGCCCGCGTGCTCCCAGTCCACCAGCACCGGGCCCGCCGGAGAGAGCAGGACGTTGGAGAGCAGGGCGTCGCCGTGGCAGAACTGGCCCATGGCCTGGCGGCCCGTCGCGTGCGCGATGCCGTGCAGCAGCTTCTGCAGGTCGCCCAGGTCCCGGTCGGTGAGCAGCCCCAGCTCGTGGTACCGGGCGATGCGGGCCGCGTAGTCGAGGGGCGCGTCGAACGTGCCCGCCGGTGGCCGCCAGGCGTTGAGCCGGCAGATCGCGCCGAGAGCCGCACGGATGTCCGGGCGGGGCGGGGCCTCGGCCGGATGCCGCTGCAGTGCCGCCACCCGGCCCTGCATGCGCTCGATCACCAGGGTGCAGTTGTCCGGATCCGCCGCGATCAGCCTCGGCACCCGGACGGGCGGCCGGTGCCGGACGAACGAGCGGTATGCCGCTATTTCGTGGCGGATGCGCTCCGCCCATGCGGGCGACTGGTCCAGGAGACACTTGGCGACGGCCGTGCTGCGTCCCGTCGTGCCGACCAGGAGCACGGACCGCCCGCTGCGCCGTAGCAGCTGCACCGGAGTGAACTCCGGGCAGATCCGCTGCACCGACGCGATGGCCGTGCGCAGTTGCGCACCTTGGGGACCGGACAAGTCGAGTCTCCCGCTGAGCGGTTGAGTGCCCGGCCCCGCGGTGCGCGGTGGCCGCCCCGCGCCCGGCACGCCGGTCCCCGGATGTGCGGGAGCGAGATAGGGCCCGCCGCCCGCGGGGCGGGGACGCAGCGGCCGGGGCGGAGCGGACACGGAGGACGATGCTGCGTACATGGGCGATACAGATCCCTTCGTGTTCCTGCGGTGTCTGCCTGGTGCGCGCGCCCACCCGGCCCGGTTGCCCGGATGCATCCTGGGGAATGCGCCCGTCTGATGTCGCGGTAGCCGGGTCGGGGTGGCGCTTTCCTACCTGACACCCGATGTGCAGTGGCACACCATCTGGCGCACCCTGGCGAACCCTGGCGAATAGTCGCTCGGCAACCTGCGCCGGGCTACTGTCAACTCAGCCGAGAACCTGGGGGCTTGACGTGAGCGGACTGTCCAACACCCGGCTCGCGGATCTGTTCGGCCTGGCCGGCTGGTCCAAGGGCGAACTCGCGAGGCTGGTCAACCGGCAGGCGGCGGCCATGGGCCACCCCCAGCTGGCGACCGACACCTCCCGGGTGCGGCGGTGGATCGACATGGGAGAGATCCCGCGCGATCCGGTGCCGCGGGTGCTGGCGGCCCTGTTCACCGAGCGTCTCGGTCGTGTCGTGACCATCGAGGACCTCGGTCTGGTGCGGCACGGGCGTACGGGGAAGCGGCAGGCCGGCGGGAGAGCGGAACATCCCGACGGTATGCCGTGGGCGCCCGAACGGACTGCCGCGGTCCTCACCGAATTCACGGGAATGGACCTCATGCTCAACCGACGCGGCTTGGTGGGCGCGGGTGCAGCGCTCACCGCGGGATCCGCACTCAGCAGCGCCATGCACGACTGGCTGCACACCGACCCCACACTCAGGGCCGACGCCCCTGCCCTCCAAGACCCCCTGCACGCCGACCCCGCTGGGTTCGACCGTTACGAGGCCGCCCCCATCGGTTCGCAGGAGATCGAGGAACTGGAACGTTCGGTCGAGGTGTTCCGGGTGTGGGACGCGGCCCGCGGTGGCGGGTTGCAACGCAAGGCGGTCGTGGGCCAGCTCAACGAGGTGGGCGGCATGCTCGCCTACCGTCACCCCGACCATCTGCAGCGGCGCCTGTGGGGCGTCGCTGCCAATCTCGCCGTCCTCGCGGGCTGGATGTCGCACGACATCGGCCTGGAACCCACGGCCCAGAAGTACTTCGTCATCGCCGCCCACGCGGCCCGGGAGGGCGGCGACCGGCCCCGCGCCGGGGAGGCGCTCTCCCGAGCGGCTCGCCAGATGGTGCACCTGGGCCGGCCCGACGACGCACTCGATCTGATGAAGCTCGCCCAGTCCGGCTCGGGCGCCGAGGTGCTGCCGCGCACCCGGGCCATGCTCCACACCATCGAGGCCTGGGCACAGGCGTCGATGGGCAAGGGGCAGGCGATGCGCCGGACCCTCGGCCAGGCGGAGGACCTCTTCGTCTCGGACCGGGGCGACGTGCCGCCGCCGAGTTGGATGCAGATGTTCAAGGAGGAGGACCTGTACGGCATGCAGGCCCTGGCCTACCGGACCCTGGCCGAGTTCGAGCCGGGGACGGCCGTGCACGCCCAGCACTTCGCGGAGAAGGCCCTGGCCCTGCGGATCGACGGCCGCCAGCGGTCGAAGATCTTCGACTTCCTGTCCATGGCGTCCGCGTGCTTCATCGCCGACGACCCCGAACAGGCGGACCGGTACGCCCGGCTGGCCCTGATGTCGATGGGATCGAACTCCTCCCACCGCACCTGGGACCGGTTGCGCCAGATGTACCGGCTCACCGCCGAATTCGCCGGCTATCCGAAGATCAACGAACTGCGGGAGGAGATCGAGCTGGCCCTGCCCAAACCCAGGAGCAGGGGAAGCAGGAGCGCACCGGCCTGAGGCGTCCGTGTGCGCATTCCGGCAAGGTGCCCTCCCGGGCCTTGGCCGGACATCACCCGGGGCAGCGCTCCCGGGATTTCCTAGGCAGCCAACTTGGCGATGAGCACGCAGGCGTCGTCCTCGCGCTCGTCCGCGCCGAACTCCTCCACGACCACCCGCACGCAGTCCTCCGCGGTACCCGCCGCGGCGAAGCGCGGGGCCATCCCGAGGAGGCGGTCCACGGCGTCCGTTCCACTGTGCCCGGGTACCAGGCCGTCGGTGCGCAGCAGGAGCAAGTCGCCGGGTTCGAGAGTCGCTTCGGCCTGTCCGTAGGCTGCGGACGGGGTCGTGCCGAGCGGGACGCCCTCGGGAGCGGCCAGCATGCACCCCGTCCCGTTGCGGTAGAGCAAGGGGGCGGGGTGTCCTGCCTGGGCCCATGCGAGGGTCCGGTCGGCGGACCGGTAGCGGCAGCAGACGGCGCTGGCCGGAGCGGGTGGTGCGGTGCTGTCCAGTAACTGGTTCAGCAGGTCCATCAGTCTGGCCGGCGGGCTGCCCGCCAGCGCCATTCCGCGCAGGGCACCCATCAGCATCGTCTTGTCCGGGGCGACGGTGATGCCGTGCCCGGTGAGGTCGCCCACGCCGAGCAGGGTGTCGCCGTCCGGCAGTTCGAACGTGTCGTACCAGTCGCCGCGGGCCTGCGGGCTCGCCGCGGCGGTCAGCCGGCGGGCCGCCACGTCCAGGGACCGCGGTCCCCGGTGCGGGAGTCCGGGCGTCCCGTGCGACGGGGGCAGCACGGCCTCCTGCCCTTCGGCCGGGGGCCGGCTCCCGGACCGTGCCCGTCGGCGCTGGCGCCGCAAGGAGTCGCGGGTCTCGCGCACCGTCTGCTGGTTGCGCCGTAGTTCACTGACGTCCCGCAGTACGGCCCACATCGCGGCCGTACTGCCGTCGGCGTCGGGCACCGGCTCGCCCATCATGTGCACGGTGCGCACGGACCCGTCGGGCAGTACGACCCGGAACTCGCCGTCGATCGGCTTGGCGTCGACGAGACAGTCCGTGACCATCGCCGTGAGCTTCGCGCGGTCCTCGTCGAGGACCAGGGACGGTAGTTCGTCCAGGGTGAGCGCGGGCGCGGACGGGGAGCGGCCGAGGATCCGGTACAGATCCTCGGACCAACTGGCCTCGTCCGTGAGGAGGTTCCACTCCGCGCTGCCGACCCGGCTGAGCAGGGAACCGGCGGGCCCGCGGCCGAGGCCGTCGGGGACGGATGCGGGCCGCCCGGCCTGCCGGAGCACCGGCTGCACGGGGGCGGACGGAACCGGCGGCGGATCGTCCCGCAGCTGTGCCAAGTGCTCGTCGAGGTCGTTGAGCTGATGCAGCGCCAGGTCGTACAGCGCGCGCTGCCAGCGCTCGTGCGGGTCCGCGGCGTCGCCGTGCGTGTCCCTGCGTACGGCGTCCACCTCGCCCTTGAGCCGCCGCGTCTGCGATATCAGCGCCTCGACCGAGCCGCGCCCTGGCGGCTGGGCGGCGGGGCGATCCGCAGAGAGGTGGGACGGCATGACGCACTCCGATGCGACGGTACGGCCAAGGAGGAAGGGGGACCGGTTACGACTGTTGCACAGCCCGCGACGCCCTGTAAGGGATTTGGCAATACACGATACGGTGGTGCTTCTGACATATGCCAGAGTCTCAACTGCGAGCGTGCCCGGTGCCATCAGCGTACTCGGCCGGGTGGGACAAGTCGTAGTCGGAGTACGCGGTTTGACCGATCGGCGGGCCTGTCGTCGAGGTGCACCGTTCACGTGTTCGGCGCGCTGAGGTTTTGCGGCGGTCATGCTGACTTGCGTGGTGACATACATCACATCACTGGGTGCCGCGCAAGGTGTCATACACCCGGGTCTCTCGCGCTCGTAAGAACATGGACATCTGTATCCGGCAGCCCGCCCGAGCCCGTCTGATCACGGCCGAGGACCCGGAAGTCCCCGTGCCCGCCACTCTTCGCTATTCCGTGCAGGATCCGCTCGCCGTGTTCGTCGACTTCCCGCCGGAGGCGGCCCTCGACGGCGAAGAGGTGACCTGGACCTTCGCCCGCTCCCTGCTGGACGAGGGACTGGCGGCGCCCGCCGGAGACGGTGACGTGCACGTCCGGCCGTGCGGTCGCGGCCGCACGGTCCTGGAGTTCCACTCGCCGTACGGGGTGGCCCTCATCGGATTCGCGACTGCGGAGCTGCGCCGCTTCCTCGCGCGCAGCTACGCCGTGGTGGCGGACGGAGAGGAGGACATCGGGACCGTGGTCGAACGCGGGCTCGGCACGCTGTTCGGCAGCGTCTGACCAGGGGCGGCGACCCGTCCCCGCGTCGGCGACGGGTGCGTGGCACAGCGGCCGTCGACCCAAGCAGTGTCAGTCGCCGGCGTACAGGCCGGGGCGCGACGGGAGTTCGACGGTCGTACGGCGGCCCGTCTCCAGCGCCCGGACCCCGGCCTCGGCGACGACCGAGGAGGCGTAGCCGTCCCACACGCTCGGACCGGTGACCCGTCCCTGGCGGGTGGCGTCGACCCAGGCGCGCAGCTCCCGGTCGTAGGCGTCGGCGAAGCGGACGACGTAGTCCTGCGCCACCTCCTCGCGGGTGCTGCCCCGTGCGGTGACCACCATGGTGTGCTCGTCGCCGATCCGGGCGCTGCCCGCCTCGCACACGGCCTCGCAGCGCACCTGGTAGCCGAAGCCGCAGTTGACGAAGATCTCCACGTCCACGAGGACGCCGTGCTCGGTCTCGAACACCACGAACTGCGGGTCGGCCAGACCTGCCGGTGCGCCGTCCGAGGGTGTGGGGCGCAGCACGGTCACGGCGGTCAGTTCCTGGCCGAGCAGCCAGCGGGCCGCGTCGATCTCGTGTGAGACGGAGCTGTCGATCAGCATGGCGCTGGTGAAGCCGGGCGGCGAGGAGACGTTGCGGTGGGTGCAGTGCAGCATCAGCGGGCGTCCCAGACCTCCGCCGTCCAGCAGGGACTTCAGGCGCTGGTACTCGGCGTCGTAGCGCCGCATGAACCCGATCTGTGCCAGTCGGCGGCCCAGCCGCCGTTCCGCCTCCAGCACCCTGAGCGCCCCCGTGGAGTCGGGCACCATGGGTTTCTCGCACAGGACCGGCAGCCCGCGGTCGAAGGCGGCGAGGAGGGCCTCCTCGTGCGCGGGTCCCGGCGAGGCGATCAGGACGGCGTCCACGCCGGGCGCGTCCAGCGCGGCCACTGCCTCCGTGTGCACCGATACGCCGTCGAGGCCCGCCACCGCCTCCCTGACCCGCTCGGTGTCGGGATCGGCGACGGCGGCCACCCGGGCGCCGCTCACCACGTGAGCGAGGCGGCGGATGTGATCGGCTCCCATGTGTCCGGCGCCCAGTACCGCGACGCCCAGCACGTCAGCCATCTGTGCCCTTCCTCCCGGCCGGTGATCACGCCGTAGCGTACGCCGGGGGCGGAAGAAGCCGTCAGTACCGCAGTGCGCCGGCGATGCCGCTCGCGTGCTCCAGGGTGCCGTCCGGCACGAAGCGCACATCGGCGCCCGTCTCCAGGCACTGCTCGACGATCTCGTCCACGATGTCCTCGCGGGCGTCGAGGTCCCCGGTGTCGGCGGGAACCAGGTGGTCACCGTCGTCGCGGACGGTCACCCGGTAGTTCTCCTCGACGGCGAGCAGCCGGACCCGGCCCTCGCGGGCGCTCCGCCAGACCTCGTCGACACCCGCGGCGAACTCCTTGCGGCCCCGGGCCGTGTCCAGTTCCCCGGCCACGCGGTCGGCGGCCCTCGCGGCCTCCGCGTCGATCACCGGCCGGACGGCCTGCCACACCGCTTCGGGGGTACCGTTCGCCAGGCCGCCGTGCGGGATGTGCACGGCTTCCTTCGCGACGGCGCCGACCTCGTCCAGCAGGGAGAGCGCGGCCTGCTCACCGGTGACGTACAGCGGCCTGGGGTGCTCGCGCAGGACCGTGGTCATCGCCGTGTCGGCCTCGCGCAGGAACTGCCGGGTGCCCTCGTCACGGAAGATGCTCGGGATGTCCCCGATCCGCTCCTGGCGCTCGGCGTCGAAATTCTCCCGGTTCCGGGACAGCGGGAAGCCCTCGGCATGGCTCTCGGCGACGCGGTCGACCGCGCCGGACCACAGGGTGACGCGGTCGGCGGAGACCGAGAGTATCCAGAACGGCCGCTCCGCGGCGTGCGCGGAGACGAGGTTGCGGGTCAGGAAGGTGTCCGAGAGCACCACCCGCTCGGGCACGGTGCGGGCCAGCGACCACACCTGATGCTCGCCCGGCGCGGCGAAGATCACCAGGCCGTTCTCGGCGTGTGCGAGATCCACCTCGGTGAGGGCCCGGTCCAGCTGGCCGACGACGTCCGCGCGCCGGTCCCGGGTGACGGCGGGGTCGGACTCCAGTTGTTTCCTGGCCTCGGCGAGCACATTGCGCAGCCGGACCGGGTCCTGGGCGTTGCCGGGCTCGCGGCGGTGGGTCGGCGTCAGTACGGACACGGCGGGATAGGGGCGAGGGCGTCGCAGTTCGGCGAGGGTCGGGGGACTGAGTGCGTGCTCCATAAGAGCACGATATGGCGGATTCATATGTAGGGCATTTGGGGTAAATAGGTGCAAGTGCCACGACTCTCGCCGTGCCGTCACGATCGGTGGACGGCGGCGGGGGCGTACGGCGGCAGGAGGTGTGTGCGGATGGCCCGGCTGGTCGTCGAGGGGCGGGATCTGGTGCTGCGTCCGAGCGGACCGGAGCGGTTGCTGCTCCGGCGCCCGCGTGCCGTGCGGATCCCGGCGGCGGCGGTGCGGGGCGCGGTGGTCGAGCCCGACTGGTGGCGCGCACTGCGCGGCCTGCCGCGGTTCGGCCGGTGGCTGCCCGACCGGTTCTGTGTGGGGGAGTGGCGTCATCGCGCAGGCCGGGACCTGGTCGCCGTCCGTGAGCACGGACCGGTCGTCGTGGTCGACCTGTGGCCCGGTCGTGTCCGATATGCCCGCATTGTGGTCTCCGTCGCCGACGCGGACGGTGTCGTACGGGCCGTTCGGCGGGCGATGTGGTCGGCTTCCGTGCCGGACGGTGATCGGGGTGTGCCGGCGGGACCGCGGGAGCGGTCCCGCCGGGTGGCGGCGGTCGAGCCGCGTGTGCGGCCTGTGCCGGGTTCGCTTGATCAAAACCATAAAAGATGCGGCACGTGATGAGCGGGTCGGTCGATTTGGGGAGATTTTTACCAATGGTCGGTTCTTGGTGGATTCTGTCGGCCGATGCCCGGAATCGAGGGCCTGGGTGGACGTAGTGCGTCCGAAGGCATGGAGGGATGGGGGCCCGGCGCGATGTGTCCGCGTTGCCCGAGCGCCGTGGCGGGCGCATCCTCGATATATATAGGTGCTAATTACAACTTGTTCGGCTTTGGGTCGGACCCCACCCACGAAAACGCAGGTGAGCGAGGTTCCGAGGCCGGACTGGAAGCAGGAGGAAGGTATGTGCGGCATCACCGGCTGGGTTTCCTACAACCGCGACCTGCACTCCGAGGCCGCGGCATTGGATGCGATGACCGAGACGATGGCCTGCCGCGGTCCGGACGACCGCGGCACCTGGATCGACGGCCCCGCTGCCCTGGGCCACCGCAGGCTCGCCATCATCGACCTGATGGGCGGCCGACAGCCCATGACGGTCAGCACCCCGGAGGGAACGGTCGGGCTGGTCTACTCGGGCGAGACCTACAACTACACCGAACTCCGGCAGCAACTGACCGCCCGCGGCCACCGCTTCACCACCGACTCGGACACCGAGGTCGTCCTGCGCGCCTATCTCGAATGGGGTGACGCGCTCGCCGAACGGCTCAACGGCATGTTCGCCTTCGCCGTCTGGGACGGCCGCGACAACAAGCTGGTGATGATCCGCGACCGGTTGGGCATCAAGCCCTTCTACTACTACCCGACGCCCGACGGCGTCCTGTTCGGCTCCGAACCCAAGGCGATCCTCGCCAATCCGATGGCCCGGCCGCGGGTCGGTCTGGACGGTCTGCGTGAAGTGTTCGCCTTGGTCATGACGCCCGGACAGGCCGTGTGGGAGGGCATGCACGAGGTGACGCCCGGCACCGTCGTCACCGTCGACCGCTCCGGTCTGCGCACCCGCGTCTACTGGCAGCTGGAGACCCGGCCGCACCCCGACGACCAGGCCGTCACCGTGGCCAGCGTCCGCACCCTCCTCGACGACATCGTGCGCCGCCAACTGGTCGCCGACGTGCCGCGCTGCACCCTGCTGTCGGGCGGGCTCGACTCCTCCGCCATGACCGCGCTCGCCGCCCGGCAACTCGCCGTACAGGGCGAGAAGGTGCGCAGCTTCGCCGTCGACTTCGTCGGCCAGACCGATCACTTCGTGCCCGACGGGCTGCGTGCCACCCCCGACACCCCGTTCGTGCACGACGTGGCCCGGCTCGCCGGCACCGACCACCACGACATCGTGCTCGGCTCCGAGGCCCTCGCCGACCCCGCCGTCCGGGCGAAGGTACTGCGCGCCCGCGACCTGCCCATCGGCTTCGGCGACATGGACTCCTCGCTCTACCTGCTGTTCCAAGCCGTGCGCGAGCAGTCCACGGTCGCCCTGTCCGGCGAGTCCGCCGACGAGGTCTTCGGCGGCTACCAGCAGTTCTTCGACGAGGAGGCGCGTCGCGCCGACACCTTCCCGTGGCTCCACATGGCCAGCCGGCACATCGGCACGGGCACTGACGTGCTGCGTCCGGACCTGGCCAAGAGCCTGGAACTGGACGCGTACATCCGCGACGCCTACAGCACCGCCGTCGACGGCATCGTCCGCCTCGACGGCGAGAGCGACTTCGAGTACCGGATGCGCCGCATCTGCTACCTCCACCTGACCCGCTTCGTCCGCGCCCTGCTCGACCGGAAGGACCGGATGAGCATGGCCGTCGGCCTGGAGGTCCGGGTGCCCTTCTGCGACCACCGGCTCGTCGAGTACGTCTACAACGCGCCCTGGTCCCTGAAGTCCTTCGACGGCAGGGAGAAGAGTCTGCTGCGCGAGGCGACCGCCGACGTCATCCCGCGGTCGGTGTACGACCGGGTCAAGAGCCCGTACCCGTCCACCCAGGATCCCCAGTACGGCCTCGCCCTCCAGGAGCAGGCCAAGGACCTGGTGGCCCGGCCCGACCACCCGGTGTTCGCCGTCATGGACCGGGAGCGGGTCGACGAGGCCGCCCACCGGGAGCTGCCCGCGAGTTCCCAGGCCGCCCGGCGCAGCCTGGAACGCACCCTGGACCTGGCTCTCTGGATGGACATGTACGAGCCCGAGCTGATCCTCAGCTGAGCCCGATCGCCCGGTCCGCGGCCGCCGCCGACGGCTGCCACCAGGTCGTCACCGGCTCCCACACCCGTACGGCCGCGCCCGCGCCCAGCTCCGCCGCGGTGAACCCGCGTCCCCGGTGCGCGGGGTCCGCGGCCACGGTGACGGTGTCCACCAGGCGGGCCTGCGGGTCCGCCGGGCCGGCGACGGTGCGCACGGCGGCGTACGCGGTCCTGCCCGCACCGATGCGGTAGGTACCCGCGGCGCCGTCGGGCACCGGCTGCGCCGCGCCGTCCAGGTCGCCGAAGGTGACCGTGGGCACGCGGTCGACGACACAGGCGCGGCCGGAGCGGTTGGTCACCCCGATCCGCAGCACGGACGCATCGGCGGGCGCCACGGCCGCCCGCACGCTCAGCGCCCGCTCCGGGCAGACGGCGTCCCGCGCGGCGACCGCGCCCGGCGGCGCGGTGAGCAGCAGGGCCGCGGCGGCGAGGGCGACGGCCGGGACGGCTGCGGCGGTTCGGATACGCATCATGGATTCCCCCTGGACGGTCGGTCGGTACGGCAACGGCGGGACGCGTCCGCTCTGTTTGATGTGACGGCCGGGACGGCCCGGAGGTTGCGGCCGGCCGGACCCGTCACCCGCCCGTGGCACCGCACTCCGAGGACGCGCACCGGAACGAGGGCTTCACCGGTTCCTGCCGCCGCCCGCACCGCCGGTCGGCACCGCGTGCTGCGTCACCAGGCCGCCGGGTCCACCGGGCAGGAACTCCCGTCGGCGGGCAGCGAACCGTACAGCAGGAAGTCGTCGATCTTGCGGTGGACGCACTTGGACGACGAGTAGCCGGTGTGGCCCGAGCCCTTGTTGTCGAGCACCACCGCCGAGGTGCCGAGCCTGCGGGCGGTCTCCAGGGTCCAGCGGTACGGCGTGGCGGGGTCGCCGCGGGTGCCCACCAAAAGCAGCTGCGCCGTGTCGACGTCCTTCACCCGGTCACGGACAAAGTCCGTCCCCTCGGGCCGCCCGTAGCACATCAGCAGGTCGGCCAGCCGGTACCGGCCGAAGACCGGCGACGCCTTCTCGTACGCGGCGCGCAGCCGCCCGATGTCCTTGGTGATCTGTTCGGCGCCGGGGCGGTCCGGGTCGTCCGCGCAGTTGATCGCCATCAGCGCCGCCGACAGGTTGTCCACCGGGATGTCCGCCTCGTCGACGAGCCCGCCGCCGGACCCGCGGGCTGGCGTCAGCCCGCCCGTCGCGAGACCCGCCACACCACGGGTGTCCCCGTCGTTCACCAGGGAGACCACGGCGCGTTCCAGCGACGGCCACAGCTCCTTGCTGTAGAGGCCCTGGCCGATGGCGCTCACCAGGTCGTGTCCGGAGAGCCGGCCGCCGAAGCCGGTGGGCGTCGGATGCGCGTCGAGTCCGCGGACCAGGTTCAGCACCTTGTCCCCGGCCGTGCGCCGGTCCTGGCCGAAGGGGCAGCCGCGGTCCTGTACGCACCAGCGCAGGAAGTCCTCCAGTGCGGTCTGCTGGCCCTGTGCGCTCGCCAGCCCCTGTTCGGACAGGGGCTCGGTGAGGGTGTCCACGCCGTCCAGCGCCATCCGGCCCACCTTGCCCGGGAACTGGGCGGCGTAGACCGCGCCGAGCCGGGTGCCGTAGGAGAAGCCGAGGTAGTTGAGCTTCTCGTCGCCGAGGGCCTGGCGCATGACGTCCAGGTCCCGGGAGGCGTTGAGGGTGCCTATGTGGGGCAGGACGGGGCCGGAGTGGCGGGTGCACTCGGCCGCCGCCTTCCGCAGCAGCTCCAGCAGCGCCCGTGGATCGCCGCGGCCGGTGCCGTCGCCCGTCACGGCCGACGTGTCGGTGGCGCCCTCCCCGCAACTGACGGGCGAGGACCGGCCGACCCCGCGCGGATCGAAGGTGACCACGTCGTAGCCGTTGGTCAGCCCGAGGTACGCCTTGCCGGAGGTGGCGAGGGAACTGATGCCCGCGCCGCCCGGACCGCCGAAGTTCAGCAGCACGGAGCCCCGGGACGCGCCGGTCGCCCGGTACCGGGCCAGTGCCACGTCGAGCGTGCCGGCCTCGGGTCGCGCGTAGTCCAACGGGACCGTCACCTTGCCGCACTGCATGTCCTTGGCGGCCCCGGAACTCTGGCAGGCCGACCAGGTGATCTTCTGCTGGTAGAAGCGCGACAGATCGGGCTGGGCCGGGGTGGCGGCCCCCACGGGCAGTCCGGCGCCGAACAGGGCCAGCGTGAGGACTCCGGCACTGGCGCAGCGCCGGACGGCGGGCCGCGTGGGGAGCTTTGCCGGCATCGATGCCTCCAGGGGGTCCCCGCTGCGGACCGGGGCAGCGCTTCCGCTCACCATAAGCGGACCGCAGAAGGCACGCCTCCGGACGTATTGGTGCGGTATTCGAGGGATTCACGACTGGTTCGATAACTGTGTAGCTCAATGGGGTGAAAGGGCGATAAGCCATAACTTGGATGGTTCGTCTGCGTTTATTTCGATACGGGCGAGCGCCCGTGACGATGTCTGGAAGGCAGGGAGCCTATGAAACGGGTTACCCGAAACGGTGTGATCGCCGTCGCCGCCGCCTCTGGGGCGATGGCTGTGACGATGCCGGCGCACGCCGACTCCGCCGCGAACGGTTCCGCGGCCGGATCGCCGGGGCTGATCTCCGGCAACACGATCCAGCTCCCGGTGCACGTCCCGGTGAACGTGTGCGGGAACACGGTGAACGTGGTAGGGCTCCTCAACCCGGCCGCGGGCAACACCTGCGCCAACAAGGGCGGCAGCGGCGCCGGGAGCGATGGAGCGGCCCCCTCGGGCGGAGCGACCGCCCACGGCGGGGCGAAGGACTCACCCGGTGTGCTCTCCGGCAACGGCATCCAGGTGCCGGTCGACCTCCCGGTCAACGTCAGCGGCAACAGCGTGAACGTGGTGGGCATCGGCAATCCGGTCTTCGGCAACCAGGCCGAGAACACCCCCGGTGACCACCCGGTGAAGCCCACCCCGCCGCCGGTCACACCCCCGGCCACGCCGCCGGCCACCCCGCCGGTCAAGCCCCCGGCCGCTCCACCGACCCCGCCGCGGGCCGAGCCCCCCGCCCCGGCGGTGAGCCACCCGGCCGCGCCGCAGGCCGACGCCGTCCTCGCCCACACGGGTACGGACCTGACCGCACCCGCGGTCGCGGCGAGCGCGGCGCTGCTGATCTCCGGCGCTGCCCTGTACCGCCGGTTCCGGCCGGGCGCGGAGCGCTGACACACTCCCGGGGCCGTGGCCGGTCCCCCCGCCGGACACCGACCGGCCGGACAACCGCCACGGCCCCGGGAGCGCATCCACGCCGACCGCCCTCCGGGGCGGTCCGAACGACCAGCGGGTCCGGTGCCGTGCACGGCACCGGACCCGCTGGTCGTTCGGACCGCTCTCGTCGGCGTACCCGCCGAGCGGGCCCTGTACGTGCAGCGCCGGCCAATCGGCCGGCCTGCATCCCGGCCCGTGCACCCGTGTCCGGCGCGCAGGTCAGTCCGCGGCCCCGTGAAACCTTCGGTGCAGCGCGCGGACCTCCCCGGTCAGCTCCGGCGCCGGACCCTCGACGCGCACCTCGGGTGCCACCGCGCTGATCGGCAGCGGCCGTACCGGTGCCGCAGGCACGCCCAACTCCTCAAGCCAGCCCACCAGTTGCTCCGTGGACGCCGCATAGACGATCCGGCCGAGCCCGACCCAGGCGTGCGCCGCCGCGCACATCGGACAGTGCTCCCCGGACGTGTACACGGTGGCGGCGGCCCGTTCCTGCGGGGTCAGCCGGGCCGCGGCCCAGCGGGCGAGCTCGAACTCCGGATGCCGGGTGCGGTCCCCGGAGGCCACCCGGTTGTGGTCCTCGGCGAGCACGGTCCCGTCCGCGGCGACGAGGACCGACCCGAACGGCTCGTCGCCCGCCTCCAACGCCTCGGCCGCCAACTCCACACACCTGCGCAGATACGGCAGCTCGTCGTCCTTCACCATGGCGTACACCCTTTCTCGGGCTTTCTCGTCGTACGGTTTCGGGCGCACCGTACGCGGGCGGGCCCGGGGCCACGCCATGCGACGGGCGGCACGGCGTGGCGCGTCCCCTCGTGATGCGCCCCTCGCCACGCCCCTCTCACGGTGCGGTGGCCGCGCGGGGCTGCGCCGCGCGACGCCTCGTGGTGCCGCGTCTCGCCCCGCACCGCCCCTTGGTGATGGGCCCCGTACCGTTCCGCCCCGTATCGATCCGTCCCGCTGCAGTCCGCCCGGACGCCGGCGTCCGGTGTACCGGTCCGTAATTCCGTTGCCGTGCCCGACACCTGATGCTGGAGTGGCCCCATGGATCACACAGCCGTACTCGCCCACTATGACCAGGACATCCGCGCCGGGGCACAGTCCGACGGTCCCGGGGCCCGGATCGAACGCACCGCCACCGTGGTCCGGCAGGTCGCCGAAGCCCACGGCTGGAACGGCGTCCTGTGGTCCGCTCTGGACGAGACGAACGCGGACGCGGTCATCGCGGCGCAGATCGCGTACTACACCCGCCTCGGCCGTGCGTTCGAGTGGAAGCTGCACGGCCACGACCGCCCCGCCGATCTCGGACCGCGCCTCGCCGCCGCCGGGTTCATGCCCGAACCCGAGGAGGCGTTGATGGTCGCGGAGACCACGGAGGTGGTCGCACTGACCGCGGACGCCGAGCCGCCGGAGGGCGTCCGCGTCCAGCATGCGGACGACGCGGCGGGGATCGATCGCATGGTCGAAGTGCACGAGAAGGTGTTCGGCACGGACGGGAGCCGGTTGCGGCACCGGCTGCTCACCCAGCTCGCCGCCGATCCCGGCTCACTCCTCGCGGTCGTCGCGCTCGCCGGCGACGAACCCGTGAGCGCGGCCCGGCTGGAACTGGTGCCGGGCACGCGATTCGCCGGGCTGTGGGGCGGCGGGACCCTCGCCGACTGGCGTGGCCGCGGCCTCTACGGCACCCTGATCGCCCACCGCGCCCGGGCCGCCGCGGCCCACGGCGTCCGCTATCTCCAGGTGGACGCCTCACCGATGAGCCGTCCCGTCCTCGAACGCCTGGGCTTCCACGTCCTGACCACGACGACGCCGTACCTCTACGAGGCGTAGGACCGGCCGCGGGTGCCGTGGCTGCCGCGGCCCGGCGGACCGCGGCGGGCACGGACGCCGTCACGGCCGGGTTCAGCGCTGCGGCCGCCGAGCCCGGTCCAGGGCCGCCACGCCCACCGCCGCCAGGCCGATCTGGATGAACCACTCGATCCAGTCCGGTCCGTCGGTGTCGGCGACTCCGAATACGGCGGCGATCGCCGAGCCCAGCAACGCGGCCACGATGCCGACGAGGATCGTCAACAGGACGCCGATGTGCTGCCGGCCGGGCACGACCAGCCGTCCCAGCACACCGATGACGACGCCGATGACGATGGCACTGATGACACCTGAGATCTCCATGTCCGCCCCTCTTCGTCGAATTCCCCCGTTGTCGTGCACTGTGCCCACTGAAACCGGAGGCAGTCCGCTTCGGTCGGTGCCGGGGCTCTCTGTTCACCACCCGGACACGCCAGGTACCTTTCCAGCGATCGACACGGGTAGGACTGTCAACTCTGGTCAATGCGCGCAGACTTGCTGCTCGCGCGGCCACCGGCGACGCACTCCGGCCTGAACACCGAGGCTCCGAGGTCCAGACGTCGTTCGTCGTCGGCGAACGTCAGCTGACCCTGCCGAGGGGCGGACCGGACGGCCCGCTCCTCGGCCGGCCCGGTCAGCGTGCCGCCACCGTCCGCTCGGGCGTGTTCCAGCCGGAGACGCGCACCCGCGGTGCCGCGCCGTGCAGGTCGGCCGTGCGGTAGACGGCGGTCAGCGTCGCCGTCTCGCCCGGCCACAGGGTGACCTGGTTGTCGGACCAGCGCACCGGCAGCACGGGCGTGCCCGCGGCGTCGACGAGGTGGACGTCCGTCAGCAGCGACGGTGTCCGGCCGCGGCCCTCGTTGCGCAGCGTCACCGTCGTGGTCGAGGTGCCGCCCGACGACACCGTGGACGCCCGCGTGGACACCGGTACCGGGGCCATGCCGGCGAGGCCCGTCAGATCGGCGTAACCCGTGGTCGGTGTGTGGTACCAGTCGGTGCGGGCCCAGTCGAGGGTGTCCGGCCGGGTGGAGAGCCAGTAGACGTTCCGGCTCACCTCGTGGCCCGCCGCGTCCGTGAGCAGGAGCCGCACCAGATACGTCGTCGGCAGACCGCGCACCGACCGGGGGAGGGTGAGCACCGTGGCGTGCGCGCCGTCTCCGGGAGAGGTCACCCCCGACACGGTCCGGTCGTACTTCGCCGTGCCGTCGGTGCCGAACAGCGTGGCCCGCGCGGTGAGCGGGCCGCTCGTGGAGTGCCGGTTGTTGACGACGGCGACCGTGCGGTCGTCGTACGAGTACTGGATGTGCAGCGGCTCGCCCGCCTTCTTCGCTCCGAAGTAGGCCCCGCCCTGGTCGAGACAACGGTCCGTCAGCTGCCAGTGCAGAGAGGTCCAGCCGCTGTTGAACATCCAGTAGACCAGTCCGGTCGAGGGTTTCGCGGCGTCGGTGGCATTGCGGGCGTACGCCTCGAACTGGGCGCGCACGTTCTCGTACTGCAGGAGCTGCGCCTTGCGCACGTAGTCGGCGAGGCCGGTCGGGGCGCCGTAGCGGCCCGCGAGGGCGGCGTTGTGGATCCGGAGGGTGCCGAATGTCGCCGACGGGGAGCGGTGGTACTGCCGGGCGTCCGGATCCTTCCAGAGGGAGTCAGCCTCGGCCGGCGTCAGCATCCGGCGCAGGGTGTCGCGCGTCGGGATGTCCGGGCCCGCGCTGGTCTCGGAGTTGAAGCCGGTGGCCCCGCCCTCGCGCTTGGCGTACCAGTAGCCGGGCGGCACCCAGTCGTAGGGCCCGGTCATCTTCATGCCCGAACGGCCGAGTTGCGGGGAGGACTTGTCGGAGGCGGCGGGCACCACGGGAACGGGCCAGTCGGCGGTGCGCAGGGCGTCCAGGTAGTTCCGTTCGATCGTGGCGTCGGGGGCGGCGTCGCTGCCGATCAGGAAGGAGAGCACGCTCGGGTGGTCGCGCAGCCGGGCGGCCTCGGCGGCCATCGACGCCTTGGCGACCGCGTGGTCGGCGGCGTTCCACCGTTCCCCGGACTCGCCGCTGTTGGTCTGGCCCTCCCATTTGTCGCAGCACTCCCAGCCCGGCAGCGTGAGGACGCCGTGGCGGTCGGCCAGGTCGAAGAACTCGTCGGGTTCGATGTGGCCTTCCAGACGGATCGTGTTCAGCCCCAGGTCGAGGGCGTACTTGAGCCGGTCCTCGGCGTACGTCCGGTCCCAGCGCAGGAATTCGTCGGGTGACCAGCCGCCGCCCTTGATCAGCAGCCTGCGCCCGTTGACCTGGTACTGGCGGGCGCCGTCGGTGTTCAGGGGGGCCCGGACGTCGCGGACGCCGAAGGCCGTGTGCGCGGTGTCCGAGGCGGAGCCGGCGACGGACGCGGTCAGATCGAGGTCGTACAGGGGCTGCCCGCCCATTCCGGCGGGCCACCACACCCGGGGCGAGGCCAGGCGCAGACCGGGGACGTCGACGGGGGTGAAGGCGACCGTCTTCGTCTCGTGCGCGGCGAGTGGCACCGCCCTGCGCAGGGCGGTCCCGGCGACGCTGCCGGTGACCTCGGCCGTGACGGGCGCGTCGGAGTCGTTGCGGACCTGCGTCTCGACGGTGAGGTCGGCGGTGGCCAGCGAGGGCACGTCCAGCCGGGTCAGCACGTGCGCGCCGCGCAGCGCGGCCGGGCCGCTGCGGCGGACCAGTACGTCGCGCACGATGCCCATGTTCGCGTCGGGCGGCGGCTGGAGCCAGTCCAGCCAGCCCATGGTGAGGTGCTTCTTCGGGTCGTTGGGCAGGACGCGGAAGGCGACCGTGTTGGTGCCGGTGCGCACCAGCGGCGTGAGGTCCAGTTCGTGGTGGGTGTAGGCGCCGCTGACGTCCGCCGCGCCGGCCACCCGCCGGCCGTTCACATAGACGTCCGCCGCCGACATCACACCGCTGAAGTCGAGGTAGGTGCGCCGGGAGGGGTCGGTGACGGTGAAGTCGGCGCGGTACCACCACGGGACCCGGAAGTCCGCCTCGGGGATTTTCTGCTGGTTGGTGGAGAAGAACGGGTCGGGGTACCTGCCGCCGGCGAGCAGCGCGGCGAGCACCGTCGAGCGGGGGCCCGCGGGGTGCCAGCCGGTCACCGGATAGCCGGGGGAGGACACGGTCCGGGGAGGATCGCTCACCTTCGCGGTGGACTGGATCGCGTAGCCGGACAGCGGGGTGGCCGCGCCGGCCGTCGCCGGGACCCGGGTCACCGCCACCGGGCCTCCCACCGCCTGGGCCGGATCCCGGGGCCCGGCCGCCCAGGCGCCGGTGGCCAGCGTGCAGAGCAGGCCGAGGGCGAGGAGGGAAGCGACGGGGCGGCGTCTGGCGGCGGGGCGAGGAAACCGAGGGACCACAGCGTCTCCAGCCTCGTAAAGTTAGGAAACTTTACTAACCTGGGCCAAGCTAGAGCGCGGGGAAGGCCGTGTCAATCATCGTGGGGTCGTGTCCGCGGGGCGTGGGTCGTGTCCGCAAGGTGCGGTTGTGACCGTTGACGCGTCGACGCGGTCGTGTCCGTCAGGGTGCGGGCCCGCGCCCAGTGACCCCGCCGGGCTGTGCCGATGACCGGCGGGGTGGGCGTATCGACCTTGACCGGCCGTGCGGATCTCCGGACCTGCCGGGTCAACGGGCCTACGGGGCAGAGGACTTGGGGTCACCCGGTCGACCTGCGGTCGAACACCAGCTCCCGCGCCGTGTCCAGCGCGGTGGCCACCGCGCCCAGCAGGACCGCGTCCTCGCCGAGTCGGCTCGCCGCGATCCGTGGGCGCAGCGGGGTGAGCGTGCGCAGATGCTCTCGCACCGGCCGCAGCAGCAGGCCGACGCTGTGCCCCACCCCGCCGCCCACCACCACCAGATCCGGGTCCAGTACCGCGGCAGCCGCCGCCACGGTATGCGCGATCCGCTCGCCTTCGAGGCGGACCGCCTGGACCGCGGCGGGGTTATGCTGCCGCGCCGCGTCGAAGACGGACTTCGCGGTGAGCCGGCCGCTCATCCCGAACCGCCGGGCCGCCTCGACCACGGCCACGCCCGAGACCGCGTCCTCCAACCGCTCCGGCTGCCGCTGCCCCGGCCAGGGCAGGAAGCCGATCTCGCCGGCCAGCCCGTGCGCCCCCGTGAACAGCCGCCCGCCGCTCACCACTCCCATGCCGAGCCCCGTGCCGACGAGGATGTACGCGAACAGCCGGCTGCCCGCGCCGACCCCGTACGTGTACTCGCCCAGCGCCGCCAGATTCGCGTCGTTGTGCACCTCCAGGGGGACGCCCAACTCCTCGCGCATCCGGTCGAAGAGTCCCGCGCGCCCCCACCCGGGCAGATGCATGGCGTACCGCACCCGCCGCTGTTTCACGTCGTACACGCCGGGCGTACCCACCACCGCGTGCACCACCTCGGCCGGATCGACCCCGGAGCCGGCCACGACCTGGCGGGCGGTGGCGACGACGAGGTCGGCCATGGCCGCCGAGCCGCGGGCCCGGTTGCGAACGTCGGTCCGGGCCACCACCGTGCCGTCCAGGTCGGCCACCGCCACCCGCAGCCAGCCGCGTCCGACGTCCACGCCGAGGACGTGGCCCGCGGCCGGGTCGGCGGCGTACAGGACGGCGGTGCGGCCCCGTTCGGGCGCGTGCGTGCCGACCTCGTGGACGAGTCCCGCCGCCGCCAGGGCGGCCAGCGCGCTGGAGACCGTCGGCTTGGACAGCCCGGTCTGACGGGCCAGTTGGGCACGTGAGGCCGCGCCGAGGGCGCGCAGCCGGTCCAGCAGCAGCCGTTCGTTGGTGCTGCGCAGCCGCTGCCGGTTCCAGGGCTGGTCCTGCTGCTCCGTCACGTCGCTGCCGGCCATCCGACCATTCTCATGCATTACTGACACGTACTTGACGCATCTAGTAAGGCTCCTTAACTTTATCGGCCATCCGGCCCGTCGGGCGCAACCAACCCCTCTCCGCGTGCATCTCCTTGTCTCCGCATGTACCTCCCTGTGTCTGCGTGCACCTCCCCGTGTCTGCGTCAGGAGTCCCCATGTCCGGTAGTCCTCCCTCACCCGAGGGCGGTTTCGTCCGCCGCGTCGGACTGTTCCAGGCCACCGCCATCAACATGAGCCAGATGTGCGGCATCGGCCCGTTCGTGACGATCCCGTTGATGGTCGGCGCGTTCGGCGGCCCCCAGGCGGTGATCGGATTCGTCGCGGGCGCGGTGCTGGCCCTGTGCGACGGACTCGTGTGGGCGGAGCTGGGCGCGGCGCTGCCCGGCTCCGGCGGGAGCTACGTCTATCTGCGCCAGGCGTTCCAGTACCGCACCGGCCGACTGATGCCGTTCCTGTTCGTGTGGACCGCGATGATCTTCATTCCGCTGATCATGTCCACCGGTGTGGTCGGCTTCGTCCAGTACCTGGGCTATCTCGCCCCCGATCTGGGGCAGACGTCGGGCGACCTGATCGGGCTCGGGGTCATCGCCCTGGTCGTCGTCCTGCTGTGGCGCGGAATCGAGCACATCGCCCGGATCACCGCCGTGATGTGGACGGTGATGATCGCCTCGGTGCTGCTGGTGATCGTCGCGGCGGCCACGGACTTCAGCCCGCACCTCGCCTTCACCTACCCCGCGCACGCCTTCGATCTGACGGGAAGTCACTTCTGGGCCGGCTTCGCGGCCGGACTGACCATCGGCATCTACGACTACCTCGGTTACAACACCACCGCCTACATGGGCGCCGAACTCAAGGAGCCCGGCCGTACGCTGCCGCGCTCGGTCCTGTTCTCCATCCTCGGCATCATGGCGATCTACCTGCTGCTCCAGATCGGCACCCTCGGGGTCGTCGACTGGCACCGGATGACCGACCCGCACGACATCGCCGCCACCTCGGTGGCCTCGGCGGTACTGGAGGAGACCTGGGGCAAGGGCGCCGCCGACACGGTGACCGTGCTGATCCTCATCACTGCGTTCGCCTCGGTGTTCGCCGGTCTCCTCGGCGGCTCGCGCGTACCCTACGACGCGGCCCGCGACCGGGTCTTCTTCCGCCCGTACGCGCGGCTGCACCCCCGGCACCGCTTCCCGACGCTGGGTCTGGCGACGATGGGTGTGATCACCGGAATCGGCTTCCTGATCGGCCGCCACACCGACCTCGCCACTCTCATCCAACTCCTGACGACCGTCATGGTCATCGTCCAGGCGCTGGCCCAGATCGTCGCCCTGACAGTGCTGCGCCGCCGTCAGCCGGCCCTGCGCCGCCCGTACCGCATGTGGCTCTACCCGCTGCCCAGCATCGTGGCGCTGGTCGGCTGGTGCGTGATCTACGGATATGCCGACCGGAACTCGCCGGGCCGCCACCCCATCGAGTGGTCTCTTGCCTGGGTTGTCCTGGGCTGCGTGGCCTTCCTGGTGTGGGCGCGACTGGAGCGGGTGTGGCCCTTCGGGGGCAAGGAGATCAGTGAGGAATACCTCGCGGCGCCTGCCACCGACACGACACCCACCAGGGCCTGAACGGCGGCGCCGCGCGTACCGGCCGATCCGGCCGGTTGACCTGCAACTGTTCGCACCGGCAGGCCGTCGCCGCGGCCGTGGCTGGTTTCGGGGCGCGAGCGGATACGACGGGGCCGTCCGGCTGCTCCCGGACGGCACCCGCCTCCCGAAGGCGCTTCACAGCGCCGCTACAGCGTGCGTGGCCTGTCCTGGAGCTTGGGCGTGCTCGTCTTCGCCGCCTTCGCCGACGCTCCGGCGCAGAGCAGCCCGAGGGCCACGGCCAGCCCGCCGATGACGACATTGTTCGCTATGACGCCCGCGTTCGGGTGACTGCCGACGATCCACGGCGCGATGATCATCCAGACTCCCAGGGCGCTCATGGCCCAGCTCAGGCCGTACATGCGCTCAGGTGCCCTGGTGAACCCCAGAGCCAGCAGCCCGATCGCGATCCCGATGATCAGGTTGTGCACCGCGAGGGCGGGCTGGCCGGTCGTGTAGTGGACTATCCAAGGGGACGCCGCGCAGTACAGACCGAGCAGGAACAGTGGTCCGTCCATCAGTGCCACATCGCGACCGCCGAGCATGCGGGCGTAGCGTTCCCGCATTTCGGAGACATCTGGGTGGCTCGTCATGTCACCTCTGGTGTGCGAGACATCACCTCTGGTGTGCGAGACATCGGCCATGATTCGTCTCCTTCTTGACTTGCAGACTTGACTGCGTCTGTTCTGATGTGCGGTCGGTAAAGAGCCGCTCATACGCATTCTCCCCTTATTTGACCCTTATGTGTAGTGGAAGTGGCTCGGGCGGCCGGTCCGCCACGAATCGATCTTGTGGAGACCGGCCGCGGTCGGCCGCGTACGGGCCCGGAACTTCCGCCGTCGTCCGGTTGCGTCTTGCCGCCAACTCGGCGTCGTCGCCCGCTCCGTGGCGAAGGATCGGGTCTGCGGTCGGCGCGGCGAGCCGGCGCGGAGGGACTTGCCGGGACTGTCCGAGGGCACGGGTGTCGGTCCGGTCGCCGTCTTGCCGCCGATTTCCGTGAGCGATACCCCGGCGCCATGCCGGTGCCATGCGACGCCCTGCCATGCGGGGGCCGAAGACGTACCTGCCGGGCGCTGCACCGACCCTGCGCCGTAGGGGCTCATGCCGTACCGGTCATGCCGTTCCGGGTCATGCCGTACGGGGTGATGCCGTACGTGACGTACGGGGGGATGCCGTACGGTGCCCGCGGGCGGCAGCCCGGCCGCCGCTCATGAGCGAGCGACGCCGGTGTGCGCGCAAACATGCCGCTCGCCCATACGGCGGTCCGTCGTCCGGGGGTGAGCGGACATGGTCGCGGCCGACCGGGGCAGACGCAGGACAAGGGCGTCGAGCGTCCTGGAACGAGAGGTGGCTGCCGCTATGAGTGCGAAGGTGTTGGAGCGCTTTCCGGCCGGATCCCCGCGCGGTTCGTGGCCGGCGGAGGAGTGCGCGGCACGGCGGCGGGCCCGGGGAGAGCCCGCGACCGTGGTGATGGACCTGAAGTCGGACGCCTTCCTCGTCGTGGTGCCGACGGGCGAAGAGGACTGACCGGGCGGCGGCGCCGGTCGGCCGAGCGATCCGGCCACGGTGCATGACCGACCCGTCCGCCCCAGGGGCGCCCTCGTCCCGGCCGGCCCGGCGTTGGTGCACATGAGGGTGCATCACCTGCCAGTCCGGTCCAGCGCGTGCGGGACGCACCCCCGTGCGCGGCGTCGGTTCTCGGCCCACGGGGCTCATCGTGGTCCGAACGCCGCATTCGGGCTGCTCTGTTCGCCCGGCCGGAGATTCCGGGGCAGGCGGGCGCATTGCGGTTCTGCTTCCGTTTCAGGTTCCGTTTCCGTTTCAAGGGTTTCCCTGTCACATCTTCGTGTCCTCGTGAAATTCCGAGGTCCGCGATACGAGACCGGTCGGGTGCTTCTTGACTGCCCTCACGGGTGGCTGTCACGATCGAGGGCATGACGATGCGACTGGACCTCACGCGGCGACGCCACGTCGACCTCGCGCGCGTCTCCAGCGCCTCCTGTTGCCCCGCGGCCTGATCCCCGTCCCGATCCGCCGCACTTCCCGCGCACCGCACCCGGCTCCGCCACGGTCCGTGGCACGGTGTTGCGCCATTCCGTCCGGCACCGCCTGAATTCCCGCGTACTCGCGCCCGTCGGACTCGGCGCTCCGAAAGAATTCCGCAACAGGAGATCCGCATGCCCCGCGCACCCCTGACATTCACGCCTGCATCGGATCCGGACCGACGGCCCCCTGAACTCGCCGCGCCATGCCACGAGTCGTACGTCTCCAGCACACCTCCCGGCCGCTCCCCGAACCCCAGCTTCCCGCCACCCCGAGACGCCCACAGGCACAGGCATACGTACACGCACACGCACACCTGCATCCGCACACAACTCGCACGCCCCGGTCGCCCGTGGGCGGCGCGGGACCGCCTGGTTCTGGCGGCCTCGCGGCGCGGACCCACCCGGTACTCCTGACCGCTCAGCCCGGGGCGCTCGTTCCACGCGGACCTGTGGACCCGGAAAAGCGGACCCCCGGACCCAGAAAAAAGAGGAACCCCATGGCCACCGTCCTGTCCGTCTCCGGCAGCCCGTCCTCCTCGTCCCGTACCGGCCGGCTGCTGCGCCACCTGGACCAGCGGCTGATCGCCCAGGGCCACGAGGTGATCCCGCTCGACGTGCGCACCATTCCCGCCGAGGCCCTGCTCGGTGCCGACGTGCGCCACCCCGCCATCGTCGAGGTCGCCCGGCTGTTCGACCAGGTGGACGGGGTCGTCGTCGGCACACCGGTCTACAAGGCCGCGTACTCCGGTGTCCTCAAGGCGCTGCTTGACCTGCTGCCGCAGTACGCGCTCGCCGGCAAGGCGGTGCTGCCGCTCGCCACCGGCGGCACCACCGCCCATGTGCTCGCCATCGACTACGCGCTCCGCCCCGTCCTGGCCGCCATGGGGGCCGGGCACATAGTCCAGGGCTGGTTCACCCTCGACAAGGACATCACCGTGCACGAGGACGGCTCGCTGACCGTCGCACCCACCGCCGCCAGGGCCCTGACACAGGTCGTCGACCACTTCTCGGCCGCCCTGGGCCACACCCCGCTCCTGGCCGCGGCGGGCTGAACACGACGACCGTCCATGTGTTCACCGGCGGCCGGTACGTGCCCGGCGGCACCCGGCCGCCGCACTGCGGCCCGCTCTGACGGTCACTCGCGAACGGAGACCCACGTGTCCCTCACCTTCCACTGGTTCCTGCCCACCAACGGCGACAGCCGGCACGTCGTCGGAGGCGGTCATGGCGCTCCTGCCACCGCCTCCGGCCGGGACCGGCCGCCAACGGTCGCCTACCTGAGCCAGATCGCCCGCGCCGCCGAGGACCTCGGGTTCGTGGGCGCGCTCACCCCGACCGGTGCCTGGTGCGAGGACGCGTGGCTGACCACGGCGATGGTGAGCCGGCACACCGAGCGGCTGAAGTTCCTGGTGGCTTTCCGCCCGGGCTTCGTCTCACCGACGCTCGCCGCGCAGATGGCCGCCACCTTCCAGCGGCAGTCCGGCGGGCGGCTGCTGCTGAACGTCGTCACCGGCGGCGAGAGCCATGAGCAACGGGCCTACGGGGACTTCCTCGACAAGGACGCCCGGTACCGTCGGACCGGTGAATTCCTGCGGATCGTGCGGGAATTGTGGGAGGGCAGGACCGTCGACCTGCACGGCGAACACCTTCGCGTGGAGGACGCACGGCTGACCCGGCTGCCCGATCCGGTACCCGAGGTGTACTTCGGTGGGTCCTCGCCGATCGCCGGTGAGGTCGCGGCCGAGCTCGTCGACGTGTATCTGACCTGGGGCGAGCCGCCCGCGCAGGTCGCGGCGAAGATCGACCGGATCAGAGGGCTGGCGGCGGGCCGGGGCCGCACCCTCCGCTTCGGCATCCGGCTGCACGTGATCACCCGGGACACCTCCGCGCAGGCGTGGGCCGAGGCGGACCGGCTGCTCGCCGGCTTCGACAGCGAGATCGTACGGTCCGTGCAGGCGGGCCTCGCCCGCAGCGAGTCGGAGGGCCAGCGGCGCATGCTCGCGCTGCACGGCGGCGGCCGCGACGGACTGGAGATCCACCCGAACCTGTGGGCGGGGATCGGGCTGGTGCGGGGCGGGGCGGGGACGGCCCTGGTGGGCAGCCACGACGAGGTCGCCGACCGGATCGAGGAGTACCACGACCTCGGCATCGACGAGTTCGTGCTGTCCGGATACCCGCACCTGGAGGAGGCGTACTGGTTCGGTGAGGGTGTCCTGCCCAGGCTGGCCGCCCGGGGCCGCTGGCGGCACCCGGCCGAGCACCCGCGGAACTCCTCGTCCCCGGTGCCGACCACGAGCTGAGCAGACAACGAGCTGAGCCGGGTACGGCGCACGTCGGTCGAGCGTGCGCTCGGGGCGGACAGCGGTTCGCCGCGGGCGGGCGGCCCCAACAGGTGTTCACAAGCTGAAGCTGGCTTTCCGTCAGAGTGCGGGGAAGCGCGGTGCTGGACCTGAAGGAAGTTCCGGCCGTCCGCGCTGTGTTCCAGGAGCGGTGACGCGCCGCGGGCCGGTACGTCGAACGCCATCGGTGTGGGGGAGTGGCGGCGCGGCTTGTGCCGGGTCCGGGCTGCGCACCCTGACGGGGTGTTGTGCCTGGCAAGGCTTTCGCCCCGGCCGTGCCCCGGCAGAGACGGCGTGTCGCCCGCCGACCGACCGCCGGCCCCGTGGCACGGACGCGGTTCTCACTGTGGGTGACCCGGCCGTTCGGCCGCGCGGCGTGCCGGTCCCGTCGCCGCCGCGGCGGACCGGTCCGGATTCCTCCGCACTTGACCGGTCTAAACCCTTGACTGGTACAGACCAAGGCGGTTGAGTGTGGCTCCACCCCCCACCGCGGCCGTGCCCTTCAAAGGGTACGGCCGTGCTCCGCAAAGGAGTTGATTGATGTTCAGGCGTCGTATCGCCGCGCTCCTGGCCTCGCTCGCGACCGGAGCAGCCGCCCTGGTGTTCCAGTCGGCCCCCACCGCCTCCGCCGCCGGTTTCGTGGTCAGTGAGGCGCAGTTCAACCAGATGTTCCCGAGCCGGAACGCGTTCTACACCTACGGCGGGCTGACCGCGGCGCTCAGCGCCTACCC